>NZ_JBLNKS010000010.1:0-147963 GCF_048276375.1 Flavobacterium sp. ZB4R12 | reverse complement strand
ACTATCTGCCGACGTTCCATATTAGAAATTTCTATCGGCCTTTTAAATCCTAAAATAACTTTACTTGTTCTCATTTAATTGTCGTTTAAATGTGTAAACCTATTTTAGGACAAGACAGTTATTTAAATCTGTGCAAAATCCGTTCAATCCGTGTTATCTGTGTGCCATATTTTATCCTTTGGAACATATTGCGGACTGTCATAAAATACTATTAATGATGGAATTTTTTTCTCTTGATAGCATAATAAGTGAGCCTCATATAATCATAAAAAAGAGCAACAAACAGAAAAAAGGAAGCAATTAAAAGTGTTTTTAATTCAATTTCCCGATATATAAATCCTCCTAAAACACAGCCAATAAAAAAGAAAGAAATAATTGAAAAGCGTAAATAAATACTCGTTTTCAATTTTTTAACTTCCTCATCTCTTTTATAAAAAAACAATTGAGATAATTCTATTCCTAAATCGGTAAACAGACCGGTAAGATGGGTTGTTCGGACTGTTGCCTGTGATATTTTTGTTACCAATGAATTTTGAATCCCCATAGCAAAGAGCATAAAAAAGGCAATCATTTTACCTCCAAAAATAGAAATGTCAGACGGAGCTCCAAAAATGCCAACGCCAGTTAAAACTAAAATCTCTAAAGAAATTGGTACAACATGGGATAAATCGGGATGTTTTCCTGATACTAATTCCGATAAAAAATTAGAAGTAAAGGCACCAATCAGAAAGAAAATTGTAAAAATAAAAAAGGTTATTGCTGCAGAATAGTTATTGAGCATCAATTCTTCGGCAAAATAGGCAAAGTGTCCCGTAACATTGGTTGTCAAAGTTTTTACAGCCAAAACTCCTGTAATATTAACAATTTCAGCCACGAAAGAAAGTAAAGTTGCTAAACGCAGATTGTGAATAAAAGTTCTATTTTTTCCTTTGTGACGAAACATTTTTATTTAATTTTTTTAAATTAACATAATCTTAAATTAGATTTCTTTGAATTATATTTAAAAAAAATACATTTGCAGTTCTAATAAATAAATATAATGAAAATTTTAAAATTAGACCTACACTTATTGGGTTATCTACAATTGGAATTGCTTTTTTGCTGTTGTCATGGGGCATTATTGGACATGAACGAATCAATAGGGCGGCAGTAATGGCACTTCCTAAACCATTACAGGCTTTTTTTTACAATCATATTGATTTCATCACACAAGAATCTACTGTTCCAGATTTGAGAAGAAATGTTTTGAACGACAAAGCTGAAGGTCCACGCCATTATTTTGACATGGAAAATTTTGGTACTGTCGAAAGTTTTCCTAAAACTATGGACGAAGCGAAGTTAAAGTATGATGAGAAATTTTTGACTAAAAACGGAATATTACCTTGGTACATTCAGGATATGATGGCAAAATTAACCAAGGCTTTCAAGGATAAAAGAAAAAACGAAATATTATTCATTGCAGGTGATTTAGGTCATTACATTGCAGATGCACACATGCCTTTGCATACTTCAGACAATCATGATGGACAAAATACCAATCAAAAAGGAATTCATTCTTTGTGGGAAAGCCGTTTGCCTGAATTGTTTGTTAAGAACTATAAATTAAATGTTGAAGAAGGAAAATATATTGAGAATGTAGCCAACGCAACTTGGGATATTATTTTTGATACGCACAGTTTAGTAGAACCGTTATTAGCTGCTGATAAAAAACTAAGAATTGCAACCGCTGAAAATAAAATGTATGTTGTAGACGATGCAGGAAATATTGTAAAAAACAAATACAATGGAATGCTATATTCGGATGAATACGCAGGTAAATTCCACACGGAATTGAACGGAATGGTTGAAAAACAAATGAAAAAAGCGATTATCGCAACGGCAAGTTTTTGGTACACGGCTTGGGTAAATGCAGGTAAACCGGATTTGAGTAATCTGGATGCTAATGAACTTACAAAGCGCAATAATAAGAGTTTGAAAAAGGATTTAAGAACTTTTGAAAAAGGAAATCTTTTTGGTTTAATAAATGAAAAAGAATAACCAACAAATTCCTAATTAAAAAACGGGTGGGATATGAATCTTGCCCGTTTTTTTACGCTAATTAATTTTCTGGTATTTCTTTTTCTTCAACATATCCGAAGCGGTTTGGTAATACGAAATGGTTTGATTTACTAAATCGGTTCTTTCTTTTATCAGAGGATTTTGGTTGTAATAAATTTGAAAATTTGGTGCTATTTTTTGGTTTGATTTTAATGTCAATTGAAATTGTTTCACTTGCTGTTTTGGTGAAATAATAGTTAGAACATTGTCTTTTATCAATCCTAAATCTTGATACGTTGCAATTAATGCTCTCGGTTTATAGTCTGTTTTTAAAACATCCTGACCATAGAATTTACTTTGATAATTGAAATTCAACAATCCAAATAACGTGGGCATAATATCTATTTGAGACATCAAATTAGTAAAATGTTGTGGTTGAACATAACCGGGACTGTAAATCATTGCCGGTATTCTATATTTATCGACTGGAAGCTCCATTTTTCCTGCACTCGAAGCACAATGATCCGCCAGAATTACAAAAACGGTATTAGCAAACCAAGGTTGTTTGCTCGCCATTTCAAAGAATTTTTTCATGGCAAAATCAGTATATTTTACTCCTCCATCACGAGATTTTGCATCTCCGGGAATATCAATTTTATTATTAGGATACGTAAATGGCCTGTGATTGCTAACTGTCATAATATGATTAAAAAACGGTTTGTTTTCCTTTGCTTCGTCATCCATTACCTTGATTGCTTTACTGTACATATCCTCATCGCAAACGCCCCATACATTCGAAAAAGTGATTTCTTCAGGAGTGAATGCTTTTTTATCTACAATTCCATAACCGTTTCCTGTAAAAAAATCTTCCATATTGTCAAAAAAGGCATCACCTCCGTAAAGATATTTTACAGTATACCCTTTCTGTTTGAAGATGTTTCCAGTCGAAAATTTGTTTTTATTATCTTCTCTTTTAACCACACTTTCCCCCGCAGTTGGAGGGAAACATAAAGTAACGGCTTCAAGACCACGAACGGTTCGATTCCCAACAGCGTAAAGATTAGTAAATAATAAACTTTTTGTTGCTAAACTATCTAGGAAGGGAGTGAGGTTTTGCTCGTTTCCATACATCTTCATAAAATCAGCACTATAACTTTCGATCGTTATTAATACTACATTCTTATGGTTTTCAGTTGCATCACTTTGAATTTGTCTTAAAGAAGTTTCTCCTGAAATTCCAGGAATTTGCTCTTGTAATAAGGTATAAGCTTCTTTTTCTGGAAGTGTTTTGTAGAATTTAAAATAGTCCAATTCACTATTTTTAAATGCTAAAAAGAACTTATAAATCCCATTAGCTTCTAATTCGTTGGTAAAAATATTCGGAGAGTTTTCCTGAGCAGATAAAAATGGTATTGCCACTAACGAGAGTCCAAAGAGAGCAAAATAAATTCCAGAAAGCTGTACTTTTTGTACAAACGTTGGAATGCTGTCAATGTAATTTTTTGAACGTCTTATAATCAAATAAGTTATTAAACCTGCTACAATAAACAATACTGTAAATATTGGAATAACAGGATACGATTGCATGATATTGCCGATTACTTCATTGGTGTAAACCAAATAATTTACGGCTATAAAATTGTATTTTACGCCAAATTCATTCCAAAAAAAGTATTCACTAATTCCATTTTGCAAAATCAAAACGACATATAAGAAAATGACAAAAGTGAACAACCAGAATCTAATCTGACTTCGGTATTTTGGCAGAAAAAGTAATAACCCAAATAAAATAGTTTTTATAGCGATAAAAATTATTCCAATTGCGGGTAATGCTCCGCCATATTCATTAAGAATGGTATTGCCAAATGACACATACAGCAACAAGGTAACTAACAACCCAAAAAAGAGGTAACCATAAGGTTTTAAGTATTTTGAATTGGATATGAAAATAAGGTATAGCCATAAAAAACCGCTGACCAATACAAAAATGAAAAAATCAGAGATTAATCCAAATCCAAATATTTTAACAATATCAATAAAATCAAATGAACTTTGGGTTATGGGATGAAATAATAATACTATTCTTAAAACGATGCTTACAATAATATAAAAAAGCATAAGATTGTAAAATGGAGAAATTTTTCTTAACAATTGCATAACGGTATATTTACATACAAATGTAAGTCCTATTTATTATAGTTTTTTTAAGACTTACTTAATATTTTATCAAAATTAATATTCGCTTAAAATCTTTTACAAAGTGAGGAGTTTAATTATAAATGAATAATTTTACTTCGTAATTTACAAATACAGAATGCAAATGAAAAAATCGTTATTGCTACTGTTTCTTTTGATAGGAACGTTAGGTTATTCCCAAAACTGGAAAGTCAATTTTGAAGAAGCTAAAGCAGAAGCTGCAAAAGAAAACAAAAACATACTTTTGGTCTTTTCTGGCTCAGATTGGTGTGCACCATGTATGAAATTAGAAAAAGTAGTATGGAAATCAGAAGATTTTCAAATGGAAGCCGAAAAAAAATGGGTTTTATACAAAGCCGATTTTCCTAAGAAAAAAGCAAACCAATTATCCCCTGAATTATCGGAAAGCAATAAAAAACTGGCTGAAAAATACAATAAAAACGGAAGCTTCCCATTAGTCGTTCTTTTAGACAAAACAGGGAAAGTTATTGGGATAACCGGTTTTAAAAACGTTAGTGCTTCAGATTATATCAAACTTATTCATTCTTTGGAGGTATTGGTCAAGGATATATTGCCGATAAAGTAAAGAATTATTGGCGTCCAAAGGATGTAAATCAGGAATTGTGAATGTTTCTGGAGATATTTCTGGGGAAAACGACCCGATGGTTCCCAATGTATCGCTATTGCACTCAAACTGCATCCAAGTATTATGCACCTTACGAAACCCATTTATGAACAGAAGAATTTTACACTTGGCGTAAATTACACGGATATTTTTAAGGGTGCAAAAATCTGGAAATTCGGTTTAAAAAATATTGATTTGAGATTTTATCACCACAAAAGAAGTGATAATTTAACTGCAAATATTGCTACCATTGGTTTTAAATTTATATGCAATAAATAATGAAAATTCTAATAGTTGAAGACGAAATAGGAATCGCTAATTTTCTAAAACAAGGTTTAGAAGAGGAAGGCTATGACGTTTTGGTTGCTAACGATGGAAAAACTGGTTATGATTTGGCTTTAAGCCAAAAAGTAAATGTGATTCTTCTGGATTGGATTTTACCTCAAATGACAGGGATTGAAGTTTGTAAATCGATCCGAAAAACAGATTCAAAAACTCCAATTATATTTCTTACTGCAAAAGATACTGTTCAAGAAACTATTGAAGGACTGAAAACCGGAGCCAATGATTATATCAAAAAACCATTCAGTTTTGATGAATTGGTGGAACGCATTAAAATTCATTTCAGAAATGAAAATGAAAACGATGAAATGAGTCTTGGAAACATTAAAATCATTAAGTCGAAACACCAAATTCTTGTTGACAATCAAGAAATCGCATTTACGCAAAGGGAATTTGAACTTTTGGGATACCTCATAAAAAACAAAGGGAAAGTATGCACCCGAAACCAAATCATAGAAGATGTTTGGGACATCCATTTTGAATATGACACTGGTGTAATTGATGTTTTTATGAACGCCATCCGAAAAAAACTCAATCTCAATAAGGATGAAGAACTTATCAAAACCATTCGAGGTGTTGGTTATATTGCTAATGATTTAAATTAAAATATGTTTTCATTTTCATACAAAAATAGAATCGCTTTCAATTACATCCTCAGTACGGGATTATTGATTTCAGTGGTCTTTTTTGTCATTTATCAAATTATTGATTTCAGTGTGAACACACACATCAATGATGATATTCAAATGGAAGTGGAGAAACATCTTGAAGAAATTGAAATTGACAGAAACAATACGTATTTAATTCAAGTGGATCAATGGCGAGCCAGAGAACATAATACAGTAAATGTAAATCCTGTTTTCGTACAGTTTTTTGACATTAATGATAAACTGATTGATAAGTCCCCGAATCTTAAAGGGCTTCAACTCAAATTGTATGTTTATAAATTAGACAATAAATTCATTGATACGTATTTAAACAATAAGCCAATACGACAAATACAAGTCCCTCTTTTTGACAATAAAAAAGTTGTTGGGCATCTTTTTGTAGCCATGTCCCTTGACGATGCTACGATGATTTTGACCAATTTAAGAAATACTCTTTTCATTGCGTTTCCGTTAATTTTAATAGTATTATTTCTCATAGCACGATTAATTGCCGGAAGAAGCATTAAACCGGTAACCATGATTACCGAAACTTCGAGCAGAATTACAAAAGACAATCTTAAAGATCGAATTGAATTACCTCATAATAAGGACGAATTGTATGTGCTTTCAAAAACAATAAACGATTTATTGGACCGAATTGAAAGCGCCGTAGAACGCGAAAAACAATTTACATCGGACGCTTCCCATGAACTGAGAACACCTCTCACTGTACTAAAAGGAACACTTGAAGTATTGATTAGAAAACCCAGAAGTCAATCGGAATATGAAGAAAAAATAAACTATAGTATCTCGGAAGTAAACCGATTGAATAATTTAGTCGATCAATTGCTGTTATTGGCTCGATTCGAAAATCAAAAACAAAGTCTAAAAATTGAAAAAGTCTATTTGAATGCTCTAATACTAGACACCTTAACACTGTATTCAGAAAAGATTAACAATGAAAAAATTAATATAAAATATTCTTTTTCAACTGATTATTTCATTGAATCAGATAATTATCTAGTTTCTATTATCATTAGTAATATCATTTCCAATGCTATAAAGTATTCTTATGAAAATGGAGAAATTTCAATTTTACTTTCAAAAGAGAACAATAAAACCATTTGTTCCATATCCGATAATGGAATTGGTATTGCTAAAGACGATTTAGATAAAATTTTTAATCCATTCTATCGCTCCAATCCAACAAATCATCCTGAGATTAAGGGTTCCGGTTTAGGTTTATCTATAGTAAAAAGAATAACACAGTTGCTTCATATTGGATTTGAAATTCATAGCGAAATCAATCAGGGAACAACCGTTATTTTAAGAATTTCTTAAGTTAATACTTAAATTTATGCTTTACATTTATACTTTCTTTAACAGCATTTGCACAATGATAAATTAATGGATTAAATATTTCACAAGAGGTTATTCGCTTATTTAATCTCCTTTAAAACAAGGAATTTAATTAACTAAAACTTAAGTGAGTATGGTATTTCATTTAAAATAAAATCTAAAAAGTACTTATATTTGTTTCGTGAAATTTTTAAAAAACATAATAGCTTTAATTATTTGCCTACAACTAACGGTTCCTTTTGTTGTTGAGGATAGTTTACGTTTACCTATTTTGGTTTCACATTTTATTCAACACACTTATAATCACAAAGATGTAACTCTCATCCATTTTTTGACAGATCATTATTTTGACAAGCATCATGATGAGAAGCAAGATGACCATGGAGATTTACCTTTTCATAGTCATTCGGATTTTTCTTCTAATCAAAATTTAGCAATAAATTTTGAAATAAAATTATTCAAATTTATTCCTAACTACTATTTTAAAGAACCTCAAAAAATAGCTTTCTTGCAAAACTATTTTTCTTCAAGTGTTCTATTATCTATTTGGAGACCACCAAAATATTGTTAATTATTTTAATGTTTTTTTACAATTCATCTTCGTATATACATTGATGACGATTTGTATTACAGCATATTCTTAGAAAAATAATTAATAATTATAAATTATGTTGAATAAAATAATTGAATTTTCAATCAAAAATAAACTTATCGTTGGTCTTTTCATTGTCGCTCTTATAGCATATGGGAGTTACCAATTTACCAAATTACCAATCGATGCAGTTCCTGATATTACGAATAATCAGGTACAAGTAATCACTTCCGCACCATCACTGGGCGCAACTGATATAGAACGACTGATTACTTTTCCAATTGAACAAGCCAACAGTAATATTCCCGGGCTGAAAGAAATTCGTAGTTTTTCTCGTTTCGGTTTATCTGTAGTAACTATTGTTTTTGATGATACAATTGATGTCTATTGGGCCAGACAACAAGTAACAGAACGATTAAGTGCTGTTAAAGACCAAATTCCAAGAGGTATTGGAGATCCATTTCTTGCACCCGTAACTACAGGTTTGGGCGAAATTTACCAATATGCAGTTCGAACAAAACCCGGTTATGAAAAAAAGTATGATGTAACTGAGTTGAGAACCATTCAGGATTGGATTGTTCGCCGTCAATTATTAAGTGTTGAAGGAGTGGCGGAAGTAAGTAGTTTTGGTGGAAAATTGAAGCAATTTGAAATTGCCATTGACCCAAATAAATTACAATCTTATAATATTACGATTACTGATGTTTTTACTGCTTTAGAAAAAAATAATCAAAATACAGGCGGTGCTTATATCGAAAAAGGACCTAAAGTTTTATACATCCGAAGCGAAGGATTAATTAATACTATCGAAAATATAAAAGATATTTCCATTACAAACACCAATAGCGGAAGTCCTTTATTTATTCGTGATGTGGCCGATGTTCGAATTGGGAGTGCTATTCGTTACGGAGCAATGACTTTTAATAAAAAAGGAGTTCAATCTGGCGAAGTTTCGGGTGCAGTAGTGATGATGCTAAAAGGTGCCAACAGCAATGTGGTTATCAAGAAAATTAAAGAACGTATTGAGCAAATACAAAAAACATTACCTGAAGGCGTTATTGTAGAACCATTTTTAGACCGAACAAAAATGGTGAATAATTCTATTTCAACAGTAGAAAAAAACTTATTAGAAGGGGCGCTAATTGTGCTTTTTGTTCTTATTTTCTTTTTAGGAAATGTAAGGGCTGGATTAATCGTAGCATCAGTTATTCCAATGGCGATGCTGATAGCAGTCATATTGATGAATTTATTTGGCGTTAGCGGAAATTTAATGAGTTTAGGAGCATTGGATTTTGGATTAATTGTAGATGGAGCCGTTATTATTGTTGAAGCCTGTTTGTTTAGTTTACACAGCAGGAAAGATTCTCAAATCTCACAGCAAGAAATGGACAACACTGTATTAAAAACGTCTATAAAAATGCGTAATGTATCAGTTTTTGGGGAGTTAATTATATTGATAGTATACATTCCCATTTTTACTTTGCGTGGTATTGAAGGAAAAATGTTTTTGCCACTGGCACAAACTATTGCATTTGCATTATTTGGTGCTTTTATATTGTCGCTGACTTATGTTCCCATGATGACCGCTTTATTTTTGAATAAAAATATATCCCACAAAAAAACTTTTTCAGATAGAATGATGGAGAAACTAGAAAATTTCTATCAACCACTTTTAAGTAAAGCATTGGAAATTCCGCGAGCAATTATCGGAACAACTTTGGGTTTGTTTGTTTTAGCGCTGATTACGCTTTCGTTTATGGGTGGCGAATTTATGCCATCATTGGAAGAAGGTGATTTTGCAGTAGAAACCAGAGTTTTACCAGGAAGCAATCTACAAACTTCTATGACTGCCATTTCACAAGGCGCAAAAATACTAATAGAAAAATTTCCTGAAGTAGAGAAAATTGTAGGCAAAACAGGAAGTAGCGAAGTACCAACTGATCCAATGCCCATTGATGCCAGTGATATGATGATTATTTTAAAGGACAAAAGCGAATGGACTTCTGCCAAAACTTTTGATGAATTATCAGAAAAAATGGCAAAGGAATTAGAAGCTGTTCCAGGTGTTTCTTACGGTTTTCAATATCCGGTACAAATGCGTTTCAATGAATTAATGACAGGCGCAAGACAAGATGTAGTCTGTAAAATATTTGGAGAAAATTTAGACACACTGGCTTTGTACGCCAATAAATTGGGCAAAATTGTAAATACAGTTGAAGGAACTTCTGACCTTTATGTTGAAACCGTTACTGGAATGCCTCAAGTAGTAATTGACTATAACAGAGCATCAATTGCACAATACGGATTGAATATTCAGGATATCAATCGAATAGTAAACACCGCATTTGCAGGACAAAGCACTGGGGTTGTTTACGAAGGTGAAAAACGATTTGATTTAGTCGTTCGTTTAACAGGCGAAAAACGTCAGGATTTGGCGGATGTTCAAAATTTATTAATACCAACGTCCACTGGTTCGCAAATTCCTTTATCTCAATTGGCCAAAGTTGAAATTACCGAAGGCCCAAATCAAATACAAAGAGAAGATGCCAAACGTAGAATTGTAGTTGGTTTTAATGTTCGTGGCCGTGATGTGCAAAGTATTGTGAAAGAATTGCAAGGTAAAGTTGAAACCCAAATCAAATTTCCTGCGGGTTACTATCCAACGTATGGTGGTGCTTTTGAAAACTTAAACGAAGCCAAAAACCGTTTGATGATTGCTGTTCCGGTTTCATTATTATTAATATTCATTTTGCTCTATTTTGCATTTAATTCAGTGAAACAAGGTTTATTGATTTACTCAGCCATTCCCCTTTCTGCCATTGGGGGAATTTTCTTTTTAGCATTAAGAGGAATGCCTTTTAGTATTAGTGCAGGAGTTGGTTTTATTGCCTTATTTGGTGTAGCTGTTCTAAATGGATTAGTTTTAATTGCTGAATTTAACAGCATTCGAAAATCGGGTGAAGCCGATTTAAAAGCGATTGTTTTGCAAGGAACTAAAATACGTTTACGCCCTGTTTTAATGACTGCATTTGTAGCATCATTAGGATTTTTACCCATGGCATTAAGCAACGGTTCAGGTGCCGAAGTACAAAAACCATTGGCAACAGTTGTTATTGGTGGATTGTTGATTGCCACATTTTTGACCTTATTTGTTTTACCAATTTTATACATTATGTTCGAAAAGGGAATTAAATTAAAACCCAAAAAGATAAAATCAATTACAACTATCTTTGTTTTGGGACTATTTTTTTCTTTTCAAAATGGAAATGCTCAGGAAAAAATTTCAATTGAGAAAGCCATTCAAACGGCTATTTCAAATAATATCAAAATTAAAAACGAAAAACTAAATTCAGAATATTTACAGAAAATGACCAAGACAGGTTATGACATTCCCAACACAGGAATTATTAGCGAGTACGGTCAGTTTAACAGTAATGTGAATGATGTGAAAATTGGCATTTCACAAAGCATAAAATTCCCAACGGTTTACAAAAGGAAGAAACAACTTTTAATGGAAGAAGCCAAAAAAGGCCAATGGAACGAAGCATTGCAGAGAAAGGAATTGACCAGACAGGTAACAACCGTGTTTTACGAAATGATGTATCTAAAAGAAAAGGAAAGGTTGTTGCTAAAAAGCGATAGTATTTATTCCGAATTTTTAAGGAAATCAACCCTCCGTTTTGACAAAGGCGAAAGTAATATATTAGAAAAAGCAACCGCTGAAAACCAATCTGGACAAATAAAAATTCAACTTCTGGAATTACAAAGTGATTATAAAATAATACAATCGCAATTCAAGTATTTACTTAATTCTGATAAAGACTTTATCCCAGTTTCAGATAAATTCAAAATGGATTTTATCGAAAATTCAGATAAAAGTGCTATTGGCAATCAACCCAGTATAAAATTATTTGAGCAAGAAGTAAATAGCAGCAAAGCGGAAATTTCACTTGAAAAATCTAAAAAATTACCGGAATTAATCGGTGGTGTTTATTACCAGACTTTCAAAACAAACACTACATTTCAAGACAGTTATAATGGTGTTTACGGACAATTTGGAGTGGCAATTCCGTTATTCAATGCGGCAATAAATAATAAGAAAAAAGCATTAGAGATAAACACCCAAATTGCCGAAAATAATTTAAATAATGAAAAACTAAAACTGGAAAGCAAGAATCAGGAATTAGTCCAAGAATATAAAAAACACAAAGAAACTATCGCCTATTACGAAAGTCAAGCCTTGAAAAATGTTGATTTGGTAACCAAAGCTGCTAATGATAAATTTATCAATGGTGACATCAATTATCTGGAATGGGTAATGCTTATTAATCAAAGCACTGAAATTCAAAGTTATTATATTGAGGCCGTTAGAAAATTGAATATAAGTGTGATTGAAATCAATGCATTAACTAATTAAAATAGTTTAATTATGAATTATACGCAAACCTTTTTTTCGCGACAGTTCCTTTGGGAAATTGTACGGATAATAATAGTGGGAATAGCCTGTTTATTGTTTTATTTCGATGTTATTCCATTACCTATTTTGATAGCCGCAATGGCTTTCGGTCTTTATTCATTAGTAAAAACTGCGGTACTGGATATCATAAAAGAAAGAAAGATAGGTACCGAATTGTTTATAACCATAGCGGTAATTATTTCAGTTGTTGGTAAGGAATATTTGGCTGGTGCTGTCGTACTTATGATCATCCTTATTGCAGAATATATCGCAAGTGCAAGTACCGAAAAAGCGAGAGCATCTATAAAAGAGTTGATTGGTTCAGTTCCAAAGACTGCGATAGTAAAAAAGAACAGCTCTGAATTAATAGTGCAAATAAGCGATTTAAAAATCGGTGATATTGTTCTGGTAAAAGCCGGAGAAAAAATCCCTGTTGATGGTAAAGTGATTGGCGGATCAGGTTCTGTGAACCAGGCCCCCATAACCGGCGAAAGCGTACGTCAGGAAAAAACAGCGGGAAGTGAAGCATTTGCCGGAACCATACTGGAATTAGGTGCGCTCGATATAGAAATGGCAAAAGCAGGATTAGACACCGTTTTTTCGCGTATTATAGCCTTGGTGGAAGAGGCAGAAAGCCAGCAAGCACCTATTGAAAAATTTACTGATAAAGTAGCGGCGTGGCTTATTCCGGTGGTATTTATTTTTGTTGGTACCGTTTACTTTTTTACCCGTGATGTCAAACTGGTGATTGCATTGCTGATTTTTACTTCTCCTGCCGAATTAGGTTTGGCAACACCGCTTGTGACCATTGCTGCAATTGCACGTGCTGCGAGAGAAGGTATTTTGATAAAAGGAGGTTTGTTTTTAGAAGAGCTTGCTAAAGTAACTACCATTGTTTTTGATAAAACAGGCACATTAACCGTTGGAAGTCCTATAGTGAATACCGTTGATATAATAGATCCTGCTTATAATGAAAACCAATTGGTTCAATTCGCTGCTACTGTAGACCGACGTTCCAGCCATCCATTAGCAAAAGCAATCTTAAGCTATGCGGATCAATTAAAACTTACCTATGGCGAGCCTGAAAATTTCGAGGTGGTAAAAGGACGGGGTGTTTCCGCAAAAATAGATGGCAAATCGGTTTTATTAGGGAACAAGCTCTTTATGGAAGAAAGTAAAGTACCTGTGTCGAAATCCTCAGAAAGTATTACCGATACTGCTATTTATCTTTCAGTTGATAATAAATTGGCGGGTATCTTTTATATATCCGATGCGATACGTGAAGGTGCAAAAGAAATGATTGAAGGTTTAAGAAAAAGTGGAATTCAAAACATAATTATGCTTACCGGTGATAATCCTGAAACTGCCAAGCACGTTGCCAATCAGATAGGAATTACCGATTTTAGAGCCAATTTATTGCCCGAAGACAAAATCAATATCATAAAAGAATTGCAAAAAGACGGTTCTAAGATTGCAATGGTGGGCGACGGCATTAATGATGCGCCTGCTTTAGTCCAGGCAAATATAGGGATAGCAATGGGTGCTATGGGAACCGAAGCAGCAATGGAAGCGGCTGATATCGTCCTGATGCAGGATAATTTGGAAAAAATCGCCAAGGCTCGTGCTATTAGTAAAAGAGCCTATCGTACCATTCGTGAAAATATTTTTGTAGGGGTTGGTGTTGTTCATGTGATTGGAATTACCCTTGTCTTGCTTAAAATAATTGGACCGATTGAAGCAGCAGCTATTCATTTGCTTCCTGACACTTTAGTCTTTATTAATTCCATAAAACTCCTTCGCGTTAAGATTGATGCCTAACCGATTATCAATTGCAATGAGATTTTAAATAACAAACACTATCTTAATATTCAAAATAAATAAAATGAAATCGCAGAGTCACAAACACCAAAATAAAAATACAATCATGAGTAAAAATACAATCATTACAATAATGGCAATAGTATTCCTTTCTTCGTGTGGAGATAAGAAAACAGAAAACGAAACAGAAGCCACTCCAACTATCGAAAACACGACAACACTTACCGATGCACAAATAAAAAATGCAGGTATTGAAACGGGTAAAATCGAGCAAAAAGAAATTTCATCTACATTAAAATTAAATGGTAAAATAGATGTGCCTCCTCAAAATTTAGTTTTCATAAGTGTGCCGATGGGTGGTTATTTAAAATATACAAAACTTTTAGAGGGAATGTATGTAACCAAAGGGCAGGTTTTGTGTGTTGTAGAAGACCAACAATACATTCAACTGCAGGAAGATTACCTTTTGGCGAAAGCAAAAATAGGGTACGCAAAAGCCGAATTCGAAAGACAAAAAGAACTCAACCGAAGCAAGGCCAGTAGTGATAAGGTCTATCAGCAAGCACAATCAGAGTACAACTCACTTTCAGTAATGATACAATCGTATGGAGAAAAATTGAAATTCGCAGGGATAAATCCAACTGGTATTTCAGCAAAAAACATTTCAAAAAGCATCAATATTTATTCTCCAATAAGCGGTTACGTTAGTAAAGTAAATGTAAATATTGGCAAATATGTAAACCCAAGCGACATTTTATTTGAAATAGTAGATCCTTCGGACATTCTTTTGGCATTGACCGTTTTTGAAAAAGACATCAATAAATTAGCTATTGGCCAATCTTTATTGGCATACACTAACACCAATCCAGAAAAAAAATATCCTTGCGAAATTATTTTAATTGGTAAAGATTTTACAGAAAATCGAAGTACAGAAATGCACTGTCATTTTACAAAATACGATAAAGCACTTTTACCGGGAATGTACATGAATGCCGAAATCGAATTAAACAGTAAGCAATCTAATGTCTTGCCATCAAATGCCATAGTAAATTATGAAAACAAGAATTATGTTTTCGTAGCAAAAGGAAGTAAGCTCTTTGAAATGAAAGAAGTTACAACTGGAACATCCGAAAACGGGTTTACCGAAATTATTTCAAATCATGATTTAAAAGATGCTACAATCGTTATTAAAGGTGCTTATGCACTTTTAATGAAAATGAAGAATGTGGAGTAATAAAAAATGTAAATTAGTTCTAACGTTAAAACCAATTGAAAATAAGAGTTAAACTTTGTAAATAAACATAATGCAAAATTATACTTTAAAAGAATTTGTACTTTATTTCCTAAAATTAGGGACAATTGGTTTTGGTGGTCCTGTTGCATTAGTTGGTTATACACATAAAAATTTAGTTGAAAATTACAAATGGATTTCTGAAGCAGGCAGAGTTGATTTTTGGACAAAAGCCAATGTACAATCTTATTTTGATGGTTTAACAATTAAACCAATAAACTAAAATATTTTACAATGAACAGAAAAGAGTTTTTGAAATCGAGTACTTTATTTGGAGTAGCTTCACTAATACTTCCTACTACTAATGCGTTTGCTAAAAATTTAGCAGACAATCCTATTGATAAATTAGTAGATGCAAATGGTAATTACATTCAGCAGATTTTACCATATAGCGAAAGCTTTTTAGAGCCTTATATGGATACAGAAACCTTGCATTTGCATTATACTTTTCACCATGGAGGTGCGGTAAAAGGCGCAAACAAAGATTTGCAAATGATAAAAAAAGCATTGGACGATAACAATTTGGAGACCATTGATTTTTGGACAAAAAAATTATCCTATCATTTTTCATCACATATCTTGCATTCCATTTTTTGGACAAATCTTACTAATAAAAGCACCTTGCCACAAGGCGATTTACTAAAACGAATTGAAAAAAGTTTTGGCAGTTATGACAGGTTGAAAGTTTTAATTGCTGCCACTTCAAAAAATGTAGATGGCAATGGTTGGGGTATTTTAGCGTATCAGCCTTACAGCGATAGTTTAGTGATCTTGCAATGCGAAAACCACGAAAAACTAACACAATGGGGAGCAATTCCATTATTGGTTATTGATGTTTGGGAACACGCCTATTATTTAAAATACAAAAATAAGCGAACTGATTTTGTAGATGCACTATTCAATATCATCAATTGGGATAACGTGGCGATGCGATTGAACGATGCCTTAAAGCTGACCCGATAATAAATTGGATTAGCATTAGCATCAAATAAAAAATGCTACTTTAGTTGAAATAATAAATGATTCTTCAAAAATTCTTGTAAAAGGCATTTTTGATATCGTAAATTAGATAAATATGGATTTAAACAAACTAAAAGATCAATTACAGACTGAAGTAGATACTTCCTTTTTGTATGATAGCATTGCCGCAATTCAATCAGATGATAATCTTATAAGAGTTTTACGAGGTTTATCGGAAATAGAAAAAGGACATGCTAAACACATGCTGGATAAAGTATTAACGACTGAAAAGGATTATAAAATGCCTTTGCCTTCAGGAAGAGCTAAATTTCAACTGAAATCGGGTAAAATTTTTGGCTACAATTCTATTATCAGCAGTCTTTCGAGTATAGAAAAACAATTTGCTGTAAATGCAATAAAAAACAAAATTGAAAGCGGGGAGAAGCCAACTGGTTTTGAACACAATCATCTTAAAATTATTGAAGCCGTAAATAATAATGCAGCACTGAATGTTTCAGGTGGTTTTTTATCTAAATTTGAAAGTAGACACAAGACTGTTGGAGGTAATGCATTACGAGCAGCTGTTTTAGGCTCTAATGACGGATTAGTTTCTAATATGAGTTTGGTAATGGGAGTTGCCGGCGCTGCAGTTTCTAATAATACAATATTATTAACCGGTATTGCAGGACTTTTGGCTGGAGCAATTTCAATGGCTTTGGGCGAATGGCTTTCGGTGCAAAGTTCCAGAGAATTAAACCAACGCCAAATTGACTTGGAAACAGAAGAACTGGAAGCTTCGCCCGAAGAAGAAAAAAAAGAGCTTGTATTGTTGTATCAGGCTAAAGGAATGAATATTGAAGAAGCTAAAAAATTAGCTGAAAAAGCATTTGAAAATCCTCAAACGGCAATAGATGCAATCATTACTGAGGAATTAGGTATTGATAAAGAAGAATTAGGAGGTTCAGCATGGGAAGCTGCCACTGCATCATTTGTTCTTTTTTCCATTGGAGCAATTATTCCGTTATATCCTTTTATATTTTTAGACGGAAAAAACGCAATTTTATTGAGTCTTGGAAGCAGTGTTATTGGTCTTTTTGGAATAGGGGCCGCAATAACCTTATTAACAGGAAAAAGTGTTGTGTTCTCTGGACTTAGACAAGTATCTTTCGGATTGGTTGCTGCTGCGGTAACCTATGGAATTGGCTCTTTAATTGGTGTTTCATTGGCTGGATAATCGTAAACCTTAACTTTTAAACCTTAAACAAATTATATTATGAATGACGCACATTTACACATGGTGGTAAACCATTTTCCAATTATCGGGACGATTTTAGGACTTGGAATTTTAATAACTGGAATAATTTTAAAGAACAATTCGGTAAAAAATACCGCTTATGTTTTATTCATTGTTGCGGCTGTTTTTGCCGCATTTAGTATAGGAACTGGTGAAGGAGCTGAGAAAATGGTTGAAGATATGCCTAATATCGGCAAAAGAATAATTCATGAACACGAAGAAATAGCAGAAAAGCTAGCAATTGTATTGTATTTACTTGGAGCCATTTCACTTTTAGGTATAGTTTTAAATATAAAAAATCATTCTAAAGCTAAATTTATATCTTTTGTAGCCGTTATTGTAGCAATTATAGGTGTTTATTTAACAACTTTAGTGGGTACTTCCGGAGGTGAAATTCGTCACACAGAAATAAGAGAAGACAGCGCTGATTCAACTATTCAAAACAGTGTTGATTCAGAAAAAGGAGCTCCTGTTTCAAAAAAATCAGAGCCAAAAGAATACGACAGATAGTATTAATTTAACCCGTTGGGTGAATTAGTTTTTGATGATAATTTTCGTCAGTTCGAGTGATTTTCGTCAGAAAAATGTATCGAAAACTAGAAAGTTATTATTAAAAACGGTTCTCAATACATTTTTTGTTCCGTTTTACTGCACAAAAAACATTACCATTGACGTTTTGAATAATTACACCCGACGGGTTAATTTAACAATAAGATATCTTTAAGTTAAATTAAAAATTGGATTATAAATGTTTTATCTCTTATATTTGCAAAAGAATTTAAGATCAATACAATTACACAAAACATGTTAACAAATAAATTACATCATCATCATTTTCATTATTGCTCTCAAGCGATGTGTTAATGTTATGTGTGTAAATCATCATAATCTAAAAACCCGTTTGAGTACATCAAGCGGGTTTTTTATTGCCTAATATTTGTACTCAATCATAATATTCTAAACAAAAACTAAACAAAAAAATGAGTACACTAAAAATTGCAATTCAAAAATCAGGACGTTTAAACGAAGACAGTATCCAAATTCTAAAAGATTGTGGAATTTCCATAAACAATGGGAATGACCAACTTAAAGCGGAAGCAACCAATTTTCCATTAGAGGTTTTATACCTTAGAAACTCAGATATTCCTCAATATTTAATTGATGGAGTTGTAGATGTTGCCATTGTAGGAGACAATCTTTTGGTAGAGAAAGGAAAAAATATTAAAATTGCTCAAAAACTGGGTTTTTCAAAATGCAAAGTTTCTGTTGCTGTTCCAAAAACATTTGAATATACATCAATCAAAGACTTAGATGGTTTGCGTATTGCCACTTCTTATCCCAATACGGTTAACGAATACTTTAATTCATTTGGATTGACAGTGGATATTCACCAAATTTCCGGATCTGTAGAAATTGCACCAAATATAGGTTTAGCAGATGCTATAGTAGATATTGTTTCAAGTGGAAGTACTTTATTTAAAAATAATCTTAAAGAAGTAGAGGTAATTTTGAAAAGTGAGGCTGTTTTGGCCGTTTCTCCAAAAGTTACTCCAGAAATTCAAAAAATAATTGACATCCTTCAGTTTAGAATTGAATCGGTTTTGAGAGCCAGAAAATCAAAATATATTTTGATGAATGTTCCTAACGATAAAATAGAAGCGATAGGTAAAATATTACCGGTATTAAAAAGCCTCACCGTTTTGCCGTTGGCAGAAGAAGGTTGGAGCAGCGTACACTCAGTAATAGATAAAGATACTTT
The DNA here is from genome assembly GCF_048276375.1 of Flavobacterium sp. ZB4R12. NCBI lineage: Bacteria > Pseudomonadati > Bacteroidota > Flavobacteriia > Flavobacteriales > Flavobacteriaceae > Flavobacterium > Flavobacterium sp. ZB4R12. Next base: position 128,587 of record NZ_JBLNKS010000010.1, on the reverse strand, counting down.
TTGGGATGTTATCGATCAATTGAAAGAAGCTGGAGCCGAAGGTATTTTGGTTTGCCCAATTGAGAAAATGGTTTTGTAAAGCTTTAGGCCATAAGCTAAAAGCTATAAGCCAAGACTGAAAGTAAATATTAATTCTGAAATAGCCTAAAGCATATAACTTAAGGCTTAAAGTATAAATAAAATGAATAAAATATACAATCCAAAACCAGAAACTTGGTCTTCCATTTTAGAGAGACCTACTAAGACTGTTGATGATATTGAAGCAACAGTAAAAGAAATTTTCAAGGAAGTACAAAAGAAAGGTGATATTGCTGTTGCAAAATATACTTCACTTTTTGACGGTGCATCAATCGAAAAATTAGAGGTTTCTAAAGCTGAAATTGACGAGGCTATCGCATCCATTTCTTCTGAATTAAAAGAGGCTATTCAACTAGCAAAGACAAATATAAAACGATTTCATTCTGCTCAAAAAACTGAAAGAGTAGTAGTAGAAACTATTGAAGGAGTAAATTGTTGGCAGGAAAAAAGACCAATCCAAAAAATTGGGTTATACATTCCTGGAGGAACTGCTCCATTATTTTCTACTGTTTTAATGCTTGCTGTTCCTGCAAAAATTGCAGGTTGTAACGAGATTGTTTTGTGTTCACCTCCGGATAAAAACGGAACTATAAATCCAGCTATCTTATATGCTGCAAATTTATGTGGTGTAACCAAAATTTTAAAAGTAGGAGGTATTCAGGCTATTGCCGGAATGACTTTTGGAACGGAAACGATTCCTAAAGTGTATAAAATTTTCGGTCCCGGAAATCAATTTGTAACTGTGGCTAAACAATTGGCAACACAATTTGGCGTAGCAATTGACATGCCTGCCGGACCATCGGAATTATTGATTGTGGCTGATGATACTGCAGTTCCCGCTTTTGTAGCATCTGATTTATTATCTCAAGCAGAACATGGAGCAGACAGTCAAGTTATTTTGGTTTCAACCTCAAAAAAATTAATTGATGCTGTTGAAAATGAAATCCAAATACAAATGGATGTACTTCCAAGAAAAGCCATTGCTGAAAAAGCCATTGCCAATTCTAAATTGATTTATGTTGAAAATGATACTATTGCATTAGAATTAATCAATGAATATGGACCGGAACATTTTATCATTTGTTCTCAATACGATGATTTTTACAGTAATGGAATTCATAATGCAGGTTCTGTTTTTATAGGGAATTATACTCCCGAAAGTGCTGGTGATTACGCGTCAGGAACCAATCATACCTTGCCTACAAACGGTTATGCAAAGAACTATAGCGGTGTAAATCTGGATAGTTTTACTAAAGCAATGACTTTTCAAAAGATAACTGAAATAGGAATACAAAATATAGGTAAAGCCATAGAAATCATGGCCGAAGCAGAAGGTTTACAAGCACACAAAAATGCTGTTACATTACGATTAAAAGCGATTGAAGATGGAAAATAATTTCGATATAAATAATTTAGTTAGAGAAAACGTAAAGCAATTGAAACCCTATTCTTCGGCACGCGATGAATTTGGGGATTTTGATACTGCAGATATGATTTTTTTGGATGCCAATGAAAATCCGTTTGAAAATGGGGTAAATCGGTACCCAGATCCACAACAAATGAGTGTAAAAGGAATTTTGGCAAAACAAAGAAATGTCAAAACGAATCAAATTTTACTTGGAAATGGAAGTGATGAAGTATTGGATTTATTATTCAGAGCTTTTTGTGAGCCAAAAACGGACAATGTAATCACTTTGCCTCCAACATATGGAATGTATGGCGTTTTGGCTAATATCAATGCAGTTGAAAATAAAGAAATTTTACTTTCAGAAGATTTTCAACCGCAAATTGAGAAAATCATGGAAGCTGTTGATGAAAACACTAAAATCATCTTTTTGTGTTCACCAAATAATCCAACTGGAAATTCATTTTCAGATGAAAGCGTGGCCTATTTGTTGAAAAACTTCAATGGTTTGGTTGTAATTGATGAAGCGTATATCGATTTTTCAAAAAAGGAAAGTTGGATTAATAAACTAGAAGAATATCCAAATTTGGTCATTACCCAAACACTATCTAAAGCGTATGGTTTGGCAGGAATTAGATTAGGAATTTGTTATGCATCTGCAGCAGTAATTTCGGTTTTGAATAAAATAAAACCACCGTATAATGTAAATGAACTGACTCAAAAAAGAGCTTTGGACAGGTTAGACAATTCAGAAAAGATAAAATCTGAAATTGAATCGATAATAACACAAAGAGAAGAGTTACTTAAAGTATTACTTAACGTAAATTTTGCTAAAAAAATCTATCCAACTGAAGCCAATTTTATTTTGATAAAAGTGGATGATGCCAATAAGAGATATGACGAATTGATTACAAAAGGAATTGTAATTAGAAACCGAACAACCCAACCTTTATGCGATAATTGTTTGCGTTTGACAGTTGGAACCGAATTGGAAAATAAAAAATTAATAGCAGCATTACAAAGCCTAAACGCTTAGTTAAAATAATTATATAATGAAAAAAATACTTTTTATAGATCGTGATGGAACAATGGTTTTGGAACCAAATAACTATCAATTAGACAGTTTTGAAAAATTAGAATTTTATCCAAAAGCTTTTCAATATCTTGGTAAAATCGCTTTGGAACTAGATTTTGAACTCGTAATGGTTACGAATCAAGATGGTTTGGGAACGGATTCTCATCCTGAAATTAACTTTTGGCCAGTTCATAATTTAATTATGAAAGCTTTTGAAAATGAAGGAGTTGTTTTCAAAGAAGTATTAATTGACAAAACATTTCCGCACGAAAATGCGCCAACTCGCAAACCTGCAATCGGAATGTTGACAAAATATATTGATAATCCGGATTATGATTTAGAAAATTCATTCGTAATAGGAGACAGAATAACTGATGTGGAATTGGCAAAAAACTTGGGTTCAAAAGCGATTTTTATCAACACGGACGAAGCTTTGGGAAGTGCCGAAATTGCTTCAAAAAGAGAAGAACTTGACTCGGTTATTGCTTTACAAACTACAGATTGGAAAGTAATTTATGAGTTTTTGAAATTAGAAGAGCGTTCTGCTTCAATAGAAAGAAAAACCAACGAAACGGATATTTATATTAATTTAAACCTTGACGGAACCGGAAAAAGCAAAATTGAAACAGGAATTGCCTTTTTTGACCACATGTTGGACCAAATTGCGCGTCACGGACAAATGGATTTAGAAATCCTTGTAAAAGGAGATTTAGAAGTGGACGAACATCATACGATTGAAGATACAGCAATTGCGCTTGGTGAAGTTTTTGCAAAAGCATTAGGAAATAAATTAGGTATTGAACGTTACGGTTTTTGTTTACCAATGGATGATTGTTTAGCGCAAGTGGCTATTGATTTTGGAGGCAGAAACTGGTTGGTTTGGGAAACCGAATTTAAACGTGAAATGGTAGGAAAAATGCCGACGGAGATGTTTTATCATTTCTTCAAATCTTTCTCGGATGGTGCCAAAGCCAACATCAACATCAAAGCGGAAGGAACGAATGAGCATCACAAGATTGAAGCGATTTTTAAAGCTTTTGCGAAAGCAATAAAAGTAGCCGTAAAACGTGATACGGAGAAAATGATCTTGCCAAGCACGAAGGGAATGCTTTAGTTTAAGGTGTAAGTTTTAAGTATGAGTTATTAAGTTTAATAATAAAATCAAAATGCTTAAAACTTCATCCTTACAACTTAATATTTAATACTTATAAAAGTGAAAATAGTAATCATAAATTACGGAGCAGGAAACATTCAAAGCATTATGTTTGCCATCGAAAGATTGGGATTCAAAGCAGTTTTGAGTAACAATCCAGACGAAATTAAAGCAGCAGATAAAGTTATTTTTCCAGGCGTTGGTGAAGCAAGTTATGCAATGAAAATGCTTCAGGAAAGCGGTTTAGATACTTTGATTCCTACCTTGAAACAACCCGTTTTAGGAATTTGTCTGGGTATGCAATTGATGTGCAACAAATCGGAGGAAGGGAATACAAAAGGATTGGGAATTTTTGATGTTGATGTGATTAAATTCACGCCAAAAGTAAAAGTGCCACAAATGGGTTGGAATCAAATTTATAATTTGAAATCGCCTTTATTTGAAGGTATTAATGAAAATGAATATATGTATTTAGTACATAGTTTTTATGCTCCAAATTGTCCAGAAGCCATTGCTACAACTAATTACGAAGTAGAATACGCCTCGGCATTGCAGAAAGATAATTTCTACGGAACACAATTTCACCCTGAAAAAAGCGGTGATATTGGAGAACAAATATTGGCAAATTTTCTAAAATTAAATGATTGAAAAATTCAAAGATTGAAAAATTAAAAAACTGAAGACATCTATTTTTTGTTTAATATAATTTGGTAAATCTTTAAATATTTCAATTTTTAAATCTTTTAATAAAAAAAATAATGAGAATAATACCCGCAATAGATATCATAGAAGGAAAATGTGTTCGTTTATCAAAAGGCGATTACAATACCAAAATTATATACAATGAAAACCCGCTTGAAGTGGCGAAATCATTTGAAGCACACGGAATAGAATATTTACACTTGGTTGATTTAGACGGTGCAAAGTCAAGCCAAATTGTGAATTATAAAATACTGGAGCAAATTGCTACACAAACCAAATTGAAAATTGATTTTGGTGGTGGATTAAAATCGGATTCCGATTTAAAAATCGCTTTTGAAAGTGGTGCCAACCAAATTACCGGCGGAAGTATTGCCGTTAAAAACAGAAAGTTATTCGAAAAATGGATTGCAGAATATGGTTCTGATAAAATCATTTTAGGAGCCGATGCCAATAACGAAAAAGTAGCAGTTTCGGGTTGGTTAGAAGATTCAAATGAAGACTTAATTCCTTTCATACAAGACTACCAAAGCAAAGGAATTCAGTATGTAATTTGTACCGATATTGCTAAAGACGGTATGCTTGAAGGACCATCTTTTGATTTATATAAAAAAATTATTAATCAATGCTCCGTCACTTCGAGCGCAGCCGAGAAGTTGGCGCAAGCCAGCGGCATAAAATTGATTGCTTCAGGAGGAATTTCTACTTTTGATGAATTACCAAAACTAGCCGAATTGGGTTGTGAAGGAACCATAATCGGAAAAGCAATTTACGAAGGACGAATTTCGTTGAAACAATTGGAACAATATATCATAATGTAGATTGTAAAGACGCACCGCAGTGCGTCTCTACATAAAAATAAATAAAATGCTTACAAAAAGAATAATCCCTTGTCTCGACATAAAAAACGGAAGAACCGTAAAAGGAGTTAATTTTGTGGACTTGCGTGATGCTGGAGATCCAGTAGAATTAGCCAAAATATATTCGGATGAAGGTGCTGATGAATTGGTTTTCTTGGATATTTCGGCAACGGAAGAAAGAAGAAAAACCTTGGTTGATTTGGTACGTAAAGTCGCTTCGACAATTAATATTCCGTTTACCGTTGGTGGTGGAATTTCATCTGTTACTGATGTAGAAGTATTATTGCAAAACGGAGCAGATAAAGTTTCAATTAATTCATCAGCTGTGAAAAATCCGCAGTTGATAAATGATTTGGCACAAAAATTTGGAAGTCAATGCGTCGTTGTTGCGATTGATGCCAAACAGATTGATGGACAATGGATTGTTCATTTAGTGGGAGGAAAAGTACCTACAGAATTGAATTTATTTGATTGGGCCAAAGAAGTAGAGCAAAGAGGTGCAGGCGAAATCTTGTTTACCTCTATGGACAATGACGGAACTAAGAATGGATTTGCAAATGAGGCTTTGGCAAAACTTTCGGAGTTAGTTAATATTCCTATAATCGCTTCTGGTGGTGCGGGAAACATACAACATTTTGTAGATACTTTTCTGGAAGGAAAAGCAGATGCAGCATTGGCCGCAAGTGTATTTCATTTTAAAGAAATTGAAATCAAAACACTAAAAACAGCCCTTAAAAACAACAATATCGAAGTTAGAATTTAATTAAGTAGTAAGTTTTAAGTATGAATTATTATGTGTTAATTACTTAATATTTACTACTTATGACTTACTACTTACGCCTTAATACTTAAAAAAATGAACATAGATTTCTCAAAAAACACAGACGGATTAATTCCTGCCATAATTCAAGATAGCGAAACCAAAACGGTTTTGATGTTGGGTTTCATGAATGCCGAAGCGTATCAAAAAACAGTTGATACTAAAAAAGTAACATTTTATAGCCGTACGAAACAAAGACTTTGGACAAAAGGTGAGGAAAGTGGCAATTTTTTGAATTTGATTGACATCAAAAACGATTGTGATAATGATACGTTATTGATACAGGTAAAACCGGAAGGACCTACGTGTCACAAAGGAACAGATACGTGTTGGGCTGACGAAAATAAACCAGATTATGGATTTATTTCAAATTTAGAGGACACAATCCAACTTCGAAGAGAAAATGCGGATTCTGAAAAAAGTTATGTAGCTTCGTTGTTTAAATTAGGGATGAACAAAATTGCCCAGAAAGTAGGCGAGGAAGCGATTGAAGTAGTTATTGAAGCCAAAGATGATAACGATGATTTGTTTTTGAGCGAAAGTGCCGATTTGCTTTTTCATTACCTTATTTTATTGCAAGCCAAAGGATTTAAGCTAAACGATGTTGTTGAAGTTTTAAAAAGTCGCCAAAAGTAAAATACATCAAATAATTTTTTACAAATACAAACCCAATAGGAAATTCATTTGCTATTGGGTTTTCTTTTTTCTTTTATTTCAAATCGCAATCGACTATATTTACTATTTATTTTTAAAATACAAGTACAACAATGCAAGTGATGAATTCAGATAATACCACATTTACCGAAGAATTAAATAATCCGATACTAAATACAGGGCTACATATAATCCTTACAACCGACGAAGATGATGCGAGACCGGTTTATATTTCAGGAAATTTTAATAATTGGCGTACTCAGGAGAAAGAATTTATGATGGAGAAAATTGGTATTGGTTTGTATCATTACAAATTTTCACATGATTTTGATTATCCTAAAGAGCTTTTGTATAAATTTACGAAAGGGGATTGGAGTGAAGTAGAAATTGACAGCCGTGGAAATCGTACTGAAAACCGTTCAACACACAATCATACTGGCATTCAAAAAGAATATGTAGCCAGATGGAGAAAAAACTGGTTGCCGTTTAAGCAATCTTTTTTGCCACAAGTTCAGTTAATTTCAGATGAATTTATAATTCCGCAACTCAACAAAACCAGAAAGATTTGGGCTTTGTTGCCTCATGATTATGATAATTCAAATGAAAGTTATCCGGTGATGTATTTGCAGGATGCCCAAAATTTATTCAATGAAGCAGCAGAATTTGGGAATTGGGAAATTGATAAAAAGCTGGCAGTTATGTCAGAGTATAAAATTGGAAAAATTATAATAATCGCAATAGAACACGCCGAAGAAGACCGTGTAAAAGAATACAATGTTGGGAAAACAGTATTGGGAAAAGGTCAAGGCAAAAAATACATCCGTTTTGTAACAGATACGCTAAAACCGTTTGTAGACAGTAATTTTCGAACCAAAAAAGAAAGGGAATTTACTGGAATAGGAGGAAGCTCTATGGGGGGATTGATTAGTATTTTTAGTGGATTGAGAAACCCCGAAGTTTATGGGAAATTAATGATTTTTTCGCCATCGCTTTGGGTAGTTCCAGAACTAAAAATCAATTCTGAAAAAGCCGATACAGCCGACACAAAAATTTATTTATATGCTGGTGGAGATGAAAGTGAAACAATGATTGAACATATAAAAAAGTTTCAGAATGATTTGATTTCAAGCGAATTTGTAAAAGACAAATCGAAGATTAATTTAAGTATCAATAGACAAGGGAAGCATAGCGAAACGTATTGGAGTGATGAATTTCCTAAAGCAATAGAATGGTTGTTTTTTAATACAAAATAACCGTAGAGACGCGATTTATCGGTCTTTTAGAATCGTTATCATGCAATTAGACGCGATAAATCGCGTGTGTACAACCGAAAAATTAAAAGAACAAATGAAAACAAATACAGTAATAAACTTAGATAATTTTTCAGGAACAATTTTAATTCCGGTTTTTGAAACCTATTCAAAAAGTATCGTTCCAATTGCATTTAATGGGCTGGAAATTACTTCTAAAGTTTTTTTCGGTAAAAAAGACACGCACTATTTAGCCGAAAAAAATGACAATACGTATGTCTTTATTGGCTTAGGTAAAACGATAGATTATAAATCGGTGCAAACTATTTTTCGTCGTATTTCATCTAAAGAAAAAGATAATTTTAGTTCGAATATAGCTTTAGTTATGCCTGAACAATTCACTCAGGATCAGGTTGAAGCTATGATTTCAGGTTTGCTTTTAGGAACATATGATTTAGGTCATTTTAAATCGGAAAAAAATATACATCCGTTTTTGAATCCAGATTTCACTTTGAGTTTAGTTACTGAAAAGGATTATTTGGCTATAGCCAAAAAAGGAATTAAAATCGCCAAAGCGCAGCTAGCAATCCATAATTTAGTCGATTTACCTCCAAATACTGTTAATCCAAAATACTTAGCAAATTGGGCCAAAGAAACGGGTGAAAAATATGGATTTGATGTAGAAGTTCTCGGTTATGAAGCTTCAAAAATAGTAGGTCTTGGTGCATTTTTAGCGGTAGGAAAAGGAAGTGAAAATGAGCCTCAATTTATCATTATGAATTACACTCCTAAAGAGAAAGTGGAACACATAAAACATGTTGGATTGGTGGGAAAAGGTATCACCTTTGATACTGGTGGATTAAACATAAAAACGGCAGGAATGGTCCACATGAAATGTGATATGGCTGGTGGTGGCGCAGTATTAGGAGCGATGCAACTTATAGCCGATTTACAATTGCCAGTAAAAGTCACTGCTATTGTTCCTTGTGCGGAAAACTCTGTTGACAGCAAGTCCTTTTTGCCTAGTGATGTGATTCACAGTTACAGCGGACATTCAATAGAAATCATCGATACGGATGCTGAAGGCCGACTCGTTTTAGCCGATGGATTATCCTATTTGATTAAAAATTTCAAACCGGAATATATCGTTGACATTGCAACACTTACAGGAAGCTGCGTTGGTACTTTTGGTTATGAATGTAGTGCTTTGTTCACCAATAATGAAGAAATGTCAAAGAAGTTACAAGAATCAGGAGATGCAATTGGAGAGCGTTTGTGGCCTTTACCGCTTTGGGATGTTTATAAATCAGACATTGAAAGCGATATTGCCGATGTGAAAAATTATAGCGGAAAACCAGTTGCCGGAGCAATAAGCGCAGCCAAATTTTTAGAATATTTTACCCAAGAACACAAAGCTTGGGCGCATCTTGACGTTGCAGGCGTAGCATTTGGCGATGATGAATTTGCTAAAAGTAAACATGCAACAGGGTATGGAGTTCATTTATTAACTAAGTTCATAGAAAATTTATAACGTATGGAAAACTCTAAAACCTTCCTTTGTATTTCAAATTATTTTAAGGGTGCCGATTTTTTAATTAATTTAAAAAAATCAGGCAACAAAGTCTATTTAGTGACGAGCGAAAAACTGAGAGACAAACCATGGCCACATCAATATATTGATGAGATTTTTTATATGGAAGGGCAAGATGTCGATTGGAATTTAGAGCATTTATTATTAGGTGTTGGCAATTTCATGAAGTCCACGAGAATTGATGCCATTGTAGCTTTGGATGATTATGATGTAGAAAAAGCAACTTATCTAAGGGAAAATCTAAGAATTGACGGAATGGGACAAACTACAGGACGTTATTTTAGAGATAAACTCGCCATGCGTATGAGAGCGAAGAGTTGCGGGATTCCAATTCCTGCTTTTTGTTCCTTATTTAATGATCATGACATCAATACTTTTGCAGATACAATTCCAGCTCCATGGGTTTTGAAACCACGCTCTGAAGCTTCGGCAACAGGGATTATAAAAGTATATGACAAAGAGAGTTTATGGATCCATATTAATGAAATGGGGAATAATAGATTCAAATATTTATTGGAACAATTCAAACCCGGCGATGTCTATCATTGTGATAGTTTGATTTCGGATAGTAAAGTAATCTTTAGTTTGACTTCAAAATATTTAGCCACGCCAATGGAAATTTCACAAGGTGGTGGCGTTTTTCGTAGTGCCAATATCCCTTATAATGCTGAAGATGATAAAGCCATCAAAAAGATAAATGAACAAGTATTGAAAGGCTTTGGATTGAAACATGGTGCAGCACATACTGAATTCATAAAATGCAAGGAAGATGGACAAATCTATTTTCTGGAAACGTCATCCCGAGTAGGAGGAGCGCATCTGGCAGAAATGGTTGCCGAAGCTTCCAACATTAATTTATGGAAGGAATGGGCAGCAATTGAAGATGCCTTGGTAAAAGAAACTAAATATACTTTACCAAAAGTAAAAAAAGAATATGCCGGAATTGTTCTGACTCTGTCGAAATTCCAACATCCTGATTTATCATCGTTTTCAGATCCGGAAGTTTGTTTCAGAGTTCCACTAGAATATCATGCTGGGCTGATTGTGAAATCGGATAAACAAGAAAGAGTTTTGGAACTATTAGAAGATTATGGCAATCGTTTAGCTACTGATTTTACTGCCGTTGTTCCACAAAATTCTGTTTCTAAATTGCATTAATGTTTATTCATTTATAAAAATTAATTTATAATTTATTTCAAAGTTTCTAATTCATGAAAAGAGATTTCAGTTTTATTTTTATCTCGTTTTTTATTTTTAATAGTGCGAATGCACAAGGACTACTGGGACAGAAAGAAGAAATTTTCACCAGACAGGATTCTTTACGAGGCAGCATCACTAAAGAAAGAGCATGGTGGGATGTAAAACACTACCATCTTGACATTAAAGTAAATCCTGCAGACAACACAATTACAGGCTCTAACACAATAAAATATCAAGTTTTACAGGAATACAATAGTATGCAAATTGACTTGCAAAATCCTATGGAGATTTATAAAGTCATTCAGGATGGTAAAGTTTTAAAATACAAAAGAGAAGGGAATACTTTTTTTATTGAATTGGTTGCTTCTCAGAAACCAGGAAATATAAAAGAACTCACAGTATTTTATGGCGGTAAACCTAAAGTAGCTGTTAATCCACCTTGGGATGGAGGAATTACTTGGAAAAAAGATAACAATGGAAATTCTTTTATCGCCTCTTCTTGTCAAGGATTGGGGGCTAGTGTTTGGTGGCCAAACAAAGACCACATGTATGACGAAGTGGATAATATGCTCATCAGTGTGAATGTTCCAAAAAATTTGATGGATGTATCCAATGGTCGTTTGTTAAGTGTAAAACAATTGAAAGATGGAACAAAAACCTATAATTGGTATGTGGCAAATCCTATCAATAACTACGGTGTAAATATAAACATAGGAGATTACGTTTTTTTTTCGGAGAAATACAAAGGAGAAAAAGGGGATTTGGATTGCAATTATTATGTATTGAGAGAGAATTTGGCCAAAGCCAAGATTCAATTCAAAGATGTAGCGCGAATGTTGAAAGCATTTGAACACTGGTTTGGACCGTACCCTTTTTATGAAGACAGTTACAAATTAGTTGAAGCACCGTATTTAGGAATGGAACATCAAAGTAGTGTAACGTACGGCAATGGTTTTAAAAATGGATATTTAGGAAGAGATTTGAGTGGTACGGGTTGGGGTTTAAAATTTGATTATATCATTATTCATGAATCAGGTCATGAATGGTTTGCAAACAATATCACTTATAAAGATATTGCTGATATGTGGATTCACGAGAGTTTTACAAATTATTCTGAAAGTCTTTTCCTGGAATATTATTATGGTAAGGAGGCAGGATATACCTATGTAAGGGGGATTAGAAAAAATATTGCAAATGACAAACCCATAATAGGCAAATATGATGTAAACAATGAAGGCTCAAGTGATATGTATTATAAAGGGGCAAATATGCTACACACTTTGCGCCAAATTGTAAATGATGATGCCAAATGGAGAACTATTTTAAGAGGTTTGAACAGTACTTTTTATCATCAAACAGTTACTACGAAACAAATTGAAGATTACTTAAGTCAACAAGTTGAAATAGATTTATCAACCGTTTTCAATCAATATTTAAGAGACACTCGAATTCCAACTTTAGAGTATTTTTTCAAGGATAACCAACTGGGTTATCGTTGGGCAAATTGTGTTCCAGATTTCAATATGCCTGTAAAAGTAACTCTGAATGGAAAAGAAGAATTACTGAAACCCGAAACGGAATGGAAGCGTATTCCTGCTAATGCTGAAAATCCAAAACTAGAAATAGACAAGAATTTTTATGTTGCCAGTTTTAATGTAACGGAGTAAAAAATGGATAAAGGTTGTGCTTCTCCAAATAAAACAGGGAACACAACCTTTTTACCTTTTCTTAAACTGAATTGGATTTTCACCCACTACTTTTTTGAATATTCTATTAAAGTAGGATAGGCTTTCAAAACCACATTCATAGCATGTTTCAGTTACATTTTTATCACTTTTCAAAAGTCTTTTAGCCTGTTCAATTCGATATTGATTTAAAAATTCAGTAAACGTTAATCGTGTCATTTTCTTAAAATAACGACAAAAAGCAGCTTTTGATAAATGAGTCAGCTTTGCAATTTCTTCAATGGAAACAGCCCTTTGATAGTTATTTTCTATAAATTTATAGACTACTTTTAGTCGTAATTGCTCCTTATTATTATATAGGTTTTCAAATGGTTTATCATGTAAAAGAGTCATTTCATTTGATGTTGCTAAAATTTGAAATAATGAGAGCACTTCTATAAATTGTTCGAAATGAGATAAATGGTGAATTTTCTGAAGTCTTTTACCAATTTTGTCTTTTATATCTCCATGAAAACAAACTACCTTTTTTGAGTTTTCAAATAATTTATAAATAGAAGCTAATTCAGGCGTTGTAATAAAATCATTTTTGAAAAAATCTTCTTTTATCTGTAAAACTACTTTTTCATATTCGGTTTTTATACCGTAATCAAAATTCAAATGAGGAATATTGGAACCTATAAAAACCAAATCACTTCCTTCAAAATCGCCCACATGATTTCCCACACGGCGTGTTCCATTTGGCGCAACAATGAAAGTCAATTCAAATTCGGGATGAAAATGCCAATAATAAAAATCATTCAATTTTGGATTTACTAATATTCTAAATGAACTTCCAGCTAATCTTTTTATATCCTCAAAAACTATTTTCATACCGTTATCTATTCTATATTGTTCAAAAATATACATATACTTGTTTAAAAGTACTAAATAAATCAATATTGTACAAATAGCAGTAAATTTTGTGAAAGTATTTAGTCTTCTCTTTTTCTAATTTTGAAATAGTAATAACACTAAATATCCGAACAATGGAAAAGAATGATAAATCAATGACACCAACAATGGTTCCTACAATGACGCAAAATAATGCCCATAAAGATATCCCAGGGAATCCATCAACAGCAAAATCCAGTACATCAAAATTAAATGATCGTTCCAATGGTAAACCTTTGCGGTTGCTTACAGAGGAAGATTGGAAATTTTGGATTGAAAATGGATACATTGTAATAAAAAATGCTGTACCAAAAGAAAATGCTAAAAAAATGGGTGATTTTTTATGGGAATTTGAGGAAAAAAATCAAAATGATCCTGAAACTTGGTACGCTCCGCCGAGAGCCGAAATGCAAATGAAAGAGCTTACTAATAGTGGCATGGTTGAAGTATACAATCATCAATACCAATGGGATAACCGACAAATGCAAAAAGTGTATGATGCGTTTGTTGACATTTGGGGAACCGAAAAATTATGGGTAACTATTGATAGAGCCAATCTCAATTTGCCAATTAGACCCGGTTATGATTTCAAAGGATTCATACATTGGGATTATGACCCGGAAACAAAACCTCAAAATGTACAAGGAGTTCTTGCATTGGCAGATCAAACTGATGAAAATATGGGAGGTTTTCAATGTATTCCTGATTTATATCGAAATTATGACACTTGGAAATTAACGCAGCCCGAAGATAGAAATCGTTTCAAACCGGATGTTACAGGACTGGAAGATAAATTTGTAAAAGTAAAAATGGAAGCCGGTGATTTATTAATTTTTAATAGTACACAACCTCATGGTATACGTCCAAATATTACAAAAGATAAAGTAAGAATGGCACAATATATTTCCATGATGCCCGCTGAAGAGGATAATGAAGAATTACGTCAATGGCGTATCAATTCTTGGCAAAACCGAATAGCACCGGAAGGATATGCATTTCCTGGAGATCCTCGTAATTGGGAACAAACTAAATATGAAACAGCCAAACTGACTGAATTAGGTAAAAAACTATTGGGAGTGACAAAATGGTAATAAAAAAGGGATACTTAGTATCCCCTTTCATTTTGTAATTATATTTCTTTAGAATATTATATTAAGTTTTTTTCAATATAATTAAAACTTATGGCTGCGGATTCTATTGGATTGGGTTTGTAATTACTCTCATGTTCTAAAAAGAAACGTTTCATTCCAGAAAGTTCAGCTTCAGCAAAAATAGCTTTAAAATCTATCGAACCAGTTCCAATTTCTGCATTAAAATTTGGATTAATTTTATCCATATCTTTCACATGCCACATTTTAAAACGTCCTGGATGTTCTTTGAATAATTGTAATGGATTATTTCCAGAACGAACTACCCAATACAAATCCATTTCAAAATCCACTAAGTTTTTATCTGTATTATTTAATAAAATCTCATAACCCGTAGTAGACTCAAATTTTTCAAATTCAAAATCATGATTGTGATACGCTAATTTTAAACCCGAAGCTTTGCAAATTTCAGCTGCTTGATTTATTTTTAACGCTAATTTTTTATAATCATCAATACTTTTTCCTCTTAAGTTTTGTACTATATAAGGTACTGTAACGTATTCGCTTCCTAAAATATTAGCAGTCTCAATATAAGACTTAAGAGATTCTGTTGAACCGTTTTCTATATATCCATTGAAATCAAAATGATTACTGGTCGCCTTTAAACCATTATCACACAGCATCGATTTAAAATCCTTTACAGAAGTACCAAAAAAACCATTCTTTGGGGAATAACCAAAAGTTTCTACTTCATTAAATCCCACTTTTCCAACTTGAGCTAATACCCCTTTGACATCTTTAGGTAAAGTGTCTCTTAGTGTCCATAATTGAATTCCAATTGGTCTCTTTTTTGTAGTAAATGCAAATGAAGGAGCAATAACTAATGCTCCCAATGCCAAACCGCTGTTTATTAAAAAATCTCTTCTTTTTATCATCAGTTATTTTTTTAAATTAGTTAAATATCACATATTATAATAGCCTGTTTTAAGGAAGCTAGTTTGTTTGGATTTTTAGGAATAAATTCTTGGCCTACAAATCCTTTGTAACCTGTTTTGGCAATCGCTTTCATTATTGCCGAGTAATTTAATTCCTGTGTTTCGTCTATTTCATTTCTACCAGGAACGCCTGCAGTATGATAATGCGCGATATAATGATGGTTTTCATTTATGTTTCTAATGATGTCACCTTCATCAATTTGCATGTGATAAATATCGTAAAGCAGCTTGAAATTTTCAGAATTCAAACGCTTTGCCAATTCCACTCCCCATTGTGTTCTATCACATTGGTAATCTTTGTGATCAATTTTACTATTTAAGAGTTCCATTACCAGCGTTACATTATGTTTTTCAGCCAATGGAATTAGTTTTTGCAAACCAATTATGCAATTATTCCAGCCTTCTTCATCCGTTTTACCTCTTCTGCTCCCGCTAAAACAAATTAGATTTTTATAACCTGCTTTTGCCACAAGCGGAATCATTTCCGTATAATTTTTTATGAGTGTCTCATGAAATTGGATATCATTAAAACCATCAACCAAATTTATTTCCGCTCCGTTGCACATAGTAGAAACAAGATCATATTTCTTCAATGTTGGCCAATCTTTAGGACCAACTAAATCAATTCCGGTGATTCCTATTTTTTTTACTTCGATGCAAAGAGTTTCTAGATCAAAATCGTTAAAACACCATCGAGCAACAGAGTGATTTATATTTCCTTTTAGCATACCTAATTGTGTTTCTGTTTCGTTTTTTGGCATAGCCAAAGCAGAAAACCCAGACGGAATCCCTAAAGCCGCTGTTCCGGCGAGAATTCCTTTTATTGCAGATCTTCTATTTAAGTTAGTACTCATTTTTTTGTTTTTAAATTGCTGAAACTTCTTCTTTTTCAATTTCAGTTTTACTTTTATCATTAAATAAAAGAGCAAAAAGTAAAAATACCCCGAATGCAATACCTGCTGGGATGATCCATACCATTTCCCAGTTTACAGTTTTTTCATTAATTCTGTAATTATCAGTAATCCAACCTGCAATAGCAAAACCAATTAACATTCCTACACCATAAGTAGCTAGTGTAATCAAACCTTGTGCAGCACTTTTATATTTTTCTCCTGCTTTTGAGTTGGTGTATATTTGACCAGATACAAAAAAGAAATCATAGCATATACCGTGTAACGCAATACCAATAATAAGCATAAAGCTCAAATCACTTCCGTTACCATAAGCAAACAATACATAACGAATAGCCCAAGCCAACATACCTACCAGAATAGTTTTCTTAAATCCAAAACGAGTAAAAAACACGGGAATTAGTAATAAGAATAATGCTTCCGATATTTGACCAATAGCCATTTTTCCTGTTGGATTTTCCACTCCCGCTTCTGTTAAAAATGGATGTGCATTTTGATAATAGAAGGCTAGGGGAATACAAATAAGAATCGATGATATAAAAAAGACAGCGAAATTTTTATCTTTCAAAAGTTTTAAAGCATCAAGACCGATAATATCACCAATTTTAATTTTTTCGGTTGCAGCAACTTTAGGTGGTGTTTTAGGTAATGAAAAACTAAACAGCCCTAAAATTAAAGCAGCAATTCCTGCCAAAAGAAATGTATTTTTCAGTAATCCCTGTGTAACACCTTCTGCAGAATCCCAATGAAATAAGAAGCTTATCGATAATCCCGCTAAAATCCAACCAATAGTTCCCCAAACTCTAATATTTGCAAATTCTTTTTCAGGATCATTCATTTGATTGAAAGAAACTGAATTCACAAGTGCCAATGTTGGCATATATAAAATCATATACCCTAAAACATAAGAATAAAAAATGCTAACATCATCCGAAACATACATTTGATACATCAAAAATGCTCCAATAAGATGAAGAATACCTAAAATTTTCTCGGCATTAAAATAGCGGTCTGCAATCAAACCAATAATAAAAGGAGCAATTATGGCACCCCAAGATTGTGTTGAAAAAACAGAAGCAGTCTCTGAACCTGAAGCATGCAAATTACTGGATAGAAAAGTGCCTAGTGTTACAAACCATGCGCCCCAGATAAAAAATTCTAGGAACATCATTACAGATAATTTAATTCGGATTTTGGTATTCATTGGTTATAGGTTAGTTAATATAAATGGTTTAATAGTTTTTATTTTTAAATTAATTCGGAAGAAATAATCTCGTCGAATTACAATTCTTTAATGACAATATTTCTGTACCAAACAGTATCGCCATGATCCTGTAAGGCTATTTTTCCTGTTTTGAATGTTGCAAAATCTTTCCAGGCTTTGAATTTACTTCCTGCAACAAGTGCTTTCCAGTTGTCATCCCAAAGTGTCGTTTTTACAACTATAATACCATTCAAAATAAAAGTTAATTCGCCATTATCACTGATTATTTCAGCTGTATTCCATTCGCCAACAGATTTTACGGGCTCAATATCGCTTTTTATCAAATCATATAAATTTCCTGCTCTGTGTTTGGTTATTTTTCCGTCAGGATGTCCGTCATTATCCAAAACCTGCATTTCCAAACCTGTTTCATAAGTGTTTTTGTATTTTTTAGGATCTTCATGAATATAGAAAATAATTCCACTATTAGATTTTGGTGCTACTTTCCAATCTATTTTTAAATGAAAATTAGAATATTCTTTATCAGTCACAATATCGCCACCTTGACCGTTTTCTTTTGCGGTTGGATCAAAATATAAGGTTCCGTCTTCAATTTTCCATGCTGCGCCTACAGTAGTTTTTCCGTATGTATGCCATCCCTCGGTAGTTTTACCATCAAATAGTGGTTTAAATTCTTTTTGGGCATTTGCTATATGTACCATCGCAATGAGAATTAATAAGGTTACAATATTTTTTATCATTATTTAATGTAATTAATTATAAAGTTAAATTTTTCCAACCTTGGCGGTATTCGCGTTTTACAAATTGATTTACGTCATCAAAATTGGTGATTTTCATATTGTCATTATCCCAAAGTAATTTTACTGATCGACCTGGATATTTAGTTTTTCCGATTACTTCTTTTTTAATATCATACCCTCTTATGGCCAAATTTGCCATTAATAATGCCTCGGTCAATGGACCGGCAATTTCAAAAGGAGAACTTAATTCATGTTTTCCATGTCCGGCAATAGAAGCTTCAACCCATTGTTTATAATGACCATTAGATCCGTCACTTACTCTCGCGTATTTTTGTGCCACATTGATGTTTTCATTTCTGCTAAGAGGGAGTAAACGAGGATTTAAACCGTAAGTATCACACACCATTTTTCCTTTTGTGCCAATAAATAAAGTGCCATTTCCTCCATCTCCAAAAATTTCGTTTGCCCCTAATTCTAAAGGTCTTTCAGGTTGAATACCCCCATCCATCCAATGTAAAGTCACATCACCATTGGTTTTATTTGTTTTGGGAAAGGTTAAAGTTACATGACTAGAAGGCGGACAACTTTCAGGGAAATAACCGCGTTTAAATTCGTCAACATATACAGACCCAACACTACATTGTACATCTTTAGCATATTTTAAGTTCAATACACTAAAAGGAGCTTCTATGAGGTGACAACCCATATCTCCTAGTGCACCTGTGCCATAATCCCACCATCCACGCCAGTTGAAAGGTACCAATTTATCTACATAATCTCTTTGAGGAGCTGTTCCCAACCATAAATCCCAATCTAATTCTGCAGGAATTTCTGCTTTTGTAGTAGGCCAGGGGATACCTTGAGGCCAAACTGGGCGATCTGTCCAAGTATAAACAGTATGTACATCTCCAATTAAATCGGCTTCATACCATTCTTTCATTATTCGGGTTCCATCGTTTGAAGCACCTTGATTTCCCATTTGGGTGACTACCTTGTATTTCTTTGCAGCCTGAGTTAAAATACGGGCTTCATAAATATCATGCGTTAATGGTTTTTGAACATAAACATGCTTACCCAATTGCATCGCAGCCAAAGTCTGTATAGCATGATTGTGGTCTGGAGTTGCTACTGAAACTGCATCAAATTTTTTGTGTTCTTTGTCAAACATTTCTCGCCAGTCTTTGTAATATTTGGCTTTAGGAAATGCAGTTACACTTTTTGCAGCTCTTATATCATCAACATCACATAAAAAACCAATATTTGCTTTTCCACTCTTATCAAACATGGCAATATCAGATTGTCCTTTACCACCCACACCAATACTGGCAATTATTAAACGATCACTGGGAGCGACAAAACCCCTTCCTAGAACATGTCTGGGAACAATCATAAATGCAGCAGCAGCCAAAGCACTTGTTTTTATAAAATCACGACGATTCGTTATGATTTTATTTTCTTTATCGTCTTCTTTTTTCATACTCATTATAAGATCTTTATTGTGTTTTATTATGAAATACAGAAATTTGCTATTGGTGCTCTAGATTTTACTAATGTCTAAGTTGAGTGAGGCCTTGGATTGTTTTTATAATCCAAGATTCTTCATATTAAAAGCTTTATTTGTTTCGACGGCTGCAAAATCATCAAAAGCTTTGTCTGTTACTTTTATGATATGATTTTTTATAAATTCAGCTCCTTCACGGGCTCCATCTTCTTGATTTTTAATACAACATTCCCATTCCATAACGGCCCAACCTTTATAATCGTATTGTGCTAATTTGCTGAAAATAGTTTTAAAATCAATTTGACCATCGCCTGGTGAACGATAGCGTCCTGCACGATTTGCCCAACTTTGGTAGCCTCCAAAAGTACCTTGTTTTCCTGTTGGGTTAAACTCGGCATCCTTAACATGGAAAGCTTTTATTCGTTCATGATAAAAATCGATATATTGAATGTAATCTAATTGTTGTAAAACAAAATGCGAGGGATCGTACAGGATACAAGCTCTGGAGTGATTATTTACAGCTTTTAAGAACATTTCATAGGTTTCACCGTCAAATAAATCTTCTCCGGGATGAATTTCGTAACAAAGATCAACACCATTTTGATCGAATTCATTTAAGATGGGTAACCAACGTTTGGCTAATTCCGCAAAGCCATCTTCAACCAAACCTGGTGGTCGCTGAGGCCACGGATGGAAATATTGCCATAGTAAAGAACCGCTGAAAGTTGCATGCGCATTTAAACCTAAATTATTAGATGCTTTCGCAGCATATTTCAACTGTTGAACAGCCCATTCTTGTCTTGCTTTTGAATTTCCATGCACGTTTTTGGGTGCAAAAGCATCAAAAAAATCATCATAGGCAGGATGAACCGCTACTAATTGGCCTTGTAAATGTGTTGATAATTCCGTGATTTCTAATCCGTATGATGCAATTGTGCCTTTTAATTCATCGGCATATGTTTTGCTTTCTGCTGCTTTTTGTAAATCGATGAATCGAGTATCTAATGTTGGCATTTGAATACCTTTAAAACCTAAATCAGCCGCCCATTTGCAAATTCCATCCAAGGAGTTAAAAGGAGCTTCATCGCCAATAAACTGAGCTAAAAATACTGCAGGACCTTGTATTGTTGTCATTTATTTATTTTAATTTTTTTATGAATTACCTTTTACTACAAAACGTAAGGAGTCCATTTTTTATCTGAATGTGCTGAAGTTACTACGTTATCAATAAACGCCATTCCTCTTAATCCATCTTCAATAGAAGGGAAGTCTAACATTTCAGGAGTAGGTTCTTTACCTTCTAATTTACAACCAAGTGTTAATGCAAAATTGCGATAGATATTAGCGAATGCTTCTAAATACCCTTCCGGATGTCCTCCCGGAGTCCTGCAATTATGCGTGGCAAATGATGATAAATGTCCGCCATAATTACTACCGGCTCTTAAAATTTGTGTTGGTTCATCTAACCATCTTACAAGTAAAGTATTGGGGTCATGTTGCAGCCATTCGATACCCCCTTTTTCACCATATACTCTAATTTTTAAAGCATTTTCCTCACCAGCAGCAACTTGCGATGCCATTAAAACACCTTTAGCCCCATTATCAAATTTCAGCATTACTGCTCCATCATCATCCATTACACGTCCTTCAACTAATGTATTTAATTCCGCACAAACATCTGTAATGTTAGCTCCAGTAATATATTCCGCTAAATGAGCTGCATGAGTTCCAATGTCTCCCATTACGGAACTTTTTCCTGCCTTTGTTGGGTCTGTTCTCCAAGCCGCTTGTGCATTTCCTTCTCTTTCTGATAATTTACTCAACCATCCTTGTGGATATTCTACCCAGACTTTTCGAATCTTTCCCAGTTTTCCCTCTCTCACCATAGCTTTCGCTTGCTTTACCATTGGGTAGCCAGAATACGTATGTGTCAAACAAAGTATTAATCCTGTTTCGTCTAATTTTTGTTTTAATAACTTCGCTTCTTCCAATGAAAAAGTAATTGGTTTTTCGATTACAACATTAAAACCATAATCCAAAGCCATCATGGCTGGTGCAAAATGCGCAAAATTTGGGGTAACAATAGTAACAAAATCGATTCGTTCGCCAGCAGGTAAAGTTGCTTCAGCTTTAATCATTTCTTCATAGGTCAAATAAGTTCTTGATTCAGGAAGAAACAAGGCTTTCCCCGATGCTATCGCTGTTTCTGGTTTTATACTCAATGCACCACAACTTAATTCTATTAGTCCATCCATATTGGCGGCTAAGCGGTGAATGGCACCTATAAAAGCATCTTGGCCACCACCAATCATACCCATTTTTAATTTTCTAATCATCTTTTTATACTAAATATTTCCTTTATTTAATTCTTTTACAGCATAATCACATGCACGTGCCGTCAATGCCATAAAGGTCAATGATGGGTTCTGACAAGCAATTGAAGGCATACAAGAACCATCTGTAACAAATACATTATTTACTTCATGCATTTGATTCCATTTATTTAAAACTGAAGTTTTAGGATCATTACCCATTCTGGCAGTTCCCATTTCGTGAATTGCCATTCCAGGATAACAGTCATTATCATACGTTTGTACATTTTTAATTCCTGACGCTTCAAGCATTTCTGCAGCATCATTCATCATGTCAATACGCATTTTTTTCTCATTTTCTTTATATTCGCAATCAATGGCTAATACCGATTGACCCCATTTGTCTTTTTTATTATGGTTGATATAAACCTTATTTTCATAATAAGGCAACATTTCTCCAAAACCGCCCAATCCCATATTCCATGTATTAGCCGGAAGACTCATTTTATCTTTAAAATCACCACCAAAAGCTAATTCAGCAACTTCTTCATGCCAAGGATTTCTACTGGCTCCACCTTGATAACCAAAACCTCTCAAATAATCTCTTTTATCACCGCTGACATTTTGATATCTTGGAATATAAATACCATTTGCTCTTCGTCCATAAGTGTATTTATCTTCAAAGCCCTCTGCACTTCCTGAAGCACCACAACGGAAATGATGATCCATCAAATTATGTCCCAATTGACCACTAGCATTACCTAATCCTTCCGGATGTGCTTCTGAAGTTGAATTTAATAAAATAAATGTTGAGCCTAAAGTAGAGCCATTTACAAAAACAATTTTAGCATAAAACTCCATTGTTTCATTTGTTTCAGCATCAATCACCATAACCCCTTTAGCTTTTTTGGTATCTTTATCATAAATGATATGATTGACAATAGAGTAGGGTCTTACAGTTAATCGTTTAGTTGCCATAGCAGCAGGAAGGGTAGCCGATTGTGTACTGAAATAAGCTCCAAACGGGCAGCCACGGCTGCATAAATTTCTATATTGACAACTCCCACGACCATTATGAGGGATCGTTAAGTTTGCGGTACGCCCAATAGTAAGAATTCGTGTTCTGTTATAATGCTTTTCCATTCTTTCCTTAACTGACTTCTCCACACAGTTCAAATCCATTGGTGGTAAAAAAACACCGTCTGGCAAAAGAGGCCAGTTTTCTGCCTGTCCGCTTATTCCTGCAAATTTCTCTGCATAATCATACCATGGAGCGATATCTTTATAGCGAATAGGCCAATCGTTACCATGACCATCTTTGGCATTATCTTCAAAATTATGGTCACTAAAACGGTAACTTTGGCGCCCCCACATTAAAGACTTTCCACCTACATGAAATCCTCTGTACCAGTCAAAACGTTTGTCTTCGGTATAAGGGCATTCTAAATCATTTACCCACCATTTTTCGGTTGCTTCATTATAAGGATAATCTCTTGTTTGAACTGGGTGCGTTCTTTTTTGTTCTTCTGTAAGTTTACCGGCATGTTTAAACTCCCAAGGGTTTTTCATCGCGGATTCATAATCTTTGATATGTTCTATGTTCATTCCTCGTTCTAACATCAAAACTTTTAGTCCTTTTTCAGTCAGTTCTTTTGCGGCCCAACCACCACTTATTCCTGAACCTACAACAATCGCGTCATAAGTATTTTCTTCTTTTAAATTTGAATTTATATTCATTCTAGGTGCGTTCTATTTGGTTAATTTGAAGATAATATTTCGAAAAAATTAATGCGATAAAGTCCCATAATAATTTATAAAAAAGGATTTTATTTCGCCAATTGATTTCTTAAGTAGCCCAAGCTTTTTGTCCAGGTTTGTAATCAGCATTGCCATCGTATCTACCAGGGACAGGAAGGTATTCACGCGCTTGTGTACAACCAATTTCTGATGAGAAATACCCCAATATAGTTAAATCTCTGGCGAGAATAAAAAAGGAAGGCTTTTTAATATCGACAAGTGATTCGGTTCTTAGTTCTTCCATTATTTTAACACGTAGCTCGGGAGACAATGCGGTAAAATTCTTATTATATTGTTCTTGACATTTTTCCTCCATTTCTTTCATTCCCGTTGCAAAAGTCTGTTGCAAATCGGCAGGATAGCATTCTTTAATCATCATAGGAATAAAAGCTCCCAAACCAGCCGCTTTAGCTCCTGGTGCTGCTTTTGTAGTAGGAATAATAATATCAGCAAATTCGGCTAAAAGTTCTTCGTCGGTAGCTGAAAATGATACATTACTATTTTCGTTGTCAGGAATTATAATGTCTTTAATTAAAATTCCAACTGTTGTTGCTGAGATGACACCTCCTAGCACCAACGCCAAGTTTTTGATTGCTCTACGTCTATCCATTTACTAAAATTATTAAAAGTATTAATGATTATTGAATATTATGCATTTATTATAACAATACAATAATAAATAAAAATAAGATAGATTCTTTTTTTTAATGTTAAATTATTGATAGAATTCAATAATTTGCAAATTATTAAGGGAATCACTTTTAAAAATTCATTAAACACTATCTGTTATCAATTAAAACAAGAAAAAAAATAGAATTTGAGATTAACAGTAAAATAAAAAATACTTCTAAAAGTTATTTTAATGTTAATTTAACATGTTTTATACTACAAATTAAAATTAGATTTTCATTTCACAGCATGTCAATGCGTTAAAATGACATTTTATAAAAAAACTAATCATAAAAAATGTTTTAAATATTGGAAATAATATCAATGCAATTTATTGCAAAAAGATGTTTCTACAATAAGTAATGGAATTTAAAAATTCAATGGTTTGAAATCAAAAAAGATTGTATTGATAGAAATAAACATGAAGTGACATTCTATTCTATAAAAAAATACTATCTACCTTTCAAATAATCCAAGTGTCCCGCCAACCCAATCCTTATCTTTATTGAATTTTACGCCGATCATTTCACCGCGACTCAATCGGACTAAGTTACAAAGTAGAGTAGGAGCGGCATCATCTTTTTTCCAAACACAAAGCACACGAACTTCTGCTTTTACTTTTCCATCAGGAGATTGTACAATAGGAATATAGTTTACCTTTTTTTGGAGGATATAAAGTTCTTTTTCAATTACCGCTTCAATATCTTCTTTTTTTACATGGAAAATAACACCCGTTCCTGAAAAAGAAAATAAAGGTTTCAAAACATAATTTTCTAAATCCTCTGGAATTTCGGTTAATTCACTCAATAATGTAGTTTCTATAAAATACTTCCCTTTTAAGAAAGGCAAAATAAATTTACTTATTCTGAAAAACCAATTAGGATGCCCTGCCCATTCTACATCAAGTTCATCTGAGAAATGGAAATTTAATTTTAAATCGGTTCGCAAATCTAATTCATCAAAAATAACCCGATTATAGATTCGTTTTACTAAAATTTCATCGCCTTTTTCGTTTTTATAAAATAATTGTTTGCCTTTTTTTATGAGTTCAGTAACGCAAACTATCGGAATACCAATATCTCTTCGGCAATAATAAAAATCGATTTTTGTATTTTGTTTTTCTGGTTCAATTTCAAGAAGAATAACATTTTCTTTGGGATGATTATTACAAATCGCTTCTTCAAGAATATTGAGATATTCTTGTGGTTCAATGTTATTGATGAATGGTGTTAATTCGCTGAGAAAAGGATACTGATTCTTAAACTTTTCATACAAATTAACTTGATAATTATATAAAGAGGGAAATCCTTGCACTTCAATTAGTTTAGGAATAATCACTCCGTCTTCTTCGCAAATTCCAAAATCAATAGCTAAAAAAGTGGTGTGTTCATCTTCATTTGGAACTTTGTAATTTAGTTCTAATGATTTATTTGTAAGGGATTTAAAGTCTTCTTTTTGAATTAAAGCTATAACCTCATTACTACCTTCAATCAATTGTGATTTTAGTTCATTGGAAATAAAAAGTGGAGTTTCACCTAATCGAAAAGTAGGTATGTAATTAAAATCGGAAGCAATATCATCTTTAAGTTCTTGATATTTTTTTTCTGTAAATTGAGTATTAAATAACTCCCGATATTTTGAAATCATCTCGAAATGAATTTATTAATTAGAAAGCATTTTCTTTGTTTTCATCAAGTCATTAATCGCTATTCGAAGGAAATTTGGAATCAACGTTTCATTAGTTCTGTATATTTTGTCATCATCCAATAAATCTTCGAGCATATTCCTAAACTTTCTTTTCCCTTTCATATTTCTGATTTTTTCTTTTGCCTCTTTATTTCTCAAATGAGAGACAAAGCTTATCGGATCAGCTTCCGGGTGAAATTGAGTACCAACAAAATAGTCCGTAAAACGAACAGCCATGATAGCGCGTTCATATTGTATATGATCTCTTATTTTCTCTAAAGAAATAATTTTGGCTCCTTTTTTAGCAAAAATACTCAGCTTTGGCTGAATAACTTGATAATCCCTGGAGTCGATAGCATAAAAAGGATCCGCTAATCCTTCGAAAAGAGGATCAGTAAGCCCTTCTTTAGTTTTATGAATGGTCATAACGCCAAAAGAAGTATCGTTTCTTTTCGTAACAGTCGCTAATCCAAAATGCAGGCAAGCCATTTGAAAAGAGTGACAAATAAACAATACATGTTTTTTAATTGCATTTTCATTATTCCATTTGTTCAATGAATCGATAAATTCATAATATTTTACATCCCAATTCCCATCTCCAATTAATGGATTCCCGGGTCCTCCAGTTGAAATATAAATATCAAACTTGTTAATATCCGGCAATTCACACTTTACCCGAACATCAAATATTTCGAAACTCACAACCGGACTAAACCTATTGACAACATCAATGATACAACGCATCCCTTGATTAGGTTCACCGTTATACATATCTAAAAGGGCTATTTTTATAATTTTACTGGACATAAACTATTTTTAAAAAACAATGTACAAAGGTAATTTATATTTTATAATCCCTTGGTAAATTCACCAGTTATAAAGTCTACGACTCTGCAAAGATCTCCCGTTTCTTCAAAAACAGCTAATTGTTTATCTGCTCCAGTTCCGTTTTTCAAAATTTTATGCACATAATTAATATCCTCGCGACTTCCTAATTCATCTACAACATCATCAATGAAATCAAGTAATTCCAGGATAAGCATCTTAGTTTCCACTTCCTTTTGCAATCCAAAATCAATCATATTATTATCAATTCCATAGCGAGCTGCGCGAAATTTATTCTCTTTTATCAAAGCCAATCGATAGATGTTAAAACTGGTATTATTCATGTTCAATTTGTAGAGTTTGGCTACAATTGCCTGAATAATTGCAACAATACAAATTGTCTCATCAACCGTTAAACACATGTCACAAATCCTGAATTCGATAGTATTGTAAAAGGGATGCAAACGTAAATCCCACCAAATTTTCTTTGGATTATCGATACAATTGGTCTTTACCAAAGTCTCTAAATAATTCTCATACGATCCCACCGAATCAAAATATTCCGGCAATCCCGTTCTTGGAAATTTATCAAAAACTTTCGTTCTAAAGGATTTATATCCCGTTTGTCTGCCTTCCCAAAAAGGGGAATTCGTAGAAAGCGCAAAAATATGAGGCAAGAAATACGTTGCCTGATTCATTAATTGCAACCCAATTTCACGGTTTTCAATCCCCACATGACAATGCATTCCAAAAATTAAATTCGAACGTGCCGCATCCTGCAATTCATTTACAATATCGTGATAACGGGGATCATCAGTAATAGGCTGGTCCTGCCATTTCGAAAAGGGATGCGTTCCGGCGCCACCCACAATCAAATCTTGTTTATCGGCTAATTCAACGATTTTGGAACGCAAAAATTTTATTTCGTTTTTAGCATCATTGACACTATTACAAATATTTGTCCCCACTTCAACTACTGATTGGTGCATTTCGGCCTTCACCTGTTCATTTAAAATTATTTTGGCACCATCTACAATTTTAGACAAATGCGAACGCAAATCCCTTGTTACAGGATCAATAATTTGATATTCTTCTTCTACACCAAGTGTAAAAACTGGTAATTTTTTCATTATTTTTTTTTTAGGAGCTATTTCCAGCTTTTCGTTTCAATCTTTCTATTCCTGAAAAAAATCAGGAATAGAAAGGATTTTCTCTACAAACGAAGTTCACTGAACTCCGATGAAAATGAAAATTAAGTGAAGTAATCGGGGCTAGGCAATTCCATTGATCTATAATTTTTATTTTACAGCTACGGCGTCTTTAATAAAAGTTCCCCAAGTAAGATTGATTTTACCTGGCTTTTGTTTTTTTGCGGCAGCGATAGCCATTTTTGCCGCTTCTTCAACCACCCATTCAAAATTTTCAGCACCCACCGAAGTCAATTCAGCGTCAGGAGCAGGATTTCCAAAATCTATCGCATAAGGAATTCCATCACGAACGGCAAACTCAACTGTGTTGAAATCATATCCCAATCCTTTACAAAGGCGTAAAGTGTAATCTTTTATAGTTGCTAATAGCTTTTTATCAACCGGCGGTCCATCAATTACATAACGCAAATGATGTGGATTTCTTGGTTCGTATTGCATAATCCGAACCGCTTTACAACCCAAACAATACACTCTGAAATATTCCGTAAAGACAATTTCTTCTTGTAACATCATCACTAATTGCCCAGTTTCCTGATGTTTATCCCAAAATTCTTCTTTGTTTTCCAATCGGTACACATTTTTCCAACCACCTCCGGCATACGGTTTCATATACGCTGGAAATCCAATGTATTCAAAGATTCCTTCCCAATCCATTGGGTATTTTAAGTTGCGGAATGATTTTTCGGTGGTATCCGTAGGATGTTCCGCTGAAGGAAGAATCACTGTATTTGGTAATGGAACTCCAAGCGTATCCGCCAAAGCATTATTGAAAAACTTATCATCTGCACTCCACCAAAAAGGATTGTTAATAACGTTAGTTCCTGTTAAGGCAGCATTTTTTAAATAAGCACGATAAAAAGGAACATCTTGTGAAATTCGGTCAATAATTACAGCGTATTCGCCATCTTGATTTTGAACTACTTTATCAATAGCAACTGCTTCGGCAATGATTCCTTTTTCGTTTTTTGAATTTACGCGATCTATAAATGCTTGTGGAAAGGTGTCTTCCATTCCAAATAAAATTCCTATTTTTTTCATCTTGATACGTTTATAATTTTAAAAAAATTTAATTCTTGATAAATAATGTGGAAACATTTCTTGCCAAACAGACCAATCGTGTTTTCGCTCCTGACGAATATCCAGCCAGTGATGTATATTTCTGTCACTTAAAACTTTGCTTAATTTTAGATTCGCATCAAAACAAATATCCCAATTTGAAGTTCCAAGAACGATATCCATATTCCACAATTCATGATCATCGAGTCCGTATAAATAATCTTCAGGACTGTTGTAAAACACATCATCATTATGAAAACCATCCAAAAAACTCTTAATGTTGAAAGCGCCACTCATGGAGAACATATGACTTACATAACCAGGATGACGAAAAGCGAAATTAGCGGCATGATACCCGCCAAAACTGCAACCAGCAACAACAACTTTTCCGGAAGAGGTATTGTTTTTTACTTTTTCAACGATTTCATGACAAATCATTTTGTCATATCTAACATGATTTTCTATGCGATGTACGGGGTGGATTTGTTTATTGTAAAAACTGTCTTTGTCGATACTGTCTGGACAAAATATTTGGATTAAACCTTGTTCAATATACCATTTTGCAGAATCAATCAACCCCATATCCTTATTTTCATGGAAACTCCCCATAGAAGTAGGAAATAAGACGACAGGATATCCTGCATGTCCAAAAACCAGCATTTCAATATCCCTGCCCAGATTTGGTGAATGCCATTTGAAATATTCTTCCTTCATAACTTTATTTTTAACAATTATAATGAAAAAATCCGAGCAAATAGCATAAATAATTTTACTTAACCAATATTTATTATAAAAAACATTGCGATTATTAAATCGTAATTAAATTGTAATATTTATATCAATAAGCGTCTATTTTTTCAATTATACACAACAAAACAAGTTGATTTAACATATCGTCATTTTTAAAAAAAGTATTTGAATTAACTAAAAAAAATCCAAATCAGACTATATACTTTGATTAATTTCAAACAATTGGACTTGACTTTTTAATCTTTCAATAAGCATACTCATCATCCTTTTGTTGATATTGGAGGAATTTTTTATATACTCAGCATATTCATCGGCTGTAAATAATGCGATTATCATTCCTTTTAAAGCATTTCTAAACTTGATGTCTTTTTGAATAGCATTTTCTATAACCGATAATTTTTTTTCGACACTATGACTATAAAAATCCGCTTTGTTTTTTGCAACATAATTAATAAATGAAGCAATAAATAAATCGTTTTGTAATTTCAAAATTGGCCTAAGCACTTCATTTTGAAATGATTCCTCCGATGAGGATTGTGTTGTTACTGAGCCTATGGTTTGTCCTCGGAATTCTTTTAAGAAAGTATCTCTTTGATTCATCTTTTTTTTCTTAAAAATAAAGAAAATAGCCATAAGAAAAGTTTATTTTTGCAGATATAAAGAAAAATTATGAGATTTCACACTAGAAAATGGGTAAAACCGGAAGATTTAAACCCAAACGGAACCTTATTTGGAGGTAAATTATTAGCTTGGATTGATGAGGAATTGGCTTTGTACACTATCATTCAATTAGAAAATGCAAGAATTGTCACTAAGCATATGTCTGAAATCAACTTTAGAAGTTCAGCAAAACAGGGGGATATTATAGAAATTGGTATTGATGTTGTAAAATTTGGAAATTCTTCGCTTACGCTAAAATGTGAGGCTAGAAATATGATGACACGGGAGACAATTATCACAATTGATCATACTACAATGGTAAGTTTGGGTGAAGATGGAAAACCAAAAGCACACGGGAAAACTGAAATTGAATTTGTTAAGGATCGTTTGTAATTAGAGTAGATTTTTGCTTTTAATTTGAAAATTAGTTAGGAGCGGATTTAAATTCCTTTATTTTTATTTATATGACAGTCCGCAATATGTTCCAAAGGATAAAATATGGCACACAGATAACACGGATTGAACGGATTTTGCACAGATTTAAATAACAGTTTGATTCACCAAGTAAAAAAATCCGTGTAAATCGGCATAATCTGTACAATCTGTGGGCTAATATTTATGCTTTATAAATGTACAAACGACGAAAATTGTATTCGAAATGATTTTAGTCCGCATTACGGATAGTCATAATTTATTTATTACACTTTCATTGATTCCTTCAAAAATTTCCAAATCGAAATATTTTACTGAAGCAATGATATGATCAAATATGTCAGACATTATGTATTCATAATTTTCAAATCGTTTGTCATGAGAAAAAGCATAAACTTCAAGAGGAACTCCATGAGAAGTAGATTGCAATTGACGACAGAGTGTAATCATATCTTTATTTAATCCCGGATAATGATGAAGATATTGCGTAATGTATTTTCTAAACAAACCTAAATTAGTCAAATTCCGACCATTGATTGCCAATGACTTATCGATTTTATGACTAGAATTAAAATTGTCAATTTCTAATTTTCTAGTATCAATATAATCCGAAATCAGTTGTATTTTCTTTAACTCATTTAATTCCGCTTCTTCTAAAAACCGAATACTGCTTGTTTTAATAAGGATGTGTCTTTTTATACGTCGTCCATCAGAATTAAGCATTCCGCGCCAGTTTTGAAACGAATCAGAACTCAAACTGTACGTAGGGATAGTGGTAGTGGTATTATCGAAATTTCGAACTTTTACTGTGGCGAGATTTATTTCGATTACATCTCCATCAGCTCCATATCGATCCATTGTAATCCAATCACCTATACGAACCATATCGTTTATAGCGACTTGAACACTGGCAACAAACCCTAAAATAGTATCTCTGAAAATCAAAATAACCACAGCAGAAACCGCTCCCAAAATGGTTAGAAGATCTTTTGTTTTAATGCCAAATATTTCAGAAATAATAACAACGACTCCAACCATCCAAAACACGATCATGATAATCTGAATAAAACTATCTATGGGCTTATCACTGTATCTTGGGATTTGTTTAAAATAATCACGTAACGCATTGAATATCGTGCGAATAATCCACAAAATTAGCAATACAATATAGACTCCTACGGCTGGTCTAAAAATGTCTTCCCAATATTCGTAGCGGTCCAGAATTATGGGTACTGATTTGTAAATAAATAAAAACGGAATTAAATAGGCGATGTATTTCGCTGTTTTATTGGTAACTAGTAAATCATCAAATTTAGTTTTGGTTTTTTTCGCAACAATGGCCATAACCGTTACTAATACAAGACGGAAAATTACATAAATAACATATGCAAGTACACACAGCAAGGCAATATTTATAATCAAACTCAGATAAGAAGCAAAGCTGCTTCCCAACCCCCATTTTCGGAAGATAGGATATAAAAAAGTGAATATTTTTTCTATGAATTTATACATTTTTCAAGTATTTCTTTTCCATGTAAAAAGTCCCAAAAGGAATTATTGATGCAAGACAAATAATTCCAAATTTTTTGTAGTCCCAATTTTCTTTAAATTTTAATAGTACTGCCAATATAATATAGGTAATAAACAACACTCCGTGAGCCATTCCTATTGGAAATAAAAGTGTTTTGTAAAGAACTAAATTTGTAGGTTTTACAATAAGCATATTTGAAAATAAAACCAAATAGGAAATTCCTTCGAGAATAGCAACAATCTTAAAAAATCTAAGCATAAAAATTAAATTAGTGTATAAAAGTAAAAAAATAGGTTTTGAAAAACTGATTTGCCTATTTATTTATGCCAAAATTAAGGATTATCATTGATTAAGGATGTATTCATTCCTAAAGTAATTTACTTTTGTATTCTTAAACTTTGATAATGAGCAAACGTGATTTAAAAAAATATTTGGCTGAACTTAATAAAGAACAACTCGAAGAACAGATTATCGAATTGTACGAGAAATTCAGTCCCGTAAAAGTCTATTATAATTTTGTTTTTAATCCAAAGGAAGAAACACTTTTGCAGGAATGCAAACTCAAAATTTCAAATGAATATTATCCTTTAAAAAAGGCAGGAAGACGCAGCAAACCAAAAATGAGGCGTTCTGTTGCTCAAAAATACATCAAGCATTTCACGCTTTTGGGAGTAGATCCCTTTATAATTGCAGATGTGATGCTTTATAATATTGAAATTGCACAAACATTCTCATCGGAACATATTATAAAACAAGACTTATTTTTCAAAAGTATGTTCAATTCTTTTGAACAAGCAATCATTTTCTTGATTGCAAATGGAATCCTTAACGATTTTAAAACAAGAATAGTAGCGATTTATAACGAAACTATTCTGCAAAAATGGTATAATGAACCCGAATTCAATGCCATTATAGAGCGATTTGAATATTAAGTTGCTGTATAATTCAATTTTATTTAATCAATCGTATTTTTTTTAATTAAAATTGACAATTAAACTGTTTTTTAGGCGTATTTTTGCAAAAATCCAACAATAAGCAATGTCCCAAAACACTTTAGAAATAGAAATAGAAGACAAAAAAGAACTTTATGCATATCAAAAAGGCGACATCGACGCCATATTTGAACGCATAGATAATGCTCCGCCACAACATCATTTGTTATACCAATTGCCTACTGGTGGTGGGAAAACAGTAGTGTTTTCAGAAATCGTGCGTCGTTATTTATCACAACACGATAAAAAAGTGGTTGTTTTAACGCACCGAATTGAGTTGTGTAAGCAAACTTCAAAAATGTTGAAGGGTTTTGACGTGAAAAACAAAATTATCAACAGTAAAGTAAAAGAACTTCCGGATCAAAACGATTATTCTTGTTTTGTTGCCATGGTGGAAACTTTGAAAAACCGAATCAATGATGAAAAATTACATTTAGATAATGTAGGATTGGTAATCATCGATGAGGCGCATTACAATTCATTCAGAAAATTATTAAGCTCATTCAAAAATGCCTTTATATTAGGCGTTACAGCAACGCCTTTAAGTTCGAATATTAAATTACCAATGCATGAAAGCTATGATGAATTAATCGTAGGAGACACCATTAGCTCTTTGATTGAAAATGGATTTTTGGCAAAAGCAATTACCTATAGTTATGATGTTGGTCTGACCTCATTAAAAGTAGGTATCAATGGTGATTACACCGTGAAATCATCAGATGATTTATACACCAATATGGCTATGCAAGAAAAATTATTGCATGCCTATACCGAAAAATCTTTAGGCAAGAAAACCTTGATTTTCAATAATGGTATCAATACCTCTTTATATGTATATGAAACTTTTAGAGAAGCCGGTTATGCGATTCGTCACTTAGACAATACCAGTAATAACGAGGAAAGAAAAGATATTTTGCATTGGTTTAAACATACGCCTGATGCTATTTTAACTTCGGTTGGGATTCTTACAACCGGTTTTGATGAACCTACTGTAGAAACCATTATACTGAACAGAGCGACAAAATCATTGACATTATATTATCAAATGATTGGTCGTGGTTCAAGGAAACTACCTAATAAAGATATTTTTAGCGTTATTGATTTAGGAAATAATGCAGCACGATTTGGACTATGGAGTGAACCGGTAAACTGGCAACACATCTTTAAATCCCCTGAGTTTTATCTGGAAAATTTACGTGACGATACCGAAATTGAATTGTATTTCAAATACAACATGCCACCGGAAATACGCGCTAAATTCAGTAAAACGGAAGTCGTAACTTTTGATGTCGATGAAGAACATAAACTCATCATTAAACAAAATTTACGCTCAAAAGAAGTGCTGGAAAAATCGTTGGACCAGCACGCTGCCATGTGTGTTGATAATTCTGAAACCTTACAAGAAGCTAAAGCATTAGGGAAATTGTTAGATGATGATATCGATTGTCGCATCAAACGCTATTCAAAATGTTTGAGCCAATGCAGTAAAAATTACCGCGAGTGGCTTGTTGACGATTACAAATTAAAATTAGTATTGTTAACCGGGAAAAAATATCGTGAGAAAATCATGAACGAACCTGATGAAGAATAAAATTTCTTTTTTAAGGAGCTAATCCCGCTGTACACTATATCTGTTGTGGTGGCTCCGAAGCTTCGGTTTCGAAACTTCGGGACGCCACAACAGGATGCCTCCCGAAACTTCGGGATCATCGGGGCTAAAAATTACGTTTACAAAACAACTATTTTTATAAAAATATAAAATCCAAAAAAATGCCAAAACAATTCTCTGATTTAGGAATTTCAGCACCCATACTAAAAGCGATTACCGAATTGAAAATTGTTGTACCAACAGAAATTCAGTTAAAAACAATTCCGTTACTATTATCAAATACAACGGATTTAGTAGGACTTGCCAAAACGGGTACTGGAAAAACTGCGGCATTTGGATTGCCAATTTTACAATTAATAGATACCAATTCCCCTGTTGTACAAGCAGTAATTCTTGCGCCAACACGAGAACTGGGACAACAAATATTCAAGAATTTAGAATCTTTTGCTAAATTCCTACCTGAAGTTTCTATTGCAGCAACTTGCGGAGGAATTCCAATCAAACCACAAATAGAACGCCTTTCATTGCCTACACATATTGTGGTGGCAACGCCTGGACGTTTAATCGATTTGATTCAGCGCAAAGCCATAAACTTAAAAGAAACCAAATTCCTCGTGCTCGATGAAGCCGATGAAATGGTTACAATATTGAAAGAAGGCTTAGAAGAAATCATTGCCGAATTACCTAAAAATCATAATACTTTTTTATTCTCGGCGACCATGCCTGGAACCATAAAACAGCTGATTCAGAACTACTTAAATAAAAACGTGGTTCAAATTAGTGCAAATATGGAAACGATAGGGAATCAAGGAATTGACCATGAATATATTGTGGTAGATCCAATTGAGAAGCTCGATGTTTTGATGCATTTCTTAAATACTAAAGAAGGAGAACGCGGAATTATCTTTTGTAAAACTAAAGCTGCTGTCAATAAATTAGCCAAAAATCTTGCCATCAATAGATTTTCATCAGGAGCATTACATGGTAGTTTATCACAAGGAATTCGGGACAGAATCATGGAGCAATTCCGTGAAGGGCATATCAATATATTAGTCGCAACAGATTTAGCAGCAAGAGGAATCGATGTAAAGGAAATCTCTTATGTTGTTAATTATCATTTGCCGGATGTTTATGAAACTTACGTTCACCGTAGCGGAAGAACAGCAAGAGCGGGAGCAAAGGGACTTTCTCTAACGGTTTTACAACCAGAAGAAGTAATAGAAATTGCTGATTTCGAAAAGGAATTAGGTATTAAATTCACTCAATTTAAAAAACCAACTGTTGCCAGCATCGAAGAAAACAACACTTTGTTATGGGCAAAACAAATTTTCAAGACAAAACCCAATCACGAAGTTGACCCAGAATTGAAGACCAAAATAAAAACAGTTTTTCATCATTTGACTAAAGATGAATTAATTGAAAAATTATTGGCAAATTATTTGTTGCAAAACAAAAATGAACCTTTAGAAAAACCAGTTAAAAAACTAAAAAAGAACTAATATTTAACCCGTTGGGTGTAATTATTCAAAACGTCAGTTCGAGTGTTTTTTGTGGAGTAAAACGGAACAAAAAATGTATCGAGAACCGTTTTTAATAATAATTTTCTAGTTCTCGATATAATTTTCTTCCCGAGGCTTCGGGAGAAAATCACTCGAACTGACGAAAATTATCATCAAAAACTAATTACACCCAATGGGTTAATATTTAAAATTTTTTTAATAATTGCTATTTTAATAACATCCCTTAATAGTGTATATTTATGGATGTTTTTTTAATTTTGCACTATAAATATACGATATGGAAATTATAATAATAGGAGGAGGATTCGCAGGGTTGAATCTTGCTAAAGAACTAGTAAATGAAAAAGGAATTAATGTAACGCTCGTTGACAAAAACAATTATAATTTCTTTCCTCCACTTATTTATCAGGTTGCTACCGCTTTTTTAGAACCCTCAAGTATCAGTTACCCTTTCCGAAAGTTTTTTTCGGGTAAAAAAAATCTACAATTCCGTCTCGGAAACTTACTAAAAGTAAATCCTTCCGAAAACAAAATTATTCTCAATAATGGGGAATTAAAATACGATTACTTGGTTTTTGCAACAGGTGCTGAAACCAGTTATTTTGGAATGGAAAACGTAAAGAAAAATGCGATTCCAATGAAAACGCTGAATGATGCCATTGTAATGCGTAATACATTGTTGAAAAATTTAGAAAAAGCAGCCATTTGCAAAGACATTCGCGAACGCAGAAAGCTTTTAACCATTGTAGTTGCCGGTGGTGGTCCTACAGGAGTTGAAGTTTCGGGAATGTTTGCTGAGATGAGAAAAAACATTTTACTAAAAGAATATCCGGAATTAAGTACTACAGCAAGTAATATTTATCTGGTTGATGGGTCTAATGCCTTATTATCTCCAATGAGTAAAGCTTCACAGGAAGATACTCTGGAAGCGCTAACAAAATTAGGCGTTGTAGTAAAATTAAATACTACAGTGGTGGATTATATTGATGATACGGTATATTTTGGAAATGGCGAAACGATTCAAACCAAAAATTTAATATGGGCTGCAGGAGTTTCGGCAAAAGTTTTCGAAGGAATTCCAGCTGAAAGTTATGGTCGCGGAAAAAGAATGGCCACTGATGCTTTTAATAAAGTTAATGGTATTGAAAATATCTTCGCTATAGGAGATACTTGCATTCAACTTACAGATACAGATTTTCCTAATGGACATCCACAAGTGGCACAAGTTGCCATTCAACAAGGAATAAATTTGGCTAATAACTTTAAGCTAATGAACCAAAACAAGCCATTAAAACCCTTTAAGTATAACGACAAAGGATCTATGGCTATTATTGGAAAAAATAAGGCTGTAGTTGATTTACCTAAACCAAAAATGCATTTCAAAGGATTTTTTGCCTGGGTGATATGGCTATTTATCCACCTCATTTCATTGATAACGTATCGCAACAGGATAAAAACATTCTTCAATTGGATGATCGCTTATTTTGCAAAAGATCAATCTTTACGTATGATTATCAGACCTGATAAAAAAGTAAAATCAGAAGCAAAACAAGAATAAATTAAACCCATAATTAACCCGTTGGGTGCAATTATTCAAAACGTCAGTTCGAGTGTTTTTTGTGGAGTAAAACGGAACAAAAAATGTATCGAGAACCGTTTTTAATAATAATTTTCTAGTTCTCGATATAATTTTCTTCCCGAGGCTTCGGGAGAAAATCACTCGAACTGACGAAAATTATCATCAAAAACTAATTACACCCAACGGTTATAATTAATGAACTATTGCAATTCCTTCATCATGAGAAGTTGCAATAGTTTTTTTTATGGTTCGTTTTCCAAAAATCAAAATGATTAATGCCAAAATTGTTGTAACGGTCATAATCACCACCATAGGCAACATAGAGTCTTTTACAAAAACCCCCACTGCAAAAGATGCCAAAGCTCCCAGTCCTAACTGAATAGCACCCATCAAAGCCGAAGCACTTCCCGCATTTCTTGAGAAAGGAGCAAGAGTAAGTCCTGCTGTATTAGGATTTGATATCCCTAAACAACCTAAGAATAAGAATAGCATAGCAATCGTTTCATATAATCCCAAAAGATCATTCATTGCCAAAATAAGGAATAAAATACTAACAATTGATTGCGTAATCAATGCCCCATAAATCATTTTCTCACTTGTGAATTTTTTTAATAATAATGAATTAAGCTGACTGGAACCTATAAAGCTTAACGACATAAAAGCAAATATCCATCCGTACGTTTTAGCATCCACTTTGAAAATATCCATAAATAAAATAGGAGAAGCAGCAACATAAGTAAACAACCCTGAGAAAGCTACAGCACCTGTAAAAGCATACGTGTAAAACTGAGGCTCTTTTACAATACTGATAAAATTTGTAATTATAGGTTTTGGTTTTAATGAAATTGAAGTGTCTGGTTTAAAAGTATTTGGCAAGCCCATTTGAGCTGCCAAAAGAATTAAAACACCCATACACATTAATATAAAAAAGACAGTATGCCAACCATAATCAGCTGTGATATAACCTCCAATTGTAGGTGCTAACATTGGCGAAAGTCCAACAACTAACATCAATAAAGAAAATACTTTAGGAATATCTTTCACAGGAAATAAATCCCGAACCATAGAAACTGAAGCTACGGTCGCTGCACAACTGCCAATAGCCTGAATAAAACGCAAACCTATAAAAGTATCAATATCTGTTACAAAAACACAACCTAATGAAGCCAAAATGTAAACTATCAATCCTATGAATAACGGTTTTTTTCTGCCAAAACGGTCTAATAATGGACCATAAAGTAATTGTCCCGCGGAAATCCCAATAAAATAACTGGATAATGTCATGGAAACATTGGCAACCGAAGTATTCAAATCCTTTGCAATTCCGGCAAAACCAGGCAAATACATATCAATTGAAAATGGACCGAGTGCTGTTAATGAACCTAAAATTAGAATTAATTTTATATATTTTGTTT
Source organism: Flavobacterium sp. ZB4R12 (assembly GCF_048276375.1). Taxonomy (NCBI): domain Bacteria; kingdom Pseudomonadati; phylum Bacteroidota; class Flavobacteriia; order Flavobacteriales; family Flavobacteriaceae; genus Flavobacterium; species Flavobacterium sp. ZB4R12. Next base: position 88,686 of record NZ_JBLNKS010000010.1, on the reverse strand, counting down.
TTGTGATTGATTTATCGGCCATCAAATTACTTTTTTTAATTTTTTGCAAAGGTAAATATTTAAGATGCCAATCGAACCACTTTCTTAGGTAATATTACTTATTGAACCCAATCTATCATTTATTAAAAACAGCAATCTAAATATTGATTAAGTACGTTTCTTTATAAATTTTTTGGTAAACATCTTTACTAAACATAAAGAGTTGCGAAGGTCTTTTTGAAACTCCCACTTGTTTTTCATCTAATACAATAATGTATTTCTTTGTTAGCAGTTTTCTCCTAAAATTCCGATTATCTATTCCATTTCCAAGTATAGATTCATACGTGTCCTGTAACTCTTTGAAGGTGAATTTATCCGGTAAAAGTTCAAAAATGATAGGTTTGTACAATGCTTTTTCTTTTAAATCTGCATACGCTTCATTGATTATATCCCTGTGGTCAAATCCTAATTCCGGTAAATCATTTACGGGAAACCATTGCGGATTATGTTGATTATTTTCTAAAGTAACCTCTTGCGTTTTCAATAAAAAATAATAAGCTATGGTTATCGTCCGTTGATTAAAATTTTCGTTTTTGGCCCAAATAAGATCTTTTTCATTAATTAACCGATTTGGGTCTCCAAAAACTTTAAATTGTTTTTTATATACATTATCAAGTCCTGTTAACTCCTTCAAGACTCTGGCAGCAGTTTCATCAATAGTTTCATTTTCAAATGTATGATATCCGGTCAAAACATAATCGTTAACCACAGGTTCATGATTATCCTTAGATTCTAAATAACGTTTTATCAACAATACGTTTAGTGATTTTGTATTTGCGTCAAACCCAAAAACGACGCAGTCTACAGATATATTTGGAATTATTTGAGGCATCATAAGATAACAAAGAATATAATTAGTTTTTTTAAAGATTGTACTGTTTTATACAATCTTTTAATACTACAAAACTAATGATTTATTTGTAATAATATATTCGTCAAAATACACTTCATGTTTCTAATTAACCGTCACTATTACGGTTTATGCATTTTTATAACAAATTCATTTTTATTTATTAAAAAAGCATCGTATTAAGGTTAAATTTATATATATGTTAAATTTATTTACTTTTTTTTATTGTAAATTAAAAAAATATAATACATTTGAAAAATAATATTCAAAATGACGCTTAATAATTAAAAACAATAATGATAATCCCAAACCCGAATTTTATATAACAAGTCGATGAGAGTAGTAAATACTTTATAAGCACCTAAAAAACAAAACTATTTAATAAATCTATTAGATGATTTATCAACTTTTGAAATACTTAACAAACCTTTTTAATACTAATTTTTTTAATCTGCGCCTAATGCAAAATTATCCATCCGATAACGGCTGGGTAGCTGGAATTAAATATAACAATCCAATTGAAACGGCTTTACGGGTTCGTTTAATCAGTTTTCTGTTCGATATGGTTCCGGAATTGCAAATGGAGGTGATAATGGAAATACTTTTACTTGGGCAACCTATGGAGCGCTAGATTCAGAAGGAAAAAAAGACCCTTGGAGTCGCCCTCACATTCGTCTTGTTTACACGCTGGCTCACTACAACGATTACGCCCGCGATCATAATTACTCTCCTTATTTACAAGTGAACCAAAAAAGTTGGGGTTCTTTTATTGGAGTAAAAACAGAATGGTGGCTTTTTTAAAAATGCAAATCTATAAAATAGAAATAAATTTAAAATTATATAAATATGCCAATTTTTGGAACAACAATTTTATCATTTATCCCCGGATGGAGCGCCGAAAGAGGTCATTTTGCAATAGAAAAGACAGCTGAATATGGTTTTGACATGCTTGAAATTATTTTGCCAGCTTCATTAGATTTCGATGCTAAAACAACAAAAAAACAACTTGACAACAATGGCATTTTAGGACGTTGCACGTTGAATTTACCAGCAAACTGTCATATCCCTTTATATCCCGAAAGAGCAGCATCACTTATTAAAACGGCACTTGATAAAGTGGCTGAGATGGATGGTGATTTTTTAGGAGGTGTATTACATTCAGCCATAGGGACATTCACTGGGAATCCTTGTACAAAAGAAGAAAAAGTAATTATCAAGCAAGTATTTACCGAAGTTGCCCATTACGCGAACAAACGTAATATCACGATTGCTCCCGAACCAATTAATCGTTACGAAAGTTATGTATTTACAGCCGCAGATGAAGTTTTGGATATAATTGAAGCTATTGGCACTATAATATTGGTTTGCATCTAGATACATTTCACATGAATATTGAAGAAAGGAATTTCTACGACCCAATTATTCGTGCAGGAAACAGGTTGAAACACGTACATATAACCGAAAGTGACCGCGGTATGACTGGCGAAGGCAACGTTCATTGGGATGATTTTTTCAAAGCTTTAGCAAAAATAGACTATCAAGGCCCGCTAGTTCTTGAAAATTTTTCTTCACAAATTGCAGCATTAGTTGGCCCAACTTCCTTGTGGAGACCTTCTAAATACAATTCAGAAGATCTTGCTAAAGGCAGCCTCTCTTTCATGAGGAAAATGGTCGATAAATGGCACCTTTAATCATTAAACGATACTAAAATTAATTACCTAAATATATTGTTTTAAACAAAAAATAAAAAAAATGAAAAAGAAATTAAACGGTGTTTGTTTTGGAGAAATCCTTTTTGATGTTTTTCTTGAACACAAAAAAATTGGCGGAGCGCCACTAAATGTAGCTTCAAGACTAAATTCGCTAGGAGGGGAGGTTTCCGTTATCAGTGGAGTAGGGAACGATGCGAATGGTAAAGAATTAATAGATTATTTAAATTTTTCGGGTATTAACACCGATGCTATTCAGATAAAGGATAATTATCCAACGGGTTTAGTCAACGTCATTTTAAATGAAAAAGGAAATGCTTCTTATGATATCAATTATCCTTCAGCATGGGACAAAATTGAAACTTCAAGCGAGAATATTTCAATAGTTGAGAAAGCAGACTTTTTTGTTTATGGAAGTTTATCTTCAAGAGATTTAGTTTCCAGAAATACGCTGGAACAACTTTTAGATGTTGCAAAATATAAAATATTTGATGTGAATTTAAGAGTGCCTCATTATACTAAGAAAAATGTTTTGGATTTATTACATGCAGCTGATTTCATAAAGTTTAATGATGATGAGTTAAATGAAATTTGCGAAGATTTAAATTCAAATAAAAAGTCATTAGAGCAAAATATTAAATTCATTGCAAAGGAAACCAATACCGATACGGTATGTATTACTTTAGGATCTCATGGAGCGGTATTGTATTCTAATGATACCTTTTATCACAATTGTGGATTCAAAGTAAATGTAGTTGATACTGTGGGTTCCGGAGATTCTTTTTTAGCTTCATTAATCATCATGTTACTCAATGGAGAAGACCCTCAATACGCAATTAATTTTGCCTGTGCTGTTGGCGCTATTGTCGCTCAAAACGAAGGTGCTAACCCCGTAATTTCACAATCTGAAATAGAGGATTTTTTATGTGGCTTTGAACAAGTAAACTGTAAAACCAAGGAATCTACAACATTTTTAATTAAATAAGTAAAACAATGACTCAATTCAAAAAAATCCCCGTAGTTAGCAAAGAATTTGTTTTTCAATTTATAATAATAACCATATTATTTGCCCTTTGGGGGATAGCTAATGATTTAACAACCCCGATGGTTTCTACTTTTAAAAAAGTGATGCCAGAACTTTCAAATACACAAGCATCATTAGTGCAATTTGCTTTTTATTTTGGATACTTTTTTATGGCTTTACCGGCTGCATTATTCATTAGAAAATACAGCTATAAATCTGGAATAATATTAGGACTGCTATTATATGCTACAGGTGCTTTTTTATTTTATCCAGCAGCACATTACCAAAGCTACACTTTCTTTCTTGTTTCACTATGGGTAATTACTTGTGGTTTAGCCTTTCTTGAAACAACTTCAAATCCTTTAATTTTATTCTTAGGCAATAAAGAAACAGCAACGCAACGTTTAAATTTAGCACAGGCATTTAACCCCATTGGAGCAATAACTGGATTGGTCATGGCTCAGTTTTTAGTTATTAAAGAAATAAAATCAGATGACTACACACAAGAAGCCTATAAAGCTTTAAATTCAAATGAGTTAGCCAGTATTAGAGAAAATGATTTAGGTATTATTAGCATTCCTTACATTGGATTAGGAATTTTTGTCTTAATAATTTTAATTATTATTATTTTAATAAAAATGCCTAAAACGGCACACGAAGATAAAATGTCTGTATCTGAATCTTTCAAAAAGTTATTTTCTAATAAAAATTACAAACATGGCGTTATAGCGCAGGCTTTTTATGTTGGCGCACAAATTATGTGTTGGACCTTTATTTTCCAATACGTAGATAACATCAATAAAACATTTGGATTAGAATTAACTGCCACCTATTACAACATAACTGCCATGATTTTATTTTTATTAGGCAGATGGATTGGAACTGGTTTGATGAAAACCATAAATCCTTCAAAAATATTAATGGTATTTGGTATTGGAGGAGTATTATGTGCAGCTGGGGCAATTGTATTACAAGGTATGCCTGGATTAATTTCTCTAGTATGTATTTCTATTTTCATGTCTATTATGTTCCCAACTATCTATGGCATAGCACTAAAAGACATGGGAGACGAAGCAAAAATTGGATCTGCTGGTTTAGTTATGGCTATCGTTGGTGGAGCATTGATGCCTGTTATTCAAGGAAGTATTTTGGATTTAGGCGGTACAGGTTTCGCTGATATTAAATTATTTGGCTATATTCCTGAAGTAAATTTCTCATTTATATTGCCATTAATTTGTTTATCTGTTGTGACGTATTATGGTTATAGCACTTATGAATTATCAAAAAGTAAAATCAAAGAAGTCATGGATATTGCTGATGTGGTAGTTTAACTTGATTAGAATTTTTAATTTTGAAAAGAAACGAACAGTTAATCATATTGTTCGTTTCTTTTTTGTTTTAAACAAACTACTAAATGACTCAAATTTCAATGTTATAAAATGCACTATAATTTATATTATGTAAAATGGATATTTTGTTTTTAATGGTTAATACAATATCTATTCATTGATTTAGTTTTAATCACTTCTGTTGATGACATCTTAAAATCAATAAAAGTCTATAAATTTAAAAATTAAGTATAATGAACTACATTCCTTTCACTATGATTTCATTGTAATTATTTAATTTGCTATTTTTACAAACGATACTTTATTTATTTGCCGAACTATGAATACAATTGCTGAACACATTGCTGATTTTTTAAAAGAATACCCACCATTTAATCACTTGACATTTCAAGAATTATCTGAAATAGCTACAAGCATTCGCGTTGTAAATTTAGAAAAGCACAAAATATTATTTCAAATTAACGATGTTCTACACGATAGTTTTTACGTTGTGGCTTCAGGAGTTATCAATTTATCTGTCATAGCAGATGCTGAAGAAACCCTATTGAATAAATGTAATGCTGGTGACATCTTTGGTTTGCGTCCATTTTTTGCCAAAAACAATTATATGATGACGGCTAAAGCCAGAGAAGAAAGTATTGTTTACGCTATTCCTATAGCTACTTTCCGCCCTTTTGTTGCCAATAATTCTGAGGTTTTAAATTTTTTATTAGAAAGTTTTGCCGTAAATACTCGCAACCCGAAGGATAAAGAAAATTTAATTGGAAAATTAATATCTGACAATGTATTCTATTCGGATCAGCAATCAGAAATGCAATATTTTCAATCTTTATCCTATAACAATTCTCCTTTAAAGACAACAATTACAGCTATTGTAAAAGATGTAGCGCGATTGATGACAGAAACGTTAAAGAACAATGTTGTTGTTTGTGAGAATAACATTCCTTTAGGCATTATTACAGATACTGATATGCGTTCGAAAATTGCTACTGGCCGTTATCCTGTCACAGTTTCAGTAGATAAAATAATGTCATCTCCCGTTATAACTGTTGTAGAGAATATTTCGCTGGCAGAAGCGCAATTACTTATGTTGAAGTACAATGTGACACATTTATGTGTAACACAGGACGGAACTGATAAATCTGATGTAAAAGGGATCATTTCTGAACATGATTTGATAGTTGCTCAGGCCAATAACCCTGGTGTTTTGATAAAAGAAATTAAGCGTTCTCAGATCCCAAAAGAATTAAAACAAATTCGCGAGCGTTTAACCGATCTGATTCAGACTTCCATTTCTAAAAATATACCCCTTTCTCATGTTTTCAATATTGCCAGTGAAATTAATTTGGCTATTATTAAACGTTCTGTTGAATTATCAATTTTGGATTTAGGCTCACCTCCTGCCCGTTTTGCTTGGTTAAGTATAGGTAGTCAAGGAAGAAAAGAACAATTGTTGTTAACCGACCAAGACAGTATTTTGATTTTTGAAGATGTTACCCCTGATAAATATAGAGATGTGAAAGACTATTTTCTTAAACTTGGAAAAAGAACTACTGCCACGCTTGAAAAAATTGGTTATGAATTATGTCCAAACGGACACATGGGAAGCAATATGCTTTGGTGTAAATCACTGACTGACTGGACTAAACAATACGACAGCTGGATGAATACTCCAGGTGAAAACAGTAATGATTTGAGTAGTATTTTCTTTGATTATGAAATTACTTTTGGTGAACAAAGAATTGAAGATGCTATTGGAAATGTAGTTTTTAAAAACGCAAAAAACAATACTTTGTTTTTTGACTTCTTAGGAAATGATGCCTTAAGAAAAAATTCTCCGTTGACTTTTTTCAAAAATTTCAATGTAGAAGAAGAAGGTCCGAACAAAGATAAATTTGATATAAAAACACGTGCTTTGATGCCACTGATTGACGGTGCGCGTTTGTTTACAATGAGTCATGGTATAAGAGGAATTAATAATACATTACAACGATTCAAGCAATTAGCAATTTCAGATCCTAAATATGCCGAAATTTATCTTAATTGTGCCGAAGCCTTTTTGACTTTGTCAAAATTCAGAACCTTAGAAGGCTTAAAAAATGACAATTCTGGTCAGTTTATAAATTTAAATGAATTATCAAAAATTGATAAAGAAAAATTGAAAAATGCTTTGGCTCCAATGAAAGAATTGGAAGAGTTAATAAAAAGTAAATTTCAACTCACTCAATTTTCATAACTATGTTAGACTGGCTGAAAAATATTAATAAAGAATACCCTGAATTTTGGAAAACCTATCTGTCTAAATTTGATAAAAAATCAAAGCGATTTGTAATTTTATCAACAGAAACTTCGGGTTTAAATCCTGTGAAAGATGTTATTTTATCAATTGGATCCTTTGCTGTAAATGACAACAGTATTGTTATTGGAGATAGTTTTGAAGCAGTTTTATTGCAATATAAATTCCTACACGATAACGGACTTTCGAATGAATTTATAGTCGAAAGTAAAATGAAAAAACTCGCAGAACCTGAAGCAATCCAATCTTTAATAAATTTTATAGGCAATGCGGTTTTGGTTGGACATCATATTGATTTTGATGTTGAAATGATCAATGCAGCCCTTGAAAGATTAGATTGTGGCCGATTAAAAAACGAAGCTTTAGATGTTGATGTCATGTATCGAAAACTTCAAGACATCAACGATCGACAATTTTCACTGGATGAATTATGTGATATTTATAAAATTCCAAAAAGCGATAGAAATTCTTCTTCTGAAGATGCGTATAAAATCGCTTTGCTCTTTTTAAAATTAAAATCCAGACTGGGGATAAAATAATTTTATTCCCAGATAAATTATTTATTTATTGATTGAACAACGTTACACCTTCCCAAAAACGCCCATGATGACTTATGGAAACGGGTTTTATATTTTTGGTCCGTTCATCAATTATAAAAGGAATCCCGTTAGTTTTACTAATTTTATCATTATAATCTAAAGTCTTTATTGCATTTAAATATTCCTTTTTTAAGACAGCAATCGAGTGTATGAATTCATCCGTAATAACCGTTTGTGTGAAATACATATTTCCATTACAGGAAACTGTTCCAAAATTTTCATTCCCATAATAACACTCTAACTGCAAAGGAATATATGCTCTTATTTTAGTTTCTCTATTGTAGATTTTGTAGGCAGCTTCCTTTCTGCTCCATAAATTCCAAACCATCACTTCTGGATTTACAGCATTAGAAATCAATAATTGCTCTTTTGGAGTAAAGATTTTATTTAAAAATCCTTTCCGTCTCCAGTTGCTTTCTTTTTTGGCCAAAACCAAATCTACAATATCATTTCCTATCACTTTTCGGATAATTTGGTTTCAATAATATCCATTGCTGATTTTACATTAACCATTCGTTCCATCGATTCATTGTCAATTATTATATCAAATTTTTCTTCAATGTCTAAAATCACATCCACCAAATTGGCAGAATTTATTTTCAAATCGTTAATAAAATCAGTATCTTCCGTAAGAACATCAAATGCTTCTTGGTTTTGAATGTAAGGTTTTACGATGGTTTTTAATTGCTCGATTGTTTGTTCTTTATTCATAGTTTGTTTATTTCTTACCGCTAATTCGCAGATTTTTTTTAAATTTATTCCAATATAGTGATTCAATACGAAATTATTATACTAATTCAACCTGTTGGGTGTAATTAAATGATTTGTGATTTAGTATTATTTATTAGTATGTCAAAATAAGTTTATTTGAATCAATGTTAACGCTTTTACTTTTGCCAAAATTTTTGTTTTAAAACCTTCAATTCTTTTTTCCTGTTCTTTCAAACATCCAAAGGATCCATTCTTTTCGGCTTTCTTGTGGATTATCTTCAATAATTTTCAACATTTTTCTTGATGTAAATCCTTTAAAATCTCTTATTAAACCGGAAGGATCATTCAAAAAGGAACGAAAAATCAAATGCACATGACTTGGCATGATGCAATAGCCATAAAGTTCCATTCCTTTGTTTTTACGACAGTAATCTAAGGATTCTAATTACAGCAAAAATAGGCGTCTTTCGTGAATACATCTATCCAATTTACGGTCGCAAAACTTATAAAATAAGCACCAGATTTCTCTCCAAACTTATATTTTCTACTCATTTATAATTTTTACTATTGTTTGCGGGTACGAGCTAGAAGCTCGCACGAGCGATTAAAGAGATGCTCGGACCAGCGGGGGGTATAATTATTTAGTACTAAAAAAGTCCATTGCGATTTGACTTATTAATTCAGGTTTTTCCCAAAACACATCATGAGAAGTATTTGGTAAAATACAAAATTGTGATTTTTTGATTGCTTTGTGTAATTCTAATCCAAGTTCGGGCGTGTACATATCTCTATCTCCATAAACAAGTAATGTAGGTATATTTATTTCCAACAAAATGGACTTTTGAAAATAAATTTCTTCAAACCACATTTTTTTTGCTTCGGTTATATATCTTTTCCAATTTCCCGTAGGGGATTTTTCTTTATATTGTTTTATCCAAGGTTTTAGTTCTTTAGAAACCCAAACTGTGTCTGAAAATTTATTTATTTCTTCCAATGACGCTTTTGTAGTTCCTTCTAGTTTGTATGTTGCCCCAGAAACCGCAATTTTCTTAATTTTATCAGGTCTCATTTTTGCAAGAAGTAATGCTACATTTCCACCATCGCTCCAACCAATTACATAAGTGTTATCTAATTTTAATAAATCTATTGTTTGGAATAATAATCAGCCATAAGTTTATAAGTCATTATACTATCAGCGAATTCAGAACGTCCAAGTCCAGGTGCATCAAAAGCAATTACTTTGTATTTTTTTGATAGATTTGGAAGACATTTTTTAAAATCAGTAATACTTCCTAAACCTCCGTGAAGTAGAAGTAAAGGAATTCCTTTTCCATATTCTTCATAATAAAGTTTAGTCCCGCGAATTGTCAAATATTTCCCATTATTTGAGCCATATTTTATTTGAGCTATTCCACTCAAAGAGAAAGTCAATGTAAAAAGCAAAATTAAAATCTTAAATCCCATATTTTTATACGTTTCGTTTTTTGGATACTAGCACACAACTTGTATATATGTCTAACAAAATCATACCAATCCACCTATTTTAGGGCAACTTTGTATGATAAAGCTCAGCCTTTATACTTTCACGAATTTATAAAAAAACAACTGCAAATAATCAAATGCCCTTTTTATTTTCTGAAAACTTTTCTTACCTAAGTAGTAGTTATAAAACTCAATCGTTCTAGCAACTGCGTGAGGGATGGAAGCGGCATCCTTTTTCGTGTTCTCGATACTTCCGTAAAAACGGAAACTCGAACTGACGAAAAAGATACAGCGCACAGCCCGACCCAGACGGAGTTTACGGAGAATGGGGCACGCCCGGAAACAATTTCAAGATAAAAAATTCTTATCTTTGTTTAGCGACAAGGAGAACTATTGCGCGAAAAATTATCATAATATTAGCAACTAACCGTTGCGAAAAACAGTAAATTGGCACTTTCAATTACTACTTTTGAACACTTGTTACTACGACTTATGGATAAAATAAAAATACTTTGGGTGGATGATGAAATCGACCTTTTAAAGCCTCACATATTATTTCTGGAAAAGAAAAATTACGAAGTTACTACCTGCAATAACGGTCGTGATGCGGTTGATATTTTTGAGGAAAATAATTTTGATATTGTTTTTCTGGACGAAAATATGCCCGGAATGAGTGGTCTGGAAACACTTTCGGAGATGAAAGAGAAAAAATCTTCGGTTCCCATGATTATGATTACCAAAAGTGAGGAAGAATACATCATGGAGGAAGCGATTGGTTCAAAAATTGCCGATTATTTGATAAAACCCGTGAATCCAAACCAGATTTTGCTGAGTTTGAAGAAAAATTTGGATCATTCCCGATTGATTTCGCAAAAAACAACGTTGGATTACCAGAAGGAATTTAGAAAAATTACCATGGAAATGGCGATGGTGAATTCCTATGAAGACTGGATTGAATTGTATAAGAAATTGATTTTTTGGGAACTGGAATTAGAGAATATCAACGATCAAAGCATGGTTGAAATTTTAGAATCCCAAAAAACGGAAGCCAATTCGCAATTTGGAAAATTCATTGAGCGTAATTATGAAGATTGGTTTAAACCAAAAGCGGATAAACCAGTGCAATCGCATACTTTATTCAAAGAATTAGTGGTTCCTGAAATTGTAAAAAAAGATAAACCGGTACTTTTTGTGGTGATTGATAATTTACGTTACGACCAATGGAAAGCCTTTGAAAGCGTTGTTGGAAATTATTATAAACTAGAAAAAGAAGTGCCGTATTACGCTATTTTGCCAACGGCTACGCAATACGCACGAAATGCTATTTTCTCAGGTTTGACACCACTTGAAATGGAAAAACAGTTTCCGCAATATTGGAAAAATGATCCAGAAGAAGGAGGAAAAAACTTGTATGAAGCGGAGTTTTTGTCGGCACAATTGAAACGATTGGGATTGCATATTAAGGAAGATTATTTTAAAATCACCAATTTAGCCGGAGGTAAAAAGTTAGTTGAAGGTTTTAAAGCTTTAAAAAATAATGACTTGGTTACCGTGGTTTACAATTTTGTAGACATGCTTTCCCACGCCAAAACTGAAATGGATGTGGTGAAAGAACTCGCCTCAGATGATAAAGCATATCGCTCGCTGACGTTGAGTTGGTTTAAAAATTCTCCGCTGTTGGAAATTATTCAACAAGCTCAAAAATTAGGTTTCAAATTGATTTTGACTACGGATCACGGAACCATAAATGTGAAAAATCCATCGAAAGTGGTAGGTGATAAAAATACCAGTTTGAATTTGCGATACAAAACAGGACGCAGTTTGACTTACGAACACAAAGATGTTTATGCGGTGAAAGAACCAAAAAATATTGGTTTGCCAACGATAAATATGAGTAGTTCTTATATTTTTGCAAAAAATGATTTGTTTTTAGCCTACGTGAACAATTACAATCATTATGTGAGTTATTACAAAAATACGTATCAGCACGGTGGAATTTCATTAGAAGAAATGATTATCCCGTTTTTAGTTTTTAATCCGAAATAAAAAAGTGATCAGTTTGTAGTGTTCAGTTTGCAGAAAGCCAAGATAACTGAATACTAAAAACTGAACACTGAATACTTAAATTATGAATGTTATTTTTTCTTTAGACCAACTCGAAGAAGTTGCGCAAAAAATCATAGCCGAAAAACCGAATAAAGTGATTCTTTTTCATGGAGAAATGGGTGTTGGAAAAACCACTTTGATTAAACAATTATGTAAAACTCTTGGAGTTATCGGTGCAACAAGTAGTCCAACTTTTTCTTTAGTTAATGAATATCAAACAATTGATAATCAAATCATTTATCATTTTGATTTTTATAGATTAAACAATGAAGTTGAAGCTTTGGATATGGGTGTCGATGATTATTTATATTCCGGTAATTGGTGTTTTATAGAATGGGCGGAGAAGATTCCGAATTTGATTCCTGATGAACATTCAGTGATTACGATTGCCTTACTTTCAGACGGAAAACGTTCTTTAGAATTAAGTTAAAATAATACGTATGAGTTTAGAAAATAAAGTTGAAATTATTCCTTTTACAACAGCTTTAACGGAGTATATAAAAACCCTGAATATAGAATGGCTTGAAAAATATTTCAAGGTGGAGCCCAAAGATGAAATCGTATTATCAAATCCTCAAGGTGAAATTATAGATAAAGGCGGAATGATTTTTTATGCAAAATACAATGATGCAATCATTGGCACGGTTTCGTTAATAAAAATTGACAATTTAACATTTGAATTAAGTAAAATGGCGGTTAAAGACGGCATTCAAGGACTGGGAATAGGAAAAAAACTGATGGTTCATTGTCTGACTGTTGCTGAACAGAAAGGCATAAAAAAGCTTATTTTATATTCGAATAGAAAATTACTGCCGGCGATTCATTTGTATGAAAAGTTTGGTTTTGTAGAAGTGTCTTTAGAAGATGGTGCTTATGAAAGAGCCGATATAAAAATGGAAAAAAGCATCAGCTAATTTAAAGTTTACACTTCAATATGCTTTCCAGTAATTCAATTGTCTTTTTTTAAAACTTTTTCCGTAAATTGTACCCTAAATTTTACAACACTAATGTCAATAACAACTACACCATTTACTAAGCAGCAGTTATTACCTCAGGAAGAAAAACTTGAGATAAGAAGACGAAAAAGTGAGCTTTTTATTGGTATTCCAAAAGAAACCAGTTATCAGGAACGCCGTATTTGCCTGACACCTGATGCTGTAAATACGTTGACCTATCATGGCCATCGGGTAATGATTGAGGCGGGTGCTGGTGAAAGTTCAAGTTACGCCGACAAAGAATATTTTGAAGCGGGAGCCGAAATCACTAATGATACCAAAAAGGTATTTAGTTGTCCCATGATACTGAAAGTAGAGCCCGCTACCCAAGCCGAAATTGGAATGATGAATCCTGAAACGATTCTGATATCAGCAATTCAATTGAAAACCAGGAAAAAGACCTATTTTGAGGCTTTAACCAAAAAGAAAATCACTGCGCTTGCTTTTGAATATATTAAAGATGAAGATGGTACCTATCCTGCAGTCAAATCCTTAAGTGAAATTGCCGGAATTGCATCCGTTTTAATTGCAGCCGAATTAATGATTACCAACGAATTTGGGAAAGGATTATTATTCGGTAATATTACTGGCGTTCCTCCTACTGATGTTGTTATTTTGGGAGCAGGAACCGTTGGAGAATTTGCTGCTAAAACAGCAATTGGTTTGGGTGCTAATGTGAAAGTTTTTGATAATTCCATTACAAAATTACGCCGATTACAAAATAATTTGAATCAACGCATTTTTACTTCCACCATACAGCCTAAATCTTTATTGAAAGCCCTGAGACGTTGTGATGTTGCTATTGGCGCAATGAGAGGCCAAGAACGTTGTCCTGTTATAGTTACAGAAACTATGGTAGAATACATGAAAAAGGGAGCTGTTATTGTTGATGTCAGTATTGATACCGGCGGCTGCTTTGAGACTTCGGAAGTGACTTCACATGAAAAGCCAACCTTTATAAAGAATAATGTTTTGCATTACTGCGTACCTAATATTCCTTCCCGATATTCAAAAACTGCTTCGTTGTCCATAAGCAATATAATAACTCCCTATTTATTACAAATTGCTGAGGATGGTGGAATTGAAAGCGCTTTACGATGCAATAAAGGATTGAAAAACGGAGTTTATCTCTATCATGGAATCCTTACCAATAAAGCTATTGGTGATTGGTTTGATTTACCTGTTAACGACATCAATTTAATTGTTTTTTAAGCAAACTTTCTTTTACCTTTGCCAAAAATTTAAAACATGAAATTCGTACATCGTTTTGCTTATTATCTTATTGGTTTAATATTAGGATTGTTTTTTGTAGCCGCTATTTTTAGTGGAAAAGATACCCGTTGCAATTATTTTCCAAATGCAAGAGTATTAAATGATTTAAGAAATAAACCTTTTGATTATTCAGAAAAAGCATCCCAAATATTAGCTGAAAAGTGGATTGATACCGTTGACATAAAAAACACGTTACAATACGGCGATATTGATTTTGATAAAAGCAATATCGAACTCAAAAAAGGCAAGTTGTATATTATTGAAGGGAAAACCACTAAAAACGAGGAAATCACACTAAAAGTGATCAATTATTCGGACAAAGCGGTTTTAGAAGACATCATAAAAGAATAGGCACTATTGTTATTTATGGCTTAATTCTGCGAATAACAGTGTTTTAATTCGGGCGTGACCCTACGTAAAAACTTCGGGTCGTGCTGTACGTTCCCGCTTTTTTTTGAGAGGCTGAAACGCCTCTCAAAAAAAGAGCTCCACTACCATCACTCACGCGGAGCAATGTAAAAACCAAACATTTACAACTTTAAACAACATAACTAATCTGCTGAAATCCAGTTGATTATTTCTATCCCATTTTGTTTCAAATAGTCGTTTGTTTTGCTAAAATGCTTATTCCCAAACCATTTTCCCTGATTGGCGCTCATAGGCGATGGATGTCCGGATTCTAATACCAAATGTTTGTTTCGGTCAATTTTAAGCCCTTTTTTATGAGCAAAACTGCCCCAAAGTAAAAAGACGACATGCTTTTTTTCTTCGGAAATTTTCTGGATGACAGCATCGGTAAAGACGTTCCATTTTAAATGTTTATGGCTGTTTGGATTGTCTTCTCTTACAGTTAACGAAGCATTCAAAAGCAAAACACCCTGTTTCGCCCAAGCTTCTAAATTACCCGAAACGGGCATAAAAATAGTTCCTAAATCATTACTCATTTCGCGAAAAATATTGCGCAAAGAAGGCGGAATTTTAACACCTTCATTTACAGAGAAACACAAACCATTGGCTTCTCCTTTTCCGTGATACGGATCCTGACCAATAATAACCACTTTTACATCTTTGAATCTGCAATAGTTAAAAGCAGCGAAAATCAACTCTTTTGGAGGATAACAGGTGTGATTTTTATATTCATCAGTAACGGTTTCCATTAGGTCCTGAAAATAGGGTTTCTGAATTTCGTCTGATAAAATGGATTGCCATTCCGGATTGAGATTGATTTGCATACTATTCAAATTTGCCTAATTCAGTTTTCAAAACTATTTCCAATTTAGGTAAATAATTTTCGCATATTTGGTAAACAATCTCATAATCTAACATTTCATAATGATGAGAAATAAAATCTCGAAAACGAATAATCTGGTTCCATTCCATATCTGGATAATTGGTTTGTAACAAGTCATGTTTTCTAGAAGTATTTTTTAAGTTTTCTCCAATAGCCTGAAGACGAGTGACAATAGCATCTAAGAGTGTTTTTCCGTATTCTGTTGAAACAAAATCAAATGGAGTTTTAATTTCAGAAAATCTTTTATTACAAATATTGATAGGTTCTAAAATAGTCTCTAATGAATATTTATAAACATCATCATACATAAATTAAATCATTTTTAATAGTATTAAGAAATCGTTCTGATACATGCGGATCTTTTCTGACGATCTCAATTTTAGAATTTAATTTATTTTCTAAATAAGAATATAGTCCCATCAAAAAGCTATAAGATGGTTCTTTAAACTCAACAAAAAAATCAACATCACTATCAGGATTTTCAAGTCCTTTAGCATAGGAACCAAACAAAGCAATCGTTACAACCCCGTAATTATCTTTCAGGAATTGCTTTTCCGTTTGTAGAGTATTGATTATTTCATCTTTTTTCATGCGAAGCTTCTATTTGTTTCTTATTGGAACATGGTATCGCCATTTTTTCTTCTATTTGAGTTTGAATTATGGCGATTTCATTTAACAAATATAAAAATTAATTGTTTTAGATTATTACAACTTAACAAGTTTGTAACTTTGTATAAAATTTCTACTTAATTAAATGATATCCATCACCGAAAAAACATTACAAGACCTACAATTTCCAACCGTTCTCGAAACCATTTCGGCGATTTGTAATACCGATATTGGAAAACAAAAAGCATTAGAAATCACTCCTTTTAAGGATAAGGAAACCTTGATGCAAGCATTAATGCAAACATCTGAATATGTTTCCTCTTTCCAGAATAACAATGCCATTCCTAATCATGGTTTTGATGCCATAACACATGAAATTAAATTCTTGGCTATCGAAGACAGCTTTCTTGAAGTAGGCAGTTTTAGAAAAATTGCCACCATTTCATCAACTGCGAATTTTCTGTTGAATTTCCTGAAAAAATTTGAAGATTATTATCCTAACTTATACGCAAGGGCTTTACAAGTCGAATTTACCAAAGATATCATCACAATGGTAGATGAAGTAGTCGACAAATATGGTGAAATAAAAGACAATGCCTCACCTGATTTATTGGATATTCGTCGGAATATGAATCTGGTTCGTGGCAAAGTCAATCAAAGTTTTGGAACTGCGTTAACGCAATATAATACCTTAGGCTATTTAGATGACATTAAAGAAAGTTTCGTTCAAAACAGGAGGGTTTTGGCAGTTTTAGCCATGTACCGTCGTAAAGTAAAAGGATCGATTCTAGGCAGTTCTAAAACTGGAAGCATTGCGTATATCGAACCTGAAACTACACTAAAATATTCTCGTGAACTAAGCAATTTAGAATACGAGGAAAAAGAGGAAATCACCAGAATTTTAAAGCAATTATCGAATAAAATTCGCCCTTTTTTACCGTTGCTTATTGAATACCAAGATTTCCTAAGTGATATTGATGTGATTGCTGCCAAAGCAAAATATGCAAATAAAATCAATGGAATTTTACCCACAATTACAGAGAATCGCCGGCTCTATTTTAGAGATGCCTTCCATCCTATTTTGTATTTGAATAACAAACAGAAAAATGAAATTACGCATCCGCAAACTATTGAATTAAATCAGGAAAGTAGGATTATCGTGATTTCAGGTCCAAATGCGGGAGGAAAAACCATCTCATTGAAAACGGTTGGATTACTCCAATTGATGTTGCAATCCGGGATGTTGATTCCGGTACACGAACGCAGTGAAACATTTTTATTTGATCGTATTTTAACAGATATTGGAGACAATCAATCAATTGAAAATCATTTGAGTACCTATAGTTACCGATTAAAGAACATGAACTACTTTCTGAAGAAATGCAATAAAAAAACCATGTTTCTTATTGATGAATTTGGTACTGGTTCTGATCCTGAATTGGGTGGCGCATTAGCCGAAATTTTTCTGGAAGAGTTCTATCATCGGGAAGCCTTCGGGATTATTACAACGCATTATTCGAATTTGAAAATATTAGCTAACGAATTGCCTTGCGCAACTAATGCTAACATGCTTTTTGATGAAAAATCATTAGAACCTTTGTATAAATTGGTTTTGGGACAAGCGGGAAGTTCTTTCACGTTTGAAGTAGCATTAAAAAACGGAATTCCATTTAGTTTAATAAACCGTGCGAAAAAGAAAATTGAAGTAGGAAAAGTACGTTTTGATAAAACGATTGCTACACTTCAGAAAGAGCGATCCAAAATGGAGAAAACTTCGCAAACGCTGAAAGAAGAAGAAACAAAAGCGCATGAAGAAGGCAAGAAAATGGAAACCATCAATGTAAAAATCAAGCAAAAACTGGAAAGCTATCAGGAATTGTATGACAGCAATCAGAAAACAATTTACATAGGTCAAAAAATTGAAGATATAGCCGAGAAATATTTTAATAACAAAAACAAAAAAGACCTAATTGGGGAGTTTTTGAAAATTATTGAAATTGAAAACTCCAAACGCAAAAAAGCCACTCCAAAAGAGGCCAAAGCTATTATTGAGAAGAAAAAAGAAGTTATACAAGAAATCACTGTTCATGTAGAAGAAATTCGCCAGGAAAAGAAAGAAAAAAAACTAAAACCCGTAGTTGTAAAACCAAAAGCCATTCTTAAAGTAGGTGATCGTGTCCGAATGCTGGACGGAAAATCAGTGGGAAGTATTGATAAGATTGAGAAGAACAAAGCAGTAGTGAATTACGGCGTGTTTACTTCGAAAGTAAGTTTAGAGGAATTGGAATTCGTAGAAGCGGGTAAGAAGTAAGCAATAAATCATTTCGAGGAACGAAGCAATCACACTAACAGGAGTAAGCATTCTTGGAATTCCAGATTTAGATTATTTTGTACCTTGCAAAGACAAACATAACCAACATAAATAAATAACTGTGAAACCGGGATTCATCTATATCATCACTAATAAATACCAAACGGTAGTATATACAGGTGTGTTACTTCAAATCCTCCACAAAGAATTTTGGAACACAAAGAGAAAAGATATCCTAATTCATTTTCTGCTCGTCATAATGTGAATGTATTAGTATATATGAGCAATTTCAATGGATTGGTGATGCTATAGCAAGGGAAAAAGAAATAAAAGCAGGTTCGAGAAGCGAAAAATACTTTAATTCGTTCTATGAACCCAACTTGGAAAGATTTATTTGAAGAAATTAAAGAAATAATGACGGAATAACTCTCGCAATGACAAAAAAATGGAAAATTTACCTAAAGACAAAAAAATAATCCTCTTTGATGGCATTTGCAATCTCTGCAATTCAGCGGTACAATTTATAATTAAGCATGATAAAAAAGATCTTTTTAGGTTTGTGGCACTACAATCTGATTTAGGCCAGGAAATCATTAAACACATTGGAATCGATGCTAAAAACATTGACAGTATAATTCTCTACCAGCCCGGAATCGCTTATTATTATAAATCGGAAGCCGCTTTAGAAATTGCAAAAAGTTTAGATGGGATTTTTTATTTTGGAAATATTTTTAAAATAATTCCAAAAAAAATTAGGGATTCTATTTACGATTATGTTGCCAGAAATCGCTACAAATGGTATGGCAAAAAAGAAAGTTGTATGATGCCAACGGCAGCATTAAAATCTAAGTTTTTGTAAAACTAAATTTTCTAATAACAACAAATGCCATAGCCCTGATAGCAACGAAAATCCTTTATGGTTTTAAAGAAAAACCATAAAGATTGTAGTGAATAGCAGGAAATAGCTCCTTAAAAAATTAGCGCCAAAAAAAGCCTCAAATTCTACAATTTGAGGCTTCGAATTTTTTGATCTTCTTTTAACTTCTAATCAATTTTCTGTATTTCAATCGTTTCGGAGTTAAATCACCACCCAAACGTTTCTTCTTATTTTCTTCATAATCAGAGAAACCACCTTCAAAATAATATACTTCAGAGTTTCCTTCGAAAGCTAGAATGTGCGTACAAATTCTGTCCAAGAACCATCTGTCGTGAGAAATTACTACCGCACAACCTGCAAAATTTTCCAAACCTTCTTCCAAAGCACGAAGCGTGTTGATGTCCAAATCATTTGTTGGCTCATCCAGTAAAAGTACGTTTCCTTCTTCTTTCAAAGTCATGGCAAGGTGCAAACGGTTTCTTTCACCACCAGAAAGCATTGAAACTTTCTTGTTTTGATCGCTTCCGCCAAAGTTAAAACGGCTTAAATAAGCTCTTGAATTTACTTGTCGGCCACCCATCATAATCAATTCCTGACCATCACAAAAGTTTTCCCAAATAGATTTATCAGGATTAATATTGGAATGCGATTGATCTACATAAGCGATTTTTACTGTTTCACCAATTAAAAATTCTCCTGCATCTGGCTTCTCTTCACCCATTATCATTTTGAAAATAGTCGATTTACCAGCACCATTTGGTCCGATAATTCCAACAATTCCTGCTTGAGGCAATTTAAAATTCAAATTGTCATATAATAATTTATCTCCAAATGCTTTCGAAACATTTTTAGCTTCAATTACATTCGTTCCTAAACGAGGTCCGTTAGGAATATAGATTTCCAGATTTTCATCCAACTGTTTTTGATCTTCGTTCAAAAGCTTGTCGTAGTTTTGCAAACGTGCTTTTTGTTTGGTCTGACGCCCTTTTGCACCTTGACGAACCCAGTCCAACTCGCGTTCCAACGTTTTTCTACGTTTAGAAGCCACTTTTTCTTCTGATGCCATGCGTCCAGATTTTTGCTCTAACCAAGAGGTGTAGTTTCCTTTCCAAGGAATACCTTCTCCTCTATCCAGTTCAAGTATCCAACCAGCAACATTGTCCAAGAAGTATCTGTCGTGTGTTACCGCAATAACAGTTCCTGCATATTGTGCTAAATGTTGTTCTAACCAAAGTACACTTTCTGCATCCAAGTGATTCGTAGGCTCATCCAAAAGCAAAACATCAGGTTGTTGCAACAACAAACGACATAAAGCCACGCGACGGCGTTCTCCACCTGATAAATTCTTAATTGGCGTATCACCTTCTGGAGTTCTTAAGGCGTCCATTGCAATTTCCAGTTTAGTATCAATTTCCCAAGCCCCAAGTGCGTCAATTTTATCTTGTAAATCAGCTTGGCGATCCATTAATTGTTGCATCTTGTCCGCATCTTCATAAACTTCAGGTAAACCAAAACTATCGTTGATTTTGTTGAATTCATCTAATACTGCCATAGTTTCGGCAACACCTTCTTTTACAATTTCAATTACAGTTTTAGAATCATCTAAAATTGGTTCTTGTTCCAAATAACCTACGGTGTAACCTGGTGCAAAAACCACGTCTCCCTGATAATTTTTATCAGCTCCGGCAATAATCCTCAAAAGAGAAGATTTCCCAGAACCATTTAAACCCAAAATACCAATTTTAGCTCCGTAGAAGAAACTCAAATAAATATCTTTTAATACTTGCTTGTTACTGCTTGAATACGTTTTACTCAATTTCGACATTGAGAATATCACTTTTTTATCGTCTGCCATATTTTTTTGTTTAAAGTTTTTTTGTTTAAAATTTCCTAGTAAGACTGATCACTAAAATCTGATTGCTGTTTACTGTTTTAAAGTCTGCCCTTAAGCGAACTAAAAACCCATGCATTAGCCAAAAAGCCAACACCTACGGCTGCAAATCCCCAACCTGCTACGTCATCATATCTGAAAGCGCCTAATGCGATAAGCAATAAACCCATTACAATCATTATTAAAGTAGCCCAACCTAAGATAGTATTTTTATTCATTCCCATATTTAGGTAAATTATATTTTATCCCGAAGTTTCGGGAGTGCAAATATCGGTAATTTTAGTCGCTAATTAAATATTTTATAAAGCATTTCTCTTAACAAATCAGATTGTGACAACGCATTGGCACCAACACCTTTACTTTTTACATCAATATCTCTTAAAGCACCAATAATTTGACTCACTTTTTTCATGGGATAATTCTTCAAAGCCACATCATATTCTTTCAAAAAGAAAGGATTCACACCTAATACTGCTGCGACATTTTTTGGGTTTTTGTCTTTCAATCCATGGTATTTCAACAATTGTATAAAAAATCCAAAAACTAAACTCGTAGTAACCACCATTGGATTGTCTTTTGGATTTTGGGCGAAATTTTCGGCAATGGTATATGCTTTTAATTGATTGCGTTCTCCTAATGCTTTTCTCAATTCAAATACATTAAAATCTTTACTGAAACCTATATTTTCCTCGATATGCTTTGGAGTTATTGTACTTCCAGCAGGCAGGATAATCTGTAACTTTTCGAGTTCGTTGTTTATTTTACTCAAATCAGTTCCAAGAAATTCCACTAACATGGCGCTTGCCTTTGGCTCAATCGCATATTTTTTACCTGATAAAACACGTTTAATCCAGTCGCCAACTTGATTTTCATACAATTTTTTACTCTCGTAAACGACACCATTCTTTGCTAATAACTTGGTAAGTTTTTTTCGTTTATCCAAAGTTTTATATTTGTAACAAAAAACCAAAACCGTTGACGGCATTGGGTTTTCGGCATAACTTTCCAATTTATCAATCGTCCGAATCAAATCCTGAGCTTCTTTTACAATCACAACTTGACGCTCCGCCATCATCGGATACCGTTTGGCGGTCGAAATAATATCTTCTATTGAAACATCTCTTCCATATAGAACGGTCTGATTAAAGCCTTTTTCCTCTTTGGTTAATATTTTTTCTTCTATATAATCAGATAGTTTGTCAATATAATACGGCTCTTCTCCCATCAAAAAATAGATGGGTTTGATGTTGCCACTTTTTATATCATTTACAATTTTTACAACCTCGTCCATTTCTTTTTGTTTAAAGTTTGAAGTTTAAAGTTTGTTGCTTCGAATGAAACTTTAAACTTTAAATTTTAAACTTATTTAATACTTTTGCTTTATGCAAAAACTAAATTTTCAACTTTATAACTTTCGGTTCAAAAATAGCGAAAATAAAGTCTCCATTTTTGATGAAATCAGGAAAAAATTTATCATTCTTACTCCGGAAGAATGGGTTCGTCAGCATGTAGTCCAGTTTTTATTGGAAGAAAAAAAATACCCCAAATCATTGATTAATGTAGAAAAAGTTTTGAAAGTCAATGGCTTGCGCAAAAGATACGATGTTGTTGTTTTCAATCCTGATGGTTCTATTTTCATTTTAATCGAATGCAAAGCACCTGAAATAAAAATTGCACAAGCTACCTTCGACCAAATTGCCCGTTATAATATGACGATGAAAGCCCAATTTCTAATGGTAACCAATGGATTGAATCATTACTTTTGCCAAATGGATTTTGAAAATGAAAAATATCAGTTTCTGACCGAATTACCAATATATCAAATCCTATAATCAAATAATCTAAATGAAAATAGCTGTTGTCATACTCAATTGGAACGGAGTACAATTATTAGAACAATTTTTGCCTTCGATTGTAAAATATTCGCCTGAAGCTACAATTTATGTTGCTGATAATGCTTCGACAGATGATTCCATTTCATTTGTGTTGGCTAATTTTCCATCCGTTAAAATTGTAAAAAACGACATTAATTTAGGATTTGCAGGTGGTTACAATGAAGTATTAAAACATATTGATGCCGAAATTTACGCTTTGGTCAATTCCGACATTGAAGTTACCGAAAATTGGCTTCAGCCTATCCTAAAAACTTTCGAAAAGGAGCCTGAAACTGCCACCATTCAACCTAAGATATTAGATTACAAAAACAAGGAATACTTCGAATACGCAGGTGCTGCGGGAGGTTTTATAGACCAATACGGTTATCCTTACTGTCGTGGACGTATTTTTGAAACTTTAGAAAAAGATAACGGACAATACAATGATAACTGTGAAATATTCTGGGCTTCCGGAGCTTGCTTTTTTATACGAAGCTCGGTTTATAAGGAATTAAAAGGTTTTGATGCTGATTTTTTTGCCCATCAGGAAGAAATTGATTTATGTTGGCGTGCAATCAATAAAGGATATAAAATAAAATACAATTCAGAATCGGTTGTTTATCATGTTGGTGGAGCCACTTTGCAACAAGGAAATCCAAAGAAAACGTATTTGAATTTTAGAAACTCTTTATTAATGTTGACTAAAAATTTACCTAAAGATAAATTGTACTGGATTCTGTTTTGCAGAATGATCCTGGATGGAATTGCCGGATTACATTTTCTTTTACAAGGAAAATGCAATCATTTTTTAGCAATAGTAAAGGCACATGGTTCATTTTACAGTCTGTTTTCGAGTAATTTACACAAAAGAGACAAATTTCAAACTAAAAAATATTACAATACGAAAAGCATCGTTTTTTCTTATTACATTAACAATGGTAAGGTTTTTGTAAAATAATTTTAACATTAATTTATGTATAATTTCTAACTTTTAAAAACTAAATTTACAAATCAAATCTTAAAAAAAAAATTATGAGAAAAATAGTAATTGCCTTATCAGTATTGGCTGTTTTAACTTCTTGTGTTTCTAAAAAGAAATACACCGATTTAGAAGCCAGAAACAAAGAAACCCAAGATTTATTGAATTCTGCTACTGTAAAATTAAATTCTTGCTTAGAAGAAAAAGCGGGACTTTCAGCAACTGTAGCCGGTTTAAAAGAACACAATCAAACACTGATCAATACGTCTAAAGACATGACGGTATTGACCACTAAAGGGGCTGAAAATATTGAGAAAGCTTTAGAATCTATCAAAGAAAAAGATTTGAAAATCAGCAGAATGCAAGATGCATTAACTAAAAAAGACAGTGTTACCCTTGCTGTAGTTACCAGTTTGAAAAGCGCTGTAGGAATATCTGATCCGGATATTGAAATAAATGTTGAAAAAGGAGTTGTATTTATATCTATTGCTGACAAGTTGTTGTTTAAAACAGGAAGTTACGACGTAACTGATAAAGCAAAAAGTGTTTTGGCTAAAGTAGCTAAAGTGGTAAATGACAAACCTGATTTTGAATGTATGGTTGAAGGACATACTGATAACGTCCCTTACAATGGTTCAGGAGTCTTACTTGACAACTGGGATTTAAGTGTGAAACGTTCAACTTCAATAATTCGTGTATTGACAAATCAATTAGGTGTTAAACCAGAACAATTAATTGCTGCAGGAAGAAGTTCTTACGTTCCTTTAGTTGCCAATGATTCAGCTGAAAACAGATCTCGCAACAGAAGAACACGTATCGTTGTTTTACCAAAAATCGATCAGTTCTATGAAATGATTGAAAAAGAAATGAAAAAACAAAAACAATAAGAAAGTGGTCAGTTTTCAGTGATCAGTTCAGATTGCATAAAAAAAACGTCTTGAGAAATCGAGACGTTTTTTTATGTGCATTACAAATTAATATTTTTTTTTAACAAATTAAATTCGTCTTATTTTTTTACTGAAACCTGTCATCTGCCATCTAAAGAATATCCAAACTCCCTTTTCCTTCTCTTACAACAATAGGTTCATCACCAGACAAATCTATAATGGTAGATCCCATATTGTCACCATAACCACCATCGATAACCAAGTCAACAAGGTTTTGCCATTTCTCGAAAATAAGTTCCGGATCTGTTGTATATTCAATCACATCATCATCATCATGAATTGAAGTAGAAACAATTGGATTGCCTAATTGACGTACAATTTCCAGTGCAATCGAATTATCGGGAACCCGAATCCCGACTGTCGTTTTCTTTTTGAATTCTTTAGGCAAGTTGTTATTTCCCGGTAAAATAAAAGTATATGGTCCTGGCAAAGCTCTTTTTAATAGTTTAAAAGTAGCCGTATCAATTTGTTTCACATAATCGGATAAATTACTCAAATCGTGACAAACAAAGGAAAAATTAGCCTTTTCCAGCTTAATTCCTTTTATCTTGGCGACACGTTCTAGTGCTTTCGTATTGGTAATATCACATCCCAATCCGTACACGGTATCCGTTGGATAAATCACTAAACCGCCATCTTTTAAAACCTTAACTACTTTGGCAATTGCTGCTTCGTTTGGTTTGTCCGGGTATATTTTTATAAATTGAGCCATAGTTTTAGTTTAAAGTTAAAATATTTAAAGTTTAAAGTTCTTCTAACAGACAACTTTAAACCTTAAACTTGAAACAAATTTTTATCCGATAATATCCAATTTTGCAAATCGCAATAACAATTTCTTTATTCCGCCCACTTCAAATTTGATTTCGGCTTTTTTATCAGCTCCCACTCCTTCCAGATTGATCACTTGTCCTTTTCCAAAGCGTTCGTGCATAACCACATTACCTGCAACCAGTTTGTTATCAAATAAATTGGCGCTTCCAGCCGAAGGATTACCTGCAGAGACTGGTTTTAGTTTCCGAATATTTACATCCGGTTTAGGTTCGTTATCGGTAATGGATTTTGGAGGTGTTCCTCCTATTGGTTTTGCCAGACGCAATTTGGATTTATCTACATCACCAAAAACATCACTGTCAATCATAGGTTTATAACGGTAATTATTTTCAGGAGGTGTCATATATTCTAAATACTGACTGTCGACTTCCTCAATAAAACGCGAAGGTTCGCTATCCGTTAATTTTCCCCAACGATATCGGGATTGTGCGTACGTCAAATAGGCCTGATGTTCGGCTCTTGTCAAAGCTACATAAAATAAGCGACGTTCTTCTTCCAGTTCGCTTCTGGTACTCATACTCATGGCACTCGGAAATAAATCCTCTTCCATTCCTACCACAAAAACATGAGGGAATTCCAATCCTTTGGCTAAGTGAATCGTCATTAAGGCCACACGATCTTCATCACTGGTATCTTTATCTAAATCCGTTGCCAAAGCCACGTCCTCCATAAACTCAGATAATGCACCTCTAGCGCCTTCAACTTCTTTTTGACCTTCGGTGAAATCCTTGATACCGTTTAATAATTCCTCAATATTCTGGATTTTAGCCATTCCCTCAGGAGTCGCATCTTTCTTTAATTCTTGAACCAATCCCGTTTTTTTAGCAACGTGATCAGCAAGATAAAAGGCATCCTGATTTTCATTTATGGCTTGAAAACTTTGAATCATAGTCACAAAATCAAGTAGCTTTTGTTTGGTTCCCGAATTCAGTTTTAAATCAATTCGCTCAATATTCTGCATCACTTCAAAAATGGAACGTTTGTAATGATTGGCGGCAATGGTTAATTTCTCGATGGTTGTATTCCCAATTCCGCGAGCTGGATAATTGATTACTCGCACTAATGCTTCTTCATCTTTTGGATTGATAACCAATCGCAAGTAGCACAATACATCCTTAACTTCTTTTCTTTGATAAAATGAAAGTCCCCCATAAATTCGGTAAGGGATATCTCTTTTTCTCAATGCATCTTCCATAGCACGAGATTGTGCATTAGTACGATACAAAATCGCGAATGAGCCATTATGCAACTGGTTTTGCATTTTTTCTTCCCAGATAGTACTGGCTACAAATCGACCTTCCTCGTTATCGGTTAAACTGCGGTGCACTTTTATTTTTGGACCAAAATCATTGGCAGTCCAAACTATTTTATCAAGCTTGACTTTATTTTTATCGATGATGGTATTTGCCGCTTCAACAATATTTTTTGTCGAACGATAATTCTGTTCCAATCGAAAGGTTTTTACCCCTTCATAATCTTTCTGGAAATTCAGGATATTATTGATGTTTGCTCCACGAAACGCATAAATACTTTGCGCATCATCACCTACCACACAAATATTCTGAAATTTATCAGACAACGCTCTAACAATCAAATATTGAGAGTGATTCGTATCCTGGTACTCATCCACCAATATATAACGGAAACGGTTTTGATATTTAGCCAAAACTTCCGGAAAACGAGTCAGCAGCTCATTAGTTTTCAATAACAAATCATCAAAATCCATTGCTCCTGCTTTAAAACATCGGTCTACATAATTCTGATAAATTTCACCCATTCGAGGTTTTTTAGACATGGCATCGGCTTCTTGCAAATCAAGATCGTTGAAATAGGCTTTTACTGTAATCAAACTATTTTTGAAATTGGAAATCCTAGTTAAAACCTGTTTTGGTTTGTATACATCCCTGTCCAATTGCATTTCTTTGATAATTCCTGAAATTGCACGAAGTGAATCTTGAGAATCATATATGGTAAAATTCGAAGGATAGCCCAAATGTTCTGCTTCTGAACGAAGAATTCGAGCAAAAACAGAGTGAAAAGTTCCCATCCAAAGATTTTTAGCTTCGCCAGCACCTACAATATCAGAGATACGCTTTTTCATTTCTCGAGCTGCTTTGTTGGTAAAAGTTAGAGACAAAATGCTAAACGCATCCACTCCCTGATGCATCAAATAAGCAATTCTTATGGTCAACACCCGCGTTTTACCAGAACCTGCTCCTGCAATAATTATCATAGGACCGTCTTTTTGTAAAACGGGTTCGCGTTGCGCTTCGTTAAGTTGATCGATATATTTATGCATGGAAATTTTTAAATTATATTATGCAAAAATAGTGATTTTGAATGAGGTTTTAAGTACCAAAAAATAACAATTGGCTAATTCATTTTGCCATTCATTTTAATAAGATATTCTTGTATTTATTATTTGAAAAACACATCGTAGGCAAATCGGATTAATGTCCCGATTACAACAACCAAAAAGAAAATTCGAATAAAATTATTTCCTTTGTTTATGGCTAGTTTTGCCCCAATCCATCCGCCAAAAGCATTACTGGCCGCCATTGGTATTGCTACTGCCCAAATAATTTTGCCTTTCAAAATAAATAGACAAATGGAACCAAAGTTAGTCGACAGATTCACCATTTTAGCATTTGCGGAAGCATGCAAAAAATCAAAACCTATAATAGCAATAAAAGCTACCACTAAAAAACTTCCTGTTCCTGGACCGATAAATCCATCATATAATCCAACAACAAAACTGATTGCAATCGCATTTAAGATTTGTGTTCTAGGAGAGTGATTCTTTTCAATATGCTGACCAAAATTCTTCTTTGCATACGTGTAAATAACTAAAAATGAAAGAACCACTAATAATAACGGTTTCATAAAATCATTACTCACATACGTCAATAATGTAGAGCCTAAAAAAGCGGAAGGAAAAGCCAAAAGTATCATAATCCCTAACA
This sequence comes from Flavobacterium sp. ZB4R12, assembly GCF_048276375.1. Taxonomy (NCBI): domain Bacteria; kingdom Pseudomonadati; phylum Bacteroidota; class Flavobacteriia; order Flavobacteriales; family Flavobacteriaceae; genus Flavobacterium; species Flavobacterium sp. ZB4R12. The sequence goes on along the minus strand of NZ_JBLNKS010000010.1, from coordinate 59,681 downwards.
ATTTCCAGTTCATATCTACTTTTTTAAGATATTGATAGGCTGCAAAAGAAGTACCACTAAAAGCAGGAACTTTTAAGGTTCCAATAACTGTTGAAACTGGCAAATTAGGTAATAATATCAACCCCATAGGCGTTTGTATCAGTCCGCCGCCACCTACAATAGCATCTATAAATCCTGCGGCAAAAGCGGCAAAACAAAGTAAAACCAATACGTAAGTTTCCATTCTAAAAATCGATATTAAATATTCAAGTATAAATGGTAAAAATACTATTCGAATTGATTTATTGCTAATAAAATCAAGTTGATTTATAATCAAAAAAGTATATTTTTGCTTTTATAAATTTTACAAAAAAATGGAATCAATACAAATCATAGAATTACTAAGTTATACTTTACCAGCTGTTGTTACAGGGGTTGTGGCCTATTATTTTTTTGATCTTCATACCAAAAATGAAGAAGGAAGACGCCGTTATTTATTAAGCAAAGAAGCCCAGAAAAACGCATTGCCTTTACGCTTACAAGCATTTGAGCGCATGACGTTGTATATGGAACGCATCAATCCTACCAAATTATTGATTCGTATTACTCCTCTTTCGCAAGATAAAAACGATTATGAAAATCTTATAATTGCACAAATCGAACAGGAATTTGAACATAATTTGACACAACAAATTTATATGTCTGATGAATGTTGGACCATTATTGTGACAGCTAAAAATGCTACCATTCAAATGATTCGTAAAGCAAATAGGAGTGATCGTGTGGATAGCGCTGATAAATTGCGTGAAGTGCTTTTGAATGATTTAATGGAAAAACAATCCCCAAGTAATGCGGCTTTGGCTTATATTAAAAACGAAGTGGGGCAATTGTGGTAGATTATTGACACCATCAGTTTTGTTTTACTCCTACAAAATTCAATAATAACACCATTTCTTAAATGAACTTATATTCCTTATATGGTTTGTATTTATAACCATATAAGGAATATAAGTTCATTTAAGTTAAAAAAATAGTACAGTAAATTCTATGTTTAATTGACATAAACTGCTATTCCTTCAATAACCGATTCAATTGAAATTGCTCGGTTACATTTAAATTTGGAAGAATTCTTTCGAAAGAAACTCTCATCGTCGCATTCTTCAATAACCTTCTAATATTGTCTCTTCCAAATTTCGAAAATTGCCACATGTGATGTGTTGTTGCTTTTACCAAATTTTGTAATACTTCATCATTGATTATATTAAAAGCAAGCAGTTTTTCTAAAGCATCTTGACGAATAGTTGCTTCATAATTAGATGATGAATAATTAATCAATTCCTCGATTAACTGTTCTTTATTTATTGAGTAATTTGCTGTCGACAATGCTAAAGACAACCATAATGTTCGTAGATTATAATCACTGAAACCGATCCAACCTTTTGATTTATCCAAATATCGAGAGCGTTGTTCCGGAAAATTATTCCATAAATTACACAACGCTATTTCTTGTGTTTGATAGGATTTATCATCCAGTAAAGTTTCATATTGCACTCTAAAACTTTCAGGAATTTCATTTAGTGTAGTCGCAACCGCTTGACGAACTTGTACGTTTTTAGTATCCAAGGCCAAGCTTAAAAGTGTGGCTTTGTCTTCAAATTTTTGTTCTTTTAATTGATTGACTATCGCTTCTTTTACGGAAAAATAAACATTAGATTGTACTATTTTAGTAAAAAATTCTTCTTTCTCAGACAACGGTTTATTTCTTAATTTTTCTACTTCAAATAATATCCGAATTGCTTTATTTTTATACAATAAAGTATTAGCCTCTTGTGTATTAAAACTAGTTGTTTCAAGCCATACTTTACTAAAATTATTCAAATCATAATCAGATACTTTTTTAATTTCAGCAAAGAAATCCTGTGTATTTACCGTTTGAAACGAATGCTTTTTCAAATAGCATTTTACTGCTTTTTTAAAAGCCTTATCTCCTATTGTTTCATGTAAAACATGCAACGCCCAAGCGCCTTTTTGATAGAAAGTCAACGAACTGGCTTTGGCATTCAAAACAGGAATTGTATCGGTTCTGGAAGCGTATTTCAATTGTTGCGCCGATTCATATAATTTAGAATAAAAATAATCTTCACCGTAGATTTCCTTTTCAGCCAATAAAGCATAATACGTTGCAAAACCTTCCTGAAGCCAATGATGTTTGCTAGTTTCAGCAGTAACTAAATTGCCAAACCATTGGTGCGCCAATTCATGTGCATTGACATTCGTATAACTTCTATCTTCATACCCTGTAAAATCAACTACATAACGAGTTGAGAATAAAGTTGCCGAAGTATTTTCCATTCCAGCATACAAAAAATCACGAACGGGAGCTTGTTTATAAATTTCCCAGGGATACTTCACTCCTATTGCCTTTTCTAAAAAATCAAATAGTTGCTTCGAATAACGATAGGTTGGTTCAAATTTAGCTGCGTCTTTGGATTCATAGTACATTTCTAAAGGAATTCCCGAATTTGATTTTTGTGTTTGTTTTTCAAATTTTCCAATGGAAAGCATCAATAAATACGAACTCATTGGTTTATGCATGTTGAATCTCCAGTACGTCATCGAATTGTTATTCACTTTACTTTTTAAAATTCCATTAGAAATTACTTGGTATTTAGAATCAACAACAACTTCTAAATTAAAAATGACTTTCTCTTTCACATCATCAAAACTTGGGAACCAATTGCTGGTATTTTTCCCTTGTCCCTGCGTCCAAATTTGTACATTATCTTTCTCTTCAGAACCCACAAAATAAAGCGTTTGCTTGGGTTTGGCAACATAATTAAAACTAATGTTATTTGTCCCTTTTTTGAAAGCAGAAATCAATAGAATTTGCTTTCCATTAGTAGTAAATTGAATTTCTTTCTGATTCAATTCTGCATCAGTAAAATCCATGTTTTGCGCATCGATTTTAATGGTATCTGTGGGTTTTAAAACATCAAACCAATAACTAACTGCTCCTCTAACAGATTTATCTTTAGGATTAATTGTTATTTGCCCATGAACCGATCTAAAATCGACAGATTGGGTTTGTTGGGCGAATGTTATTGTGGATAGTAAGAGGAAGAGGTATTTCATATTTATTTTTTAGCATTAATGGGATTAAAAGTGTCTTCCACCCAATTCTTAGGATTGTTTTCAATGTAATAATAAATAGTCTTAAATTCTTCGTAACTCCTTACTATGTGGTCGTGATAATTAGATTGCCAAATCGAACCTTCGAATTGATTGTTCAATTCATTTATTTTTAGCGTAACAATACCTTTAATTCCTCCAACAAATGAGGAAATTGACCTTGGTCTTCGTGATAATTTATTTGTTGTAATATGATTATCGTTAGTTCTTAAATTCAGGTTTTTTGTTATATCCGGTGTTTTATGTAGAGACGCATTGCTATGCGTCTCTGCGTTGTGGGTTTCCAATTTGGCATCGTATATTTCTGAATTGCTATTTGTCTCTAATTGTTGAGACGCATAGCAATGCGTCTCTGCGTTACCATCAAACATATCAACATGAGAAACATATAAATTCATTAATTCAATATCTGTATCATCAGAATGAATTGTCTTATCAGAATAACTAAATTGTGGGATTACATGTTTTTTTATTTCAACTAACAGATGAATATGATTTGGCATCACAATCCAATTATGAAAAATCCAATCTTGCCTGATTTTAATTGAATCTAAAATTTCTTCTTCAACAATAACACCATTTTGATTCAAAATCATCTTTCCATTTTCTATCATTCCAAAAACACAGGCTCTTTGACAAGTACAGATGGTCAAAAAATAAATAGCATTACTGGAATAATCCCAATTTTTCAATCGATTGGATTCTATTCTATATTTATTTTTGAATAATGTCATTTAAAATCAAAGTGTTTTATTAATTTGTAAGAAGATTAGAGCAATAAAAATAAGCATTTTATTGCAATAAATTCTAAAACAAAGAATTCAAAATTACTCTGATTTTTTTTACCGATTCTATTTGTAAGGACGTATGATGTAGAGACGCATAGCAATGCGTCTTTAACACAATAAAATATTTAGCACAAACAAATTATTAGTTTAAATTTACCCCCAGAAAAACCTCAAGAAAACCACATTGAAAAAGAAAGCCCTATTTAATTGGAGCAGCGGAAAAGATTCTGCGCTTGCCTTATACAAAACATTACAAAATTCTGAATTTGAAATTGCCTGTTTACTTACGAGTGTAAACCAACAGTTTCAGCGCATTTCGATGCACGGTGTTCGGGTAGAATTATTGGAACAACAAGCGAAAAGTATTGAATTACCGCTTGAAATCATGCAAATTCCCGAAATGCCTACGATGGAAGTCTATGAAAAAGTCATGCAGGAAACATTGGCAAAACTAAAAGATCAAGGCGTTACGCATTCTATTTTTGGAGATATATTTCTTGAAGATTTACGTAAATACCGGGAAGATAAATTAGCCGAAATAGGTTTCGAAGGCGTTTTCCCGCTTTGGAAAATTCCAACACAAGATTTGATTCAAGAATTTATAAGTCTGGGTTTCAAAACCATTGTGGTTTGTGTCAACGAACGATTTTTGGATAAAAGCTTCGTTGGTCGTGTGATTGATCAGGATTTCATCAACGATTTACCAGAAAATGTAGATGTTTGTGGCGAAAACGGTGAATTCCATACGTTCACTTTTGATGGTCCTATTTTCTCTAAACCGATTGATTTTGAAATTGGCGAAGTCGTTTATAGAAAATACGAAAAACCAAAAGATGAAGATTCCTCGAATACCGCTTGCGACACGAGTGCTTCCGATGCGTTTGATTTTGGGTTTTGGTATTGTGATTTATTAGCTAAATAGTTTTCAATAAAAAGCTCCGAAGTCATGAGACAACGGAGTTTTGTTTTTTTTGATAATCCTAAAGAACGTTCTAATCCAATACCGGTAAATTAAAATTATCGAAGACACTTTTTTCTTTCATAAGTAACTCAATGTCATTTGATTTTCTTGGTGCTTCTCCAGATAAATTAACAGGACCATTAGCCGTAATTAAAATATCGTCTTCGATTCGCACGGCAATTCCCCACCATTTTTTATCACAATCACTTCCATTAGGAATATAGATTCCGGGTTCTACTGTCAGCACCATATTTTCTTCAAAATTATTATACAAACCTGGATCATGAACATCTAATCCAATGTGATGTGAAGTCCCATGCGGAAAATACTTTCTAGATTCATCTGCCGTTTTAGTAATTCCTAATTTAATTAAACCATCACTGATTACCTTTCGTGCAGCAGTATCCGGAGCACCAAAGCCATTTCCTATTTTTGCAGTGGCAATACCTGCTTCCTGGGCATCATAGACTAAATCATAAATTAGCTTTTGTTCTGTAGAGAATTTTCCATTCGCTGGAATAGTTCGGGTTACATCGGCGCTGTAGCCATGATATTCAGCACCTAAATCCATCAGCACCAAATCATTTTCCACTTTCATTTTGCTATTTTCAATATAGTGCAAAACACAACCGTTATTACCGGCTCCCACGATTGACGGATAACCTTCATATTCACTGCCGTACTTTTTATAAACGAATTCATGTACGCCTTGTATTTCGGTTTCAGACATTCCGGGATGCATGGCTTTCATGATTTCACGTTGCCCCATTGCTGAAATTCGAACCGCTTTTGTCAATAAAACCATTTCCTCTTTGGATTTAATCTCGCGTAAACTGGCCATATAGGTTAAAATCGATTGGGTATCGATAGTCGCCTTTTTTGAAGTGATGCTTTTTTTAGGATTAATTTCATTTTGTACATTCGAATCCGTTTGTGACTTCACTTTTTCGTTGTAGCCAATTTGGGATTTAAAAGCTCCAATTAATTTATATAAATCGGCTTTGTCACGTTTTGAATTTCTGGTATCCTCTTCAAATTCCTTAAAAAGCACATTGTTAAAACTCATGTAGTCGATCCCGGAGTTCAGAAATTCTTTTCCATTTAGTGCCACCTCAAAACCTAAATCCTTTTTAGCCCCTTCCGTTCCCAAACGTATTCCGGTCCATTGCTCCACTTTTGGATTTTTTTCCTGAACGTAAATCATTTCATTATAGGTTTTTCCGTCTTTATCCGTTTGATTATTCGAAAAAATAACCAAAACACAATTGGGTTCTTTGTATCCAGTTAAGTAATAAAAATCAGGATCTTGATGGTACACATAATCCACATCATTGGCGCGGTTTCGAATGGGATTACCAAAAAATACCGCCACACTATTCTTAGGCATTTTAGCCCGTAACGCTTCTCTTCGTTCTTTATGAAATTGAGCCGACAAGTAATCGTTTGGATTTCCATTTTGAGCAAACGAAAAACAAACAAAAAATACTGTGAGGATAAAAGAAAGTCTAAAAGTCATCTATTTATAGATTAAGGATTTAAATGCTGTATGCAACGATTCTGCATCATTAATTAGGAGTAAATATAAATAATTTTGTGTTTATAATCCAATTTTTTCATTGTAGGATTGTTTAGGATTTTAGTATCAAAAATAGAAAAAGAACACACAAAAGTTTTTCAACTTCGGAGTACTCTATTTCAAAAGTGCCACATAATTCTAGAATTAACCCTAACCAAATCTTATGAAAAATGTTGTAAAATGCACTTATAATTTACTTTTTGTATTCTAATCCGGGACCATCACAGTTTTTCCAAGTACTTGACAAGGTATTGTTCTCGGCAATATAAAGCACCTCTTTTAGATTTCCATAACAGTTTCCTATAATCTCGCTGGCATTGGGATATGTCAATTCTAAATACATTCCGTCCGAATGAGTTGTAGCAGTGTAAGTTCCAGAAATAGTTGTTTTAATCGCATTTCTTTCTCTGGATTTTGTAAATGTTCCATTAGTGTTGAACAAATAAAATTCTTGCCATTCCATTGCTGCGCCTGTCGTTTCAGAATTAGAAAGAGTCCCCGACATTTTAACCAAAGTCCATTTTCCGTAATAACCAGTATTATCCGATGTTAAAGCGTCTTTTGAACAGGAATTAAAAATAGAAAGGAAAGCAACAAGAATAGTAAAATGTTTCATATATCAGTTTTTACAGCTACTATATAGATGATGCCAATTATAAAAGGTTGCGTAAAATTATAATTATTTGCTTTTTTTTAATGCTAAAATAAATTAGTCCGAATTAAGTAACAGGAACGATATATTGTCGTATTTTATAGGGTCAAACCCTCAATGACTATGTAGTTTGCCTCTAAAAACATATACGACATTATTTTAATCAAATTACTTAGTATCATTCACAGCTAACTTTTTTAGTATCTTTTTATCTTTCTTCATACATTTTTAACAACTGCGTCACCGTATTCCAATTTCTGATAGTTGCCGTAACATTCAGTTTTTTCTCGATATATTTTTGATCAAATCTTGTCTTTCCTGCACCAACAGCGTATTTAATAAAAATTCTGCTGCCATCAATACTGGCTTCATCCGGTTTAAATTGGCTAATTTTCAAATCATTGATACTATCGCTTCGCAAAGCGGTAGAAATAAAAGCCACATATAGTTTTTTAATGTCTATATCTTTTTCTTTCAAAAAAGGATTGTTCCTGAAACATGCTTCCAAGTCTTCTTTGGCAATAACCACAATGGGAACTTCATGTCCAAAAACTTTGAAAATTTCCTGTTTGATTAGAAATCCTACTTTTGCAGGATTTTCTTCATCTGTATCCACAAAAACATTTCCAGATTGAATGTAGGTTTGCACATTTTTGAAACCTATAGATTCCAAAGTCGTTTTCAGCGCCTCCATTTTTATCATGTTGTGACCGGAAACATTGATGCCACGAAGCAATGCGAGTTGAGTTGTCATTATTTATGCTTTTTGTTTTTGCGAAGATATTGTATTAAAGGGAAGCAGTTTTATTTTTTTATTCTGCTGGTGGTAATTCAAACATTACTATGTTAGAATCAATTTTGTTAACAGTAATTTTACTTGGAGGATCAGAACCTATTATAACATAGAAATCAGTTTCAATATTATTATAACCATTTGATTTAAGCAATTTAATAATTTGCTTTTTCACATTATATATTTCAGCATCTGCAATTCCATATACTCTAAATTTTATTTGAGTATTTCTATCAGGAAAATTTAATAAAAAAACATCAAAATCTTCTTTGGTCAAAATTCTTGGTTGTATTCCATTTATTATTGATTGTTCCATTATTACCTATAATTCCATTGTTTATACCGCTATTTATGTTTTTTTGCCCTATTACACCAGTATTTACTCCTGAATTTTTATTTACATGAAATGTATCCATTTTTACTGGTTTTACCTTCTCACGAATTATTTTTTCAATCAATTTAGGTTCTTCAATTTTTTTTATGTCAACTTGTTTTATGGTATCAGATACAGTTATTTCTTTAGGGTTTACTTCTAAACTTCCTATTTTAAAAGGAATTTTAAAATAGATTAAACCAATTGCAATAGATAAAAATTAATAGAAATATAATAAAAGTCATTTTTGGATGTTCTGAAATGACATCAAAAAAATTCCGCCCGACATTTTTTTCCTTATTATCCATGTATTTTACCCTATTTTCTAATTTAACTACAAATAACATTATATCAATACACTTTAAAAAAATAATTGAAAATCTAATATTTCGTTCCTCAAATAAGTAATCGGAATGATTTGTTGTCGCATGATAAAATTGATTAATTCGCAGTATCAATACTAGTTGTAACCAACTTTGAAAAAACAAAATACGGCATTATATAATGCTTATTACTTATATAAATTTTCCTACTCTATTTCCAAACAATGCCATTTCCAAATTTCCAAACAAAAAACTATCTTCGCTTTTTCATAATGGAAAGATTAAATAATTGAAGAATTTAAAGATTTACTTATATTGTAAATCCTTAACCTAAAAATCCAACAGTCTAAAAATCTAAATGTCAAACCTCCTTCAAACTCCCATAGAATACCTCAAAGGCGTTGGTCCCAATCGGGGCGAATTACTTCGCAAGGAATTGGGAATTCATAAGTATGTGGATTTGGTTAATTTTTTTCCAAATAGATACATTGACAGAACGCGGTATTACAAGATTAACGAACTGCAAAACAACATTGCCGAGGTTCAGATTATTGGTAAAATCATCAACATCAAAACCGTAGAATTTGGCAGAAACCAAAAACGATTAGTCGCTACTTTTGTTGATGATACGGGGCAAATGGAACTCGTTTGGTTTCAAGGTCACAAATGGATTCGGGAGAGTTTAAAGCTAAATGAAATCTGTGTGATTTTCGGGAAATGCACGTCTTTTGGAAATGCGTTCAATATGGCGCATCCAGAAATTGAACTCATGAGCGAGCACGAACAAAGTTTACGTTCTGCGATGCAACCCGTTTATCCTTCGACAGAAACCTTGACGAATCGCGGGATTTCGAACCGGGTGATTAATAAACTGATGCAGCAATTATTTCTGGAGACTCAGGCTTTATTCACGGAAACCTTACCGGATTATTTGATCAACGAATTGAAACTAATTCCTAAAAAAGCGGCTTTATTCAACATTCATTTTCCAAAAAGCGCCGAAGTTTTGGCGAAAGCCAAATTCCGATTAATCTTCGAAGAATTGTTCTTTATCCAATTGCAATTAATCACAAAAAATCTGATTCGGAAACATAAAATAAAAGGGCATCCGTTTACCACAGTGGGCGACTATTTTAATGATTTTTATCAAAATCACCTGCCTTTTGAACTCACCAACGCCCAAAAAAGAGTAATCAAAGAAATAAGAACGGATATGGGCAGCAACGCCCAAATGAACCGATTGTTACAAGGCGACGTAGGTTCCGGAAAAACAATTGTGGCTTTTATGAGTATGCTTTTGGCACTCGATAATGGCTTCCAAGCGTGTTTGATGGCACCCACGGAAATTCTGGCGAATCAGCATTATATTGGTTTATCCGAATTAGCAGAAACTCTAAATATAAATATCAGAATCCTAACGGGTTCCACCAAAATAGCGCAACGAAGAATTATTCATGAAGAACTGGAAAACGGAACGTTACATATTCTTATCGGAACGCATGCTTTACTGGAAGATAAAGTGAAATTTAAGAATTTAGGATTGGCTGTGATTGATGAGCAACACCGTTTTGGCGTAGAACAACGCTCTAAATTGTGGAAGAAATCCACCCCTGACCCCTCCAAGGGAGGGGAAATAATTCCGCCACATGTTTTGGTGATGACCGCCACGCCTATTCCCAGAACTTTGGCGATGAGTTTATATGGCGATTTAGACATTTCAGTAATTGATGAACTGCCTCCGGGACGAAAACCGATTCAGACCGTACATCGATTTGACAGCAACCGTTTGAAGGTTTGGAAATTCCTACGGGATGAAATCGCTTTGGGTCGCCAAATCTATATTGTGTATCCGTTGATTCAGGAATCGGAGAAAATGGATTTCAAGGATTTAATGGACGGTTACGAGAGTATTTCCCGTGATTTTCCGTTACCTCAGTATTCTATTTCCATTCTTCACGGAAAAATGAAACCTGCCGATAAAGATGCCGAAATGAAACGCTTTTCGGAAGGAAAAACGAATATTATGGTCGCCACAACCGTAATTGAAGTGGGTGTCAATGTTCCTAACGCCAGTGTAATGATTATTGAAAGTGCGGAACGTTTTGGATTATCGCAACTGCATCAATTGCGGGGTCGCGTGGGTCGTGGTGCAGAACAAAGTTATTGCATCCTGATGACAAGCCATAAATTGAGTTCCGACAGTAAAACCCGAATGGAAACGATGGTTCAAACAAACGATGGTTTCGAAATTGCCGAAGTCGATTTGAAGCTTCGGGGTCCGGGCGATTTAATGGGGACACGACAAAGTGGCGTCCTCAACCTTCAAATTGCTGATTTAGTAAGAGACAGAGATACTTTGGCATTAGCCAGAAATTATGCTTTAAAATTACTTAAGGAAGATTCGGGAATGCAAAAACCGGAACATGCTACCTTGAGAGCCGTTTTTATCGAAATGGCCAAAAAGAAAAACATCTGGAATTACATTAGTTAAATACTTAAAAATCAATTTATTGTGTTGTTTTTATTTTGTAAATTTGCTAATACTAACTGTAAAAATGTATTCCGATGTCTAGAAAGCCAAGTTTTACAAAATCTACAGAAGAGGACCAGCATTTTATTCTACTAAAAGAGGCGGTTAAGGAGCGCTTGGATTTAGAAGAAAAAAATTATCAAAACCAATTTAAAGTCCTTTTGTTACCTTCTCTTTATTTTCTATTTTGGTTTGTAGCCATGCAATACCAGTCCTATTCTTTCTTATACTATCTTTTTTATGGACTAATGGGAGTTCTTGTAACTTTAATTTTTGTAAATCTTATCCATGAAGCTTGTCATTACTCCTTATTCAAAAAGAAATGGAAAAATAAAGTTATCATGTATCTTTTTGATTGTATTGGAGCAAATAGCTTTATTTGGATTAACCGACACATTAGAATGCACCATAACTATCCCAACACTATTGGTTGGGATACGGATATTGAACAAGGAGGACCACTTAAACTTTTTCCTTCAGAAAATAATTTATTTATTCAAAAATACCAACATTATTGGGTGTTTTTTCTGTATCCATTATTTCTTTTAAATTGGTTACTCGTACGGGATTTTAGAGATTTCTATTCGGCTAAGCGATACATCAGAAAGTTTGTCAAAATTCCTCTTGTGGAGTATTTTAAATTGTGGTTTTTTAAATTATTATTTATCTCTTACGCCATTATAATTCCTATTTTAGTTTTTAATGTTAGTATCGGTCAAGCCTTATTAGGCTTTTTAATACAAATGATTTGCGGCAGTTTAGTAGGACTGGTCATATTACTCCCGTCACATGCTAATGTTGGCAATGAATTTCCTATACCAAATGCAAATTACCAACTTCCTACTACTTGGCTGAGACATCAATTTATAACTACAAATGATGTTCATTGTGAAAATTTTGTATCAAAACACGTAATGAATAATTTTAATTATCATTTGGCACATCATTTATTTCCAAATGTCAGTTCTACACAAATTATTAAAGTAACTGAAATCATCAAAGAATTTGCCATGGAATATAACTTCCCCTATAAAAGCTATTCCTTATTAAAAGCTTTCCAACTTCATTATCAACTGGTAAAAAAGAATGCGATTAAACCCGAAAGTTTTTTTGAAGAAACAATGTAATTAAACATGAAAAACGAATTCAAATTTGCCGACTTGCATTGCCACCCAACATTAAAAACCTATGGACATTCGTTTGAAGACAGCAGTTATGGCTTGAAAAGAAGAAATATTTGGTATCAGCAAGAAAATAGTTTTGTTCGAAAACTAATCAGTAACTATCTTGGTTTGACTAAATTTTCACAAGCTGATTTTACCACGTTGAAAAATGGAAATGTCAAAATTGTCACTGCTTCACTTTATCCTTTTGAAAAAGGCTTTTTTATAAATTCATTGGGCGGTGGTTTTGTTTCTGCTTTTTTGGCAAATATCATAACCGGAATCAGTTATTACAGAATCAGAAACATTCAGCAACATATCAATTATTTTGAAGACCTCGAAAAAGAGTATTACTTTTTACTGGAATCCATTCATCAGAATAATAAAATGGGACTGTTTTTTCCTAAAAAATCAGAAGATTTTAAATTAATTAGCCATGCAAACAAAACGGCTGTAATCCTCGCAATTGAAGGAGCTCACGTATTTAATTCAGGATTAAAAAAATATGGGAGAGAAACCGTGGAAAAAGAAGTTCTTGAGAATATATATAAAGTTAAAAATTGGAAAATTGCTCCTATCACTATCACTTTTGCCCATAATTTCAGTAATGATTTTTGCGGTCATGCCAGAAGTTTAGATGCTTTAGGTCCATTAGTCAATCAAAATGAAATGCTAAACGATGGTTTTACGGACTTGGGATTGAAGGCCGTAAAGGCATTATTAGACAACAAAAACGGTAAAGTTATTTATCCCGATTTAAAACACATGTGTTTACAGTCCCGTAGAGAATATTATCACTATTTAGACACCAACTTTAAAGGAAAAAACATTCCCATTATTGTAAGTCATGGAGCTGTGACCGGAACCTCATGGAATAATCCAGAATCAATTTCTGATGAATCCATTTTCTGTAATACAGAAATTAATTTCTATAATGAAGAACTAATTGCAATATCAAAAAGTAATGGCCTTTTTGCGATTCAACTTGATGGCAGGAGATTGGCTAAAAAAAGTGTTTTGAAAAAATTAAATTCCAAAAAAAACAAGGCATTTGCCTCAGCAAAAATTATATGGAAACATTTAGAACATATTGCAATCCTTTTAGATAAAAATGATTTGAATTCATGGAATAGTACCTGTATCGGAAGTGATTTTGATGGTACCATAAATCCTTTACCTGGTATTTACAATGCTTCCGACTTACCTCTATTGGCAAATAATTTATTGGAATTATCTACCCACTTTTTATCGCATTATGATTTCAAAAATGACTTTAATAAATTGACAAGTCCTGAAACAATAGTGAATCAATTTTGTTATGACAACTTGCATCATTTTTATTTAAATAAGTTCTAAAAAAATCAAAAATACTTTTGCTTGATCTGTTTTTTTAACACAATGCAGACATTTTTTTTGGACTACTAATAATTTCTAATAGCACTTTCTATAATTCATCCCGTATAATCAATGTTTTTTCGATTAACATTAGCTAATTTTTAACCTAATATTAATATTTGTATGTACAAACGTTAAATAAAAATTAACGTGCCTTTTTTTTAAAATTGAATACCCTAACTTTGTTGATTGCGTTAAAACGACACTTTAATAATGCTTTTACCCAATAAAACATGAAAATAAAATACCTTGTTTACACCTTATTGCTTGTCGGAATTGGTGGTTTTATAGCCTATCGAATTTCATCAAACAGTGCCAAAAATGAAGATTCAAAAGATAAAGGAATGAATAAAGTCATGACATTGAGTGGTATTGTCGTGGAGCCCCAAACTTTTGACAATAATTTATCTCTTTCCGGCTCTATCGAAGCAAACGAGCAAGTAGAAATTAGAAGCGAAGTTTCGGGTATTGTTGAAGGCATTTATTTCAATGAAGGAAGTAACGTAGCAAAAGGGCAAGTACTTTTTAAAGTAAATGATTTAGAATTAAGAGCACAATTGACTCAGGCCAAAACCAGAGAAGGTTTAGCCTCGGAAAACGAAAGAAGAGCGAAACTTTTGCTGCAAAAAGAAGCCATTAGCCAAGAAGAATATGATGTGGCAAGAGCTGATTTCAAATCGGCACAAGCACAAAGCCAATTGATAAAAGCACAAATCGCAAAAACATCGGTTAGAGCACCATTTTCAGGAAAAATTGGATTGCGTTCCATTTCTCCCGGAACCTATATCACTCCTACTGTTTTGGTAGCGAAACTGGTTAATATTGGCAAACTGAAAATCACTTTTTCGATTCCTGAAAAATATGCCAATCAAATTAAAATAAATTCTAATTTAAGTTTTAAAGTTGCCGGTTCCACCGAAAATTATACCGCAAAAATATATGCTATAGAACCTGAAGTGGAAATTGCCACAAGAACATTAAAAGTTCGTGCGATTGCCGAAAATAGAGACGGAAAATTATTACCGGGTACGTTTGCCAATGTTGAATTGCCTTTAGACATTATTAAAGATGCCATCGTAGTTCCCACTGAAGCCATAGTTCCTGTACAAAACGGCAAGAAGGTTTTTATTTCGAATAACGGAATGGCCAAAGAAATTATGGTAGAAACTGCTACCCGAACCGATGCTTCCATCTTGGTACTTTCCGGTTTGAAAGCGGGCGATACCGTTATAACAAGTGGTGTAATGTCATTGAAAAATGAAACTCCTGTGAAGGTGAAAGTAAAGTTATGAGTTATAAATGATGAGTTATAAATTTTTGTCCCTAAAATCAAAATTATAATTCAGAACCAACAATTTCATAATTCATAACTACTAATTTATAATTCAAAAAAATGAGTTTATCAACCACAAGTATAAGAAGACCCGTATTTACCATAGTCATCAATTTAGCCATTGTGTTATTTGGAATCATTGGTTATAGTTTTCTTGGCGTTCGTGAATTCCCGTCGATTGATCCTGCACAAGTTTCCATTCGAACCAATTATACGGGAGCCAATGCTGATATTATTGAATCCCAAATTACCGAACCACTTGAAAAAGCAATCAATTCCATTGATGGAATTCGAAATGTAACTTCTTCGAGTGCGCAAGGAAGCAGCAACATAACTATCGAGTTTAATTTAGATAAAGATCTGGAAGAAGCCGCTAATGATGTTCGTGACAAAGTTTCTCAAGCCGTAAGGAACTTGCCACAAGATATTGATGCGCCTCCCGTTGTTTCTAAGGCTGATGCCAATGGTGATGCCATTATTTCGATGACGGTTCAAAGTGATACCAGAAGCGCATTAGAGCTGAGTGATTATGCCGAAAATGTAATTTCCCAGCGATTGGAAACTATTCCGGGCGTAAGTGGTGTTCAAATTTGGGGCCAAAAAAGATACGCGATGCGTTTGTGGATTGATCCCGTGAAATTAGCTTCTTATGGGTGTACGGTTTCGGAAGTTAGAGAGGCGCTGAACAAACAAAATGTGGAATTGCCTTCGGGAAAACTGACAGGAAAAAACACAGAATTAACGGTTAAAACCGTTGGTAATCTTTCTACAGCAGAAGAATTCAATAATATCATTATTCGTTCAGACGGTGAAAAAGTTGTTCGCTTGAGTGATATTGGAACAGCAAGTTTGGGCCCTGAAAATACAGAAACTCAAATGACACAATCCGGAACTCCATTAGTTGGTGTGGCTATTGTACCGCTTCCTGGGGCCAATTATTTAGATATTTCGACAGCATTTTATAAAGAATTTGAAAAATTAAAAAAGGATTTACCCAAAGATATTCAATTAAATATAGCTATTGACACTACTGTTTTTGTAAAAAAATCAGTTATTGAAGTAGCCGAAACCCTAGGGATTTCAATTATTCTGGTAATTTTAATTATCTATTTGTTCTTTAGGGATTGGGCAATTGCCTTTAGACCGCTAATTGACATTCCAGTTTCGTTAATTGCTACTTTCTTTATCATGTGGCTTTTTGGATTTTCGATAAATGTATTGACTTTGTTGGCGATTGTTCTTGCCACAGGTCTTGTAGTCGATGATGGAATTGTAGTGACTGAGAATATTTTCAAAAAAGTAGAAGAAGGCATGTCGCCCATCGAAGCAGCAATAAAAGGTTCAAATGAAATCTTTTTTGCGGTAATTTCGATTTCGATAACTTTAGCAGCGGTATTTCTTCCTGTGATTTTCCTCGAAGGATTTGTCGGGCGATTGTTTAGGGAATTTGGCGTCGTCATTGGTGCTGCGGTATTGGTTTCTGCTTTTGTATCCTTGACATTAACACCTATGTTGAATGCCTATTTAATGAAAGGTGGCGAACAAAAAAAATCAAAATTCTACATTCGAACAGAACCTTATTTTCAAAAACTGAACAGCGGTTATGCCGATGCATTGAATAGTTTTATGAAAAGAAAATGGTTGAGTTTTCCTATTCTGATAGCTTGTTTTGGATTAATTTATTTGTTTTTCAATCTTTTGCAAAAAGAAACAGCACCTTACGATGATCGAAGTGGATTTGTAATGCGTATGTCTACACCCGAGGGTTCTTCTTATGAATATACCGATCGATTTATGCAGGAAGTTTCAAAACTGGTAGATGATTCTATTGCTGGAAAAAAAGTAAGTTTGGTTATCACTTCACCAGGTTTTGGGTCCTCTTCAGTGAATAGTGGTTTCATTCGTGTTTCCTTAGTTGAACCTAACGAAAGAAAGGATTCGCAAAAAGAAATTGCTCAGAAACTAACGAAATGGACCAAGCAATATCCTGATGCAAAAACTTCGGTTATTGAACAACCCACAATTGCTGTAAACAGACGCGGTGGTTTACCAATTCAATATATTATACAGGCCACAAATTTCAAAAAATTAGAAGAGAAGATTCCATTATTTATGGATGAAGTGGGTAAAAATCCAACTTTTGCCATAAGTGATGTGAATTTAAAATTCAATAAACCGGAAGTCAATGTAACTATCAACAGAGAGAAAGCAGAGAGTTTAGGAATATCAGTAATTGACATTGCGCAAACCTTACAACTTTCGTTAAGCGGTCAACGTTTTGGCTATTTTATGAGAAACGGAAAACAATATCAGGTGATTGGTCAATTTGATCAAAAAGACCGTTCAAAACCACTGGATTTGACCTCTATGTATGTGAAAAATAACAAAGGGGAATTGATTCAAATGGATAATGTGGTAACTATTGAAGAGAAAAGTAATCCTCCTCAATTGTATCATAATAACAGATATATGTCGGCAACAGTTTCTGCAGGTCTCGCTCCAGGCAAAAGTTTAAGTGATGGAATTGACGCGATGAATGAAATAAAAGCCAAAGTGCTTGATGATACTTTTACCACCGATTTAGGAGGAGAATCACGAGATTTTGTCGAAAGTAGTTCGAATACTTCATTCGCATTTGGACTGGCTTTGCTATTGATATTTTTAATTTTAGCTGCGCAATTTGAAAGCTTCATTGATCCGTTTATTATCATTTTAACGGTACCAATGGCAGTTGCCGGAGCATTATTCTCCTTATGGTTGTTTGACCAAACCTGGAATATCTTTAGCCAAATTGGTACGGTAATGCTTATTGGTTTAGTGACCAAGAACGGAATTCTGATAGTCGAATTTGCGAATCAACTGCGAGAACAGGGTAAATCGAGAATTGATGCCATATTAGAAGCTTCCGAAGCGCGGCTTCGACCTATTTTAATGACCAGTTTAGCCATTTCATTGGGTGCATTGCCTATCGCAATGTCGCTTGGAGCAGCTTCAACGAGTAGAATCGGGATGGGAGTTGTGATTGTAGGAGGAACTATTTTCTCTTTGGTTTTAACCTTATTCGTTATTCCAGCGATGTATTTAATGTGGTCGAAAGCCCGAAAACATTATCCTGAATTTGATCATATTGATGAATATGAAACCAGCATTAAAAAAGGCTTTTCTTCCAATGAAATAAAAAAGCTGGTTCCTGACGACCTTGGGCAAATAATAATTTCACCGGAAGAAAAAGAAAGTAAATAATTATGACACATTCTAAAATACTATTTCAAAGTCTAATACTACTATTATTTTGTATTGCAAAAACCAATGCACAAGAAGTTTTGACATTGGAAAGTGCTATAAAAATAGCATTGGAAAACAATTACGAAATAAAAATTGCGACAAATAATTTAGACATCGAAAAAACAAATGTGGCAATTGGAAATGCCGGTATGTTGCCAAAAGTCACTGCAACAATTGTGGACAATAATAGCGTTCAAAACAGTTCGCAAACGCGTCAAGACGGAACGGAAACAGAGCTAGACAATGCCAAGAACAACAGTTTGAGTTATGGTGTTGGCTTGGATTGGACTATTTTTGACGGACTGCGTATGTTTGCCAGACTAGACCAGCTAAAAGAATTACAAAAATTAGGAGAAGCACAATTAAAACTGACGGTAATCACTAAAATAAGTGATGTACATGCAGCCTATTACGATTTGGTACAACAACAACAGCAATTAGCTGCTTTAGATACCACGATTGTTATTTCGAATCAGCGATTGGCTTTGGCACAAAACAGGTTTACCATTGGAAAAGCGTCCAAATTAGAGGTTTTGAATGCCCAAGTAGATTTGAATACCGATCAGGTTGCGGTGCTGAGACAAAAAGAATTGTATGCCAATAGTAAGATTTTATTGAATCAAATATTGGCCAGAGATCTTAAATCTGATTTCAAAGTGATTGATTTTATTGCGGTTGACAACCAATTATTGCTTCCGGAACTTACCGCTTTAGCCGAAAAACAAAATCCGCAATTAGAAACGCAAATTATCAATAAAAAAGTAGCAGAATTAGAATTAAAACAAATCAAAGCGGGACGCTATCCTACCATAAGAGTAAATACAGGCTACAATTTTTCTGAAAGTCAATCCAGTCTTGGATTTGTATCACAATCCGCATCCAAAGGATTGAATTATGGTTTTAGTGCTTCTTTGAATGTATTTGATGGTTTTGCACAAAACCGAAACGAGAAAATCGCCAAAATTCAGATTGAGAATTCTAAAATGACAATCGAGCAGCAAAATTTGACATTGCATTCCCAGTTAGCGACTTCGTATCAAACGTATTTGACCAATTTGGAATTAATTGCTTTAGAAGAAAAAAACGAATCTATCGCCAAACAAAATCTAAATATTACGCTGGATAAATTTCGTATTGGAACCATAACGACCTTAGAATTCAGAACCGCACAATTGAATTATGTCAATGCAAAAGTGCGTTACAGCAACGCCCAGTTTCTTGGTAAATTATCCGAAATTGCACTTAGGGAATTAGCTGGCAATCTAAATTTTTAATATATTTTTGCTGAAAAATTTAGCCTAAAATGATTTCATACAATACAAAAGACTGGTTTACTTTTATCTTTCGTTTTCATAAAGCGGATACATTCAGAACATTGTTTCCAATCATGCTTGCCATAGGCGCCTATTCCGGAATTATAGGCTATTTAGAAGTCGAATATTGGAAATTAGCGGATAACAGTTATGTAAAAAACATTACTATTATGCATGGAATGTTAGGTTTCGTAATTTCGTTATTGCTCGTTTTTAGAACCAATACTGCCTATGATCGTTGGTGGGAAGGTCGAAAAATGTGGGGTGCTTTAGTCAATAACAGCCGTAATTTTGCTATTAAATTATCGGCAATATTACATGATGAAAAAGATCGTAATTACTTTCGTAAAATGATTCCGGGTTATGCTTCTATTTTGCACAAACATTTAAACGACAGTGATACCAGCAAGCAATTGTTTGATGATGTAGATTTGGAAATTGACCATCACAAGCACAAACCCAATCAAGTAGCCAAAATGTTGTTTCATAAAATCAATGATTTATATGATTCAAAGAAAATAACCGGAGATCAATTAATCATTTTAAATTCCGAAGTGCTGTCGTTTACCGAAATTTGTGGTGCTTGTGAGAGAATCAAAAATACGCCTATTCCCTACTCTTATAGCGCTTTCCTGAAAAAATTTATTTTCTTTTATGTAATGACTTTGCCTTTCGGATATTCCTTTAGCTTGGGTTATTATGTAGCTCCTGTTGTAGTATTCATTTTTTATGTTTTGGCAAGTTTAGAATTAATTGCCGAGGAAATCGAGGATCCTTTTGGAACCGATGAAAATGATTTACCTACCCATAAAATTGCTGAAAACATAAAAAAACATGTGGAGGAATTGATTTAAAATGGCGCCGAAAAATAGAATAAGGTTTTAAAACTTTGTTCCCTACTAACTTTGAACCTCGAGAAACATTGATTATATTTGCAATCTTATTAAAATTGACAGATGAAAATATCTTACAACTGGTTAAAACAATTCATTAAAATAGATTGGAAATCCGAAGAAACAGCAGCATTGCTAACAGATTTAGGTCTGGAAGTGGAAATTGTTGAAAAATACCAATCGGTAAAAGGCGGATTAGAAGGCATTGTTGTGGGACATGTTCTTACCTGTATTCCACATCCGGATGCTGACAGGCTAAAAATAACTACCGTAGATTTAGGCGATGGTGTTCCCGTACAAATTGTTTGTGGCGCCAGCAATGTCGCTGCGGGACAAAAAGTTCCAGTTGCCACAATCGGTACTACATTATATGATAAAGAAGGTATAGCATTTTCGATAAAAAAAGGAAAAATACGCGGACAGGAAAGTCACGGAATGATTTGTGCTGAAGATGAGTTAGGTCTTGGCGAAAGCCACGATGGGATTATGATACTGGACGATGCTTTAGTAGCGGGAACTTCTGCTGCAACAGTTTTCAAGATTGAGAACGACGAAGTTTTCGAAATTGGTTTAACACCTAATCGTGCCGATGCCATGAGCCATTTGGGAACTGCACGTGATTTGAGAGCGGGAATGTTACAAAGCGGGGTTAATGTTGAATTGATTACACCTTCCGTAAGTAATTTTAGAGTGGATAAAAGAATACTGAAGATTGATATCGATGTCAAAGAGGCAAAACTTGCTCCTAGATATTGTGGAGTTACTATTTCTGGAATTACAGTAAAACCTTCACCAGCTTGGTTGCAAAACCGATTGAAAGCCATTGGAATAAATCCAAAAAACAATATTATCGATGTTACCAATTATGTTTTACATGAATTAGGTCAACCGCTTCATGCTTTTGATGCTTCAAAAATCAATGGTAAAATAATTGTAAAAACACTTGCTGCAGGAACCAAATTCACAACTCTTGATGACGTTGAAAGAACCTTACACGAAGAAGATTTAATGATTTGTGATGAAAAAGGACCATTATGTATTGCAGGAGTTTTTGGCGGGAAAAAATCTGGAGTTTCAGAAAATACGAATTCAATTTTCTTAGAAAGTGCTTACTTTAATCCTGTAAGTATTCGTAAAACTGCTAAAAGACATCAATTGAATACCGATGCTTCTTTTCGATTTGAAAGAGGAATTGACCCAACGATTACTGAATATGCCTTAAAACGTGCTGCTTTATTGATTCAAGAAGTGTCAGGTGGAGAAATAACGTCGGATGTGATTGATGTGTATCCAAAGAAAATGGAAGACTTTTCAGTGTTTTTAAATTTCAGTAAAGTGGCTAAAATTATTGGTCAGGAATTATCAAAAGATACGATTAAGAAAATATTAGTTTCATTGGATATCAAAGTAAACAGCGTTTCGGATGCCGGATTGGGATTAACAATTCCAGCTTACCGCGTTGATGTACAAAGGGAAATAGATGTTATTGAGGAAATTTTGAGAGTTTATGGTTATAATAACATTAATTTCTCGAAAAAACTGAATGCTACGGTTTCTAATTCACCAAGAAACGAAGATTATAAAATACAAAATACGATTGCCACACAATTGAATTCACAAGGATTTCATGAAATGATGGCTAATTCATTGACTACGGCATCTTATGTACAACTTTCTGATGTATTGAATTCAGAACATAATGTCACAATGCTTAATCCATTAAGTGCTGATTTAGCAACGATGCGTCAGTCTTTATTGTTTTCTGGACTGGAAGCGGTGTCTTATAATATCAATCGTAAAAACGCCGATTTAAAATTATTCGAATTTGGAAAAACGTACCATAACTATCTTTCTGGTTACGAAGAAAAAAAGCATTTAAGCTTATTTCTTTCCGGGAACAGAAATCAGGAAAGCTGGACCAGCGCACAAAAACCTTCGGATTTCTTTTTATTCAAAGGATATGTAACTGGAATACTTTCAAGATTAGGTATACAAAAAACACAAAATTTACCGGTAACTTCGGATGTGTTTTCTGAAGGAATTGCAATTGGTTTTGGTCAAGATATATTGGTTGAATTAGGAGTGGTTAAAAAATCAATATTGAAACATTTTGGAATAAAACAAGAAGTGTTTTTTGCTGACTTTAACTGGGCTTTGATTCTAAAATTGATTGCTACCAAAATAAAATATACTGAAATTCCTAAATATCCTGAAGTTCGCAGGGATTTGGCTTTGCTAATCGATCAAAATGTTACGTATGACAGTATTTATACTATTGCACGCCAAACCGAGAAAGCGCTATTAAAAGATGTAAATCTATTTGATGTTTATGAGGGACAAAATCTTCCTGAAGGTAAAAAATCATACGCATTGAGCTTTACGATTCAAGACAATTCTAAAACGCTCACTGATGCTCAAATTGATAAAATCATGAGTAAACTGCAAAAGAATTTCGAAACCGAGCTTGGAGCCAGTTTAAGATAATCTCTTTTTATAAAATTAAAAATCCCAATTCTAGAATTCAGAATTGGGATTTTTTTACAAAAAAAGTCCTGCAATTAATTATGCAAGACTTTCTCAATTAACAAAATCAAACCTCTAATCAAAAAAATTATTGTTTTGGCAATACAACAGCATCAATCACATGAATCACACCATTTGATTGATTCACATCTGCAATTGTAACTTTAGCTTTGTTCCTATTTTCATCTGAAATATACAAATCTTTACTTTTCATCCACACCGTTAGTGTTCCGCCACTTACTGTTTTCATTGTTGCTTTTCCCTTTCCCATTTTGATAGCTTTTGCGATATCAGAGGCATTCATTTTTTCTGCTACTACATGATACGTAAGGATTATTTGTAACATTTTTAAATTTTCAGGTTTCAATAATGTTTCGACAGTTCCTTTAGGCAATTTATCAAACGCTGCATTTGTTGGGGCAAAAACGGTGAATGGACCTTTACTTTGTAAAGTTTCTACTAATTCTGCCGCTTTAACAGCTGCAACTAGCGTAGTGTGATCTTTAGAATTTACTGCATTCTCAACAAATCTATTTTTTTAAGTTATATAAAAGCATTTACGCACTAAGATTACTTTTGGTTTAAAAAAGACGAAATTATTTTATAAACAACTAGTTTTCAAATGGATAAATTTAATTTTAAATAGAAGTTGATACCGCAGAAATTTTAATTAGCCCCGATGGCAGCAAGTATCCTTTTTATTGCGAGTATTAAAGATGTGTTTTTACAAGATAGCTCTCGCAATAAAAAGATACTGC
Organism: Flavobacterium sp. ZB4R12; assembly: GCF_048276375.1. Taxonomy (NCBI): domain Bacteria; kingdom Pseudomonadati; phylum Bacteroidota; class Flavobacteriia; order Flavobacteriales; family Flavobacteriaceae; genus Flavobacterium; species Flavobacterium sp. ZB4R12. The sequence continues at coordinate 35,854 of NZ_JBLNKS010000010.1, read as the reverse complement.
GTACAGCGGGAGGATTGTGTATTGGAAACTAAATGTTGTGCTCCAAAAAAACTAAAGCAAATCCGTTCTGTTTTAAGCAAAAAAAGCCCCGAAAATTGCGGGGCTTTCTATATTCAAAAAATTAAAGAAATTATTTTTTCTCTGATTTTTCCATTTTAGCTTTCAATGCAGCTAACATATCATTGTTATCACCTAAAGTTGCAGCTGGTGCATTTGTAGATGTTGAAGCTGATGAAGTATTTTCAGTAGCTGTTTTTACATTTTTCTCTTCTTCTTCACGGAAGATCGCAGTGTGAGATGCAACTACTCTTTTGAATTCTTTGTTGAATTCGATTACTTTGAAATCAGCTGAATCACCTTTTTTCAATTTCTTTCCGTCTTCTTTTTCAAGGTGACGTGTAGGAATGAAAGCAACGATATCATCTCCGAATTCTACAGTAGCTCCTTTGTCAACGATTTCAGAAATTTCACCTGTGTGGATAGTTCCAACTGCGAAAGAATCTTCGTATTGATCCCAAGGATTAGCAGTAGTTTGTTTGTGACCTAAAGATAATTTACGTCCTTCAACATCTAATTCTAATACTACTACGTCAAGTTTTTCACCAACGTTTACAAATTCAGATGGGTGTTTGATTTTCTTAGTCCAAGATAAGTCAGAGATGTAAATTAATCCATCAATTCCTTCTTCTAATTCTACGAAAATTCCAAAGTTTGTAAAGTTTCTAACGATACCTGTATGTTTAGAACCTACTGGGTATTTAGCAGTGATATCAGTCCAAGGATCTTGAGACAATTGTTTGATACCTAATGACATTTTACGGTCATCTCTATCTAAAGTTAAGATAACAGCTTCAACAACATCTCCTACTTTTACGAAATCTTGAGCAGAACGTAAATGAGTAGACCAAGACATTTCAGAAACGTGGATTAAACCTTCGACACCTTCAGCAACTTCGATGAAAGCACCGTAATCAGCGATTACAACTACTTTACCTTTTACTTTGTCTCCAATTGCTAATTTAGCATCTAGAGCATCCCAAGGGTGAGCGTTTAATTGTTTCAATCCTAATTGAATTCTTGTTTTCTCATCATCGAAATCAAGGATTACAACATTTAATTTTTGGTCTAATTCCAGCACTTCACTTGGGTGGTTAATTCTACTCCAAGAAAGGTCAGTAATGTGAATTAATCCATCAACACCACCTAAGTCAATAAACACACCATAAGAAGTAATGTTTTTAACAACACCTTCTAATACTTGTCCTTTTTGTAATTGACCGATGATTTCTTTTTTCTGGATTTCAATATCCGCTTCAATAAGCGCTTTATGAGAAACAACAACATTTTTGAATTCGTGGTTAATTTTTACCACTTTGAATTCCATCATTTTGTTTACATATACATCGTAGTCTCTAATTGGTTTAACATCAATTTGAGATCCTGGTAAGAAAGCTTCAATTCCGAAAACGTCAACGATCATACCACCTTTAGTTCTGCATTTTACAAAACCATTAACGATTTCTCCTGTTTCGTTAGCCGAAATAACTCTATCCCATGATTTGATAGTACGTGCTTTTCTGTGAGATAATACTAATTGACCTGTTTTATCCTCACGGATGTCAATTAATACTTCAACAGTATCACCTACTTTTAAGCTTGGGTTGTAACGGAATTCGTTCAATGAAATAACACCTTCCGATTTTGCGTTGATATCAACGATAACGTCTCTATCTGTAATTCTAACAACTACACCATCTACAACTTCTTCTTGATCAGTAGCGATAAATGTTTTTGAAACTAGTTCTTCGAATTCTAATAAGTTTTTCTCATCAACAGCATCAATACCTTCTTCGAAATTGTGCCAGTTAAAATTTGCTAAAAACTCTTCTTGTGATTTTACTTGTTCAGACATGCTGATTAAAAATTTGTATTCTGTATTCTCTCGAGTTTCTTAATGTGATAGAAAACAACAGAAGTTGTTTGTATAATTAGTTGAACCCTAAAGGAAACTCTTATTCACCAAAAGGATTGCAAAAATAACACATTTATCTTAAACTGCAAAATTTTACAAGCAAGATAATAGAGAACAGACAAAAAGATAATAAATTGAGAATCAGGAGCGAATTATTTGGCATTTCTGGAGACAAAGTTCCCGCTCTCACCTTTATCTCTCCGCTACGCTGCGAGGATATCGGCTCCATCGGGGCCTAAAGAGTATTAATTGTTTTTTTAACATAAAAAAAGTGACACATTTCTAAAAACGGATCGCGTCTAACTACAAAACATCTTTGTCAAAGTTTTGAACTTTGACAAAGAGTACTATCGTTTAATGACTGAATTTTTCTAATGCTTTTGCATCGTTTTTATATTTGAAAACAAAAGGAAAAATAATAGCCAGCACCAAAGCATAACTGGCAAAAGTTATCCAAATATTCTGCCATTCCTTACTTCCGTCTGCCAAAGTGAAATATTTTTGAATAATATAGCCACTGGTAAAACTTCCTATTAATGCTCCAAAACCATTCACCATCATCATAAATAATCCTTGAGCACTTCCTCTAATTTTTGAATTTGTTTGTGTTTCAACAAACAAAGAGCCTGAAATATTAAAGAAATCAAACGCCATTCCGTATACAATACAAGACATAATTATCATCCACAATCCATCAGATGGATTTCCAAAGGCAAACAATCCGAAACGTAAAACCCAAGCCAGCATACTGAATAACATCACATATTTAATTCCAAATTTTCTAAGAAAAAATGGAATAGCTAATATAAACAGTGTTTCTGAAACTTGTGAAATCGACATGATTATAGCAGGATATTTCACTGCAATCGTATTTTTATAAGCGTCAACATTGGCAAAATCATGAATATAGGTATCGCCATACGCATTGGTTAATTGCAAAGCAGCACCCAATAACATCGAGAAAATAAAGAAAACGGCAAATTTTCGTTTCTTAAACAATTCAAATGCATTCAATCCCAAAGCTTGCGTAAAAGAAGTGCTTTTTTCGCCCTTACACATCGGAGGACATTTTGGAAGTGTGAATGCGTAAATCCCTAATAAAAACGAAACAATTCCTGCTATATAAAATTGATTGGCTGAAGTCTCATTATGTGTTAAACTTACCACCCAAAGTGCAGCGATAAAGCCTATAGTTCCCCAGATTCTAATAGGAGGATAATCCTTTACGACATCCATTTCTTTTGCAATTAAAGCATTATAAGCAACCGTTATAGATAAGGAAATGGTTGGCATATAGAAAAACATATTCACTAGCATCACCCAAAAAAATGTAGTTGGATTATCTACTTGAGGCAAGTAAAATAAAGCAGCGGCTCCTAAAAAATGAAGCAATCCGTATAATTTTTCGGCATTGATAAATCGATCCGAAATAATTCCTGTTAAAGCCGGCATAAAAACAGAAGAAATACCCATTGTAGAAAATATGATTCCAAACTCGGTTCCAGACCAATGTTTGTTATTAAACCAATACGCTCCGATAGTAAGTAACCAAGAACCCCAAATAAAAAATTGAAGGAAGTTCATTAATACCAACCTGTTTTTAATTCCCATACAATGAATTGTTTTTTATTTTTAAAAATTAACAAGGCGTAAATCTAATATTAAAAAAGAGATCTACAAAAGATTAAAGTGTTTTAACAACTTCATCAACTAAATCTAAAACAACCTTAAATTGTTCTTCACGAGTAAGGTGAGAATTATCTATTTCAATAGCATCTTCAGCCATCACCAAAGGCGAATCTTTTCGGTGCGTATCAATATAATCGCGTTCTTCTACATTTTTTAATACTTCTTCATACGTAACTGAATCTCCTTTTTCCTGTAATTCATCAAAACGTCTTTGCGCTCGGGTGTCTGCACCTGCCGTCATAAAAATTTTAAGTTCTGCATCCGGAAAAACTACGGTTCCGATATCTCTACCATCCATAACAATTCCTTTGTCCTTACCCATTTCTTTTTGCTGCTCCACTAATTTGGCGCGAACTTCAGATACTTCAGCCACCTTGCTTACAAAATTCGAAACTTCAATAGTTCTTATTTCGGTTTCAACATTAATATCATTCAAATACATTTCAGCAAAACCAAAATCAGCATTAAATTTGAATTGTAATTTTATATTTGGTAAACTGTTAATTAATGTTTGTTTATCAAAAAAATCAGCATTTATGTATCCGTTTTGCATCGCAAAAAATGTAACAGCGCGATACATTGCTCCTGTATCCACATAAACATATCCCAAATGATTAGCGAGTTGCTTCGCTAAAGTACTTTTTCCAGTAGACGAGAAACCGTCTATTGCTATGGTAATTTTTTTATCCAAAATGATGTTATTGTAAGTTAATAGTTAAACCAAATAAACTCGTATTGCCTGCTAACGTATATCTGGAATACGAATAATTAAATTTTAATTTGTTGAATTTTAGTCCAAAACCAAGTGAAACTCCCGAAAAATTGCGTTGTTCCAAAAGTCGTAATTCTTCTGCTCTTCGAAAATTATATCCTAATCGAACATTAAACGATTTTTTAGGAAAAAGCTCCACTCCCATAATTACATGGCGCAAAGCATTATTTATAACCGATACTTTTTCCTCAGTGGAACTTCCATCTATTGAAGATTCAGCTCTTTCAGGATTAGAAAAAGCAATATTCCATTGTTGCAAATTTTCAAGTGTAAGATGCCAACGAATAGGTACATTTTCTAATTCTTGTGAAACACCTGCTATAATTTCTAACGGTAATTTTTCGTTTGTACCATTGTAAGTGGTAAATTGAGTTCCAATATTTCGTATTGCCAAGCCCCAATTGACATCATTTTTCTCATCAATAAAAAGAGCACCTATATCAATCGCACCACCAAAAGAACTATAACTTTCTAAGTTTGAAGAAATCAATTTTGCATTAACACCTATATGAATCGTTGTATTAGGAATAGTGTAGGCATAACCAAACGAAAGAGCTATTTCACTTCCTGTAAATGAGGCTGTAGGCTGACCATTTTCGTCATAGCCATCAAAATTACCATAATTTACATAATTGATACCAGCCTGAAAAGTTTGTAAATGCCTATCATAAGTGTATGCATAAGAAGCTGTTCCATAGGTTACTTCCTTGTAATAACTTCCATAATTCAAAGCCAAGTGGTTGTCCATTTCAGGATTCAATGTTGCTGGATTAAAATTGACCTGATTCACATCATCGTCATAAATTGTAACCGTTTTTCCTCCTAAAGCGGCTTGTCTTGGCGAAGTAACCAAGTTCAAAAACTGATAGGTATACTTTCCTCCTATTTGACTGTAAGACACAGAGCAAACTGAAAATAAAGAGAATAATAAAAGTTTTTTTAACATGCTTTAAATCGCTGTTTATCCATGGTAAAACGCAAATGCGAAGATAAAATTATAATATAATATATTACTGGTTTCGCCTCGAAGTTTCGAGAAAAATACTAAATAAAATAAAAAAATCCATCCCGAAATTTCATAACGAAACTTAAACTAATAAGTATCATCTTGAAATTTCCAGATGGATGTTTTTTGAATAAAAAAAATGATTCCCTACAGTACCTTTGCGTTCTTCACTTTCTGATCGGTCAAAGCAAATTTAAGCACTTCGCTCATTTCTTTAACATAATGAAAGGTCAGACCTTCAAGATATTCCGGTTTTATTTCATCAATATCACTTTTGTTTTCGTGACACAGGATTATTTCTTTTATATTAGCTCTCTTCGCAGCCAAAATCTTCTCTTTTATTCCGCCGACAGGTAAAACTTTTCCACGCAAAGTAATTTCTCCTGTCATCGCCAAGTTTTTCTTAACTCTCTTTTGGGTAAAGAGAGAAACCAGTGACGTCAACATTGCAATTCCGGCACTAGGACCATCTTTTGGAGTTGCCCCTTCCGGAACGTGTAAGTGGATATTGTATTTAGAAAGTATTTCAGAATCCAATCCTACAAGCTTCGCATTTGCCTTAATGTATTCTAAAGCAATTGTTGCAGATTCTTTCATTACTGTACCTAAGTTTCCAGTAATTGTCATCGTTCCTTTTCCTGGAGAAAGTAAAGATTCAATAAAAAGAATATCACCACCAACAGAAGTCCAAGCCAAACCAGTTACCACTCCGGCAACATCATTGTTCTCGTATTTATCTCTTTCTAATCTTGGAACACCAAGTGTTTTTATAATATCTTCGTCAGTGACTTTTTTGTTATACGCTTCTTCCATCGCAACAGATTTTGCTGCATGACGGATTACTTGAGCAATTTTAGCTTCTAAACCACGAACTCCAGATTCACGTGTATATCCTTCTACAATTTTTTCTAATTGTTTTTTTCCAATCGTTAAATCCTTGGTTGTTAGGCCATGTTCTTTCAATTGTCTTGGAAATAAATGCTGACGTGCAATTTCTACCTTTTCTTCAATCGTGTAACCAGACATTTTGATGATTTCCATTCTGTCTTTCAACGCAGGTTGAATCGCAGCCATATTATTAGACGTAGCGATAAACATTACTTTCGACAAATCATATCCCATTTCCAGGAAATTGTCATAAAATGAATTGTTTTGTTCCGGATCTAAAACTTCCAATAATGCCGAAGAGGGATCGCCTTGATTACTATTCGATAATTTATCGATTTCATCCAAAACAAATACAGGATTTGAAGTTCCTGCTTTTTTCAAACTTTGGATAATTCTTCCTGGCATTGCCCCAATATAAGTTTTTCTATGTCCACGAATCTCCGCTTCATCACGTAAACCACCTAATGAAATTCTAACATATTTTCTACCCAATGCTTCTGCGATAGATCTTCCAATGGAGGTTTTTCCAACTCCCGGAGGTCCTGTCAAACAAATTATGGGTGATTTCATATCATTTCGCAATTTTAAAACTGCCAAATGTTCTATCATTCTTTTCTTAACATCTTCAAGACCAAAGTGGTCTCTATCAAGGATTTTTTGTGCTCTTTTTAAATCAAAATTATCTTTAGAATATTCATTCCAAGGCAATTCTAAAAATAATTCCAGATAATTTCTTTGAATTCCAAAATCAGGCGCTTGTGGATTTATTCGGCGCATTTTGGATAATTCTTTTTCGAAGTGTTTCTTCGTTTTTTCGTCCCATTTTTTGGTCAAAGACTTCTGTAACATTTCGTCCATTTCCTCTTCCTGAGAAACACCACCCAATTCTTCTTGGATCGTTTTCATCTGTTGGTGAAGGAAATATTCTCGTTGTTGCTGGTCTAAATCGAAACGAACTTTTGATTGAATATCATTTTTTAATTCCAATTTTTGCAACTCAACATTCATATAACGCAAAGTCTCTAAAGCTCTTACTTTTAACTCATTAATAGCTAACAGGTCTTGCTTTTCTTTAACCGTTAAATTCATGTTAGACGTAACAAAATTGATTAAAAACGATTGGCTTTCAATATTTTTAATCGCAAAAGTAGCTTCACTGGGAATGTTTGGGCTTTCTTTGATAATTTGAATCGCTAATTCCTTGATAGAATCAAGAATTGCAATAAATTCCGTATCATGTTTTCCCGGTCTTTTTTCAGGAACTTCTTTAATTTTTGCAGTTATGTATGGAGTTTCAGCAATTACAGAATCAATTTCAAATCGCTTTTTTCCTTGAAGTATCACTGTAACATTACCATCAGGCATTTTTAAAACCCGTAAAATTCTGGCTACAGTTCCTATTTTATGAATATCATCAGTGGTTGGATCTTCATCTTGCTCATTTTTTTGAGCTACAACACCAATAATTTTGCCCGCAGCATTGGCATCATTAATTAATTTTATTGATTTATCACGTCCGGCAGTAATTGGTATTACAACACCTGGAAATAAAACCATGTTACGCAATGGCAAAATAGCCAATGAATCAGGCAATGCTTCATTATTCATTTCCTCCTCGTCTTCAGGAGTCAATAGTGGTATTAAATCTGCTTCCGAATCAAATTCCTGAAGTGACAGATTGTCAATAGTAAGTATTTTATGATTTGACATATATTATTTAAGTCTTTTTGTCATTAAAAATTTTTATTCGTCTAGCAAATGTAAGGTATCATAGTATTAAATTTAAATAAAATCGATGTATGACATAGATAAGATGCTTAACGTTAAAATAGTCAATCATTATGCCAAAGTGAAAGTAAAATCGATTATGTCTTCTTACAAATAAAGAAAAAATTCATAAATTATAATTAAGAAAATATCTGTTTTTCAAAGTGCAAAAAATAAAAAATTAGGAAGTACTATTTTGCATTCTATTAATTTAAGACACCTCTTTTTGGAACTCTCCTAAGTAATAGAACACCAGCAATAAAAAACACTCCAAGAAATACGATTGCTAATCGCGGACTTCCAGTAATTTGGTCAATAATACCATAGATTAACATCCCAAAGACTATCCCAATTTTTTCGGAAACATCATAAAAACTAAAAAAGGAAGCGGTATCCTCCGTTTCGGGTAATAATTTAGAATACGTTGAACGTGATAAGGCCTGAATTCCGCCCATCACCAATCCTACTAAACCAGCCATGATATAAAAATGTATAGGCAAAGTTATAAAAAATGCAAGGGCACAAAATACTACCCAAATACAGTTAATCACAATTAAAGTTGGAATATTTCCGAACTTCTCTGACGCTTTTGAGGTGAATATCGCACCAATAATGGCTACTATCTGAATTAATAAAATACAAATAATCAAACCTGTTGTACCTTCACTTTTAGATTCCCAAGCAATTTCTTGCGCCCCAAAATAAGTGGCTACAAGCATCACCGTTTGTACGGCCATACTCGAAACAAAAAAACTTCCTAAATATCGTCTTAGTGCAATGTTTTCTTTCAACAAAACCCAAACTTTTTTTAACTCTTTAAAACCATTAAAGACTACATGGTGTGTCACTTTACGATTGGCATTTTTATTGCCTTTTGGCAAAAAATAATAAGTGTACTGACTGAATAATATCCACCAAACTCCAACCATAACAAATGAATATCGCATGGCTTTCATGGCTGCTTCTCCATCTGTTCCTGTAATTCCAAAAAGTTTTGGTTTCATGATCATCGCTAAATTGATAATCAATAAAATAACACTTCCGATATATCCAAATGAATATCCTTTGGCGCTAATTTTATCTTGTTGCTCTACATAAGCTATGTCCGGTAAATAGGAATTATAAAAAACTAAACTTCCCCAATATCCAATCAAGCCAAGAAAATAAAATGCCAATCCAATGTATATATTATCAAGATTAAACCAATATAATCCCATACAGGACAGCGCTCCCAAGTAACAAAAGAATTTCATAAATGATTTTTTATTTCCCACATAATCTGCAATACCAGATAATAAAGGCGAAATAAAAGCTATCAATAAAAATGCTAAAGCGGTAACAAAGCTTATTAAAGCTGAATTTTTGAGATGCAAACCAAAAACATCAATGTAATGATCTCGCTCAGAAAATAAAGCTTCATAAAAAATTGGAAATACTGCAGATGCAATGGTAAGCGTATAAACTGAATTTGCCCAATCATAAAAAGCCCAAGCGTTTAATAATTTTTCACTCCCTTTTTGTAAATCTGCCATGGTTCTTTTTTTTATGCTACGAATTTATTTATTTTTTGTTTAGAATTAGCCAAAAATTAATAATTTGACTTTAATAAATCGTTAATGATTAACAATCAACTCTATATTAATACAGAAAAAAACAAAAATAGGCTACTCTCTTTTGAGAATAGCCTATTAAAATCTTCCTTAAATGTTCCAATTAATAAACATTAAAAATTTAAAGTATTATCTGTAAATAATCCCAACTTTAGCAGCTAATGCTTTTGCTTCCGGGATTAATGCTTTTAAATTTGCAATTCTGGTAGCATCAGATGGATGCGTACTTAAAAATTCCGGTGGCGATTGTCCTGCAGATTGCGCAGCCATTCTTTGCCAAAAGATTACGGAATCATCCGCATTATATCCTGCAATTGCCATAAGTGTAAGTCCTATTTTATCTGCTTCAGTTTCGTGACTTCTGCTAAATGGAAGCATAACTCCCACTTGTGAACCTAATCCGTAATATTGTTGCCACATTTGTTGTTTTTCGGTACTTTGACTTCCAGTTGCGACTGCAACTCCTACAGCTCCCAATTGTTGCAATTGAGCAGCACTCATTCGTTGTGCTCCGTGATTTGCTAATGCATGAGAAACTTCATGTCCCAATACGGTAGCTAAACCCGCATCATCTTTAGTTATTGGTAATATCCCCGAGTAAACAACAATTTTTCCACCAGGCATACACCAAGCATTAACTTCTTTGCTGTCAATTAATTTATATTCCCAACGGTAATCATTTAAATATTGTGATTGTCCCAAATAGGTTAAATATTTTTCTGCCGCTGCTTTAATTCTCATCCCAACTGCTTCTACTCTTCTTGCATCAGCTGTTCCTACAATAACTTTATTTTCCTTTAAAAAAGTTCCGTATTGTTGAAAAGATGATGGGAACAACTCACTGTTAGAAACAAAATTCAAGCTTTTTTTTCCTGTCAAAGGATTGGTTGCACAAGAGTATAATAATCCTATCGCAAAAATCCCTAGTAATAAGTTCTTTTTCATCATTTTAAGTTTAATTTTTATACAAAAATACAACTATTATGAATTTTTTATTTACATAATTAAATTTAAATGTATCAACTTTATTGTTATTCACCAGTTATGTGCAATGCTGTAAACTCCTTATCAATGATTAAATAATTATCATTTTCAAAAATTTTTTTATCAAATGAAACTTTCTCATTGTCAATTTCAATTATTTTAACTTTAAATGGCAAGCCAACTAGATTTATTTTATACTTGGAATAATTAGTGTCATATTTTCCTTCTTTATGCAACTGAATGATTAATTCTTTCTCTTTACCGGTTGTTTGAAATGACAAGAAGCTGTATCTTCCTTTTTTATAATCATAACCATCCTGAGCATCCTCATAAACTACTGATTTCTCTTTACCTTCTTTGTAATAGATGTCCAAGATTAACTCATCAAATTCAAGTTCGCCAACATATTGTTGAACAGGATATTTTGGAATTATGGCACCGGCTTTAACAAAAAGTGGAATTTGGTCAAATTTAGTATCAACCCAAATTTCTTTTCCTCCTTTAACTTCTTCATTGGTCCAATAGTTATACCACTGTCCACGAGGAACATACATTCTTCTTCCTAAAGAATTAGGTTCTAAAATAGGACAAACTAATATTTGGTTTCCAAAAACAAACTCATCATTTCTGTAATGCGTTTGAATATCTTCTTGGTCATAATAAACCAGTGGTTTCAACATAGGAATCCCTTCTTCAATGTATTGCCAAAACATAGTATACAAATAAGGCAATAATTGATAACGCAAGTTGACGAATTTTCTGGTGATATCAATCACTTCTCCATCAAACGCCCATGGTTCCTGATCGCCGTGATCACCAGAAGAGTGGGTTCTGCAAAAAGGATGAAAAACACCTAATTGAATCCAACGTGCATACAATTCCCCAGAAGGTTGTTCAGCAAATCCTCCAATATCTGATCCCGTGAAACCCATTCCGGAAATGGACATTCGTTGCACCTGAATGTTTGCAATCCACAAATGTTCCCATGTAGCAACATTATCACCTGTCCAAGAAGAGGTGTATCGTTGTGCTCCTGCATACGCTGATCTTGTAATAACAAAAGGCCTTTTTGGATAAGCAAACCTTTTTACACCATGATATGTAGCTCTTGCCATTTGTGTTCCATAGATGTTATGTGCTTTTCTATGACTGCATGGATTTCCATCATAATCATGTCTTACATCCATCGGGAATGTTTTATTAGGAACCTCCATAACAGCAGGTTCGTTCATATCATTCCAAACTCCTTTTACACCAATCTCCGAAACTAATTCTTTAAACAATCCAGCCCACCATTCTCTTACCGCAGGATTCGTATAATCAGGAAAGTTACATTCTCCCGGCCATACTTTTCCTTTCATGTAAGGGCCATCAGCTCTTTTACAGAAATAATCATTTTTTAGTGCTTCTTTATATATGGAGTACTCTTTGTCAATTTTTATTCCCGGATCAATGATTACAACGGTTTTGAAGCCATCTTCGGCTAATTCTGCCACCATTCTTTTTGGATCAGGAAAATATTCTTTGTTCCAGGTGAAACATCGAAAACCTTCCATATAATCAATATCCAAATAAAGGGCATCACATGGAATTCTCAATTCCCTGAATTTGGCTGCAACTTCTTTTAAATTACTTTCAGGATAATAACTCCATTTGCATTGGTGGTATCCTAATGCCCAAAGTGGCGGCAATTCGGGTTTACCGGTCAAATCAGTATAAGTGGTAACAACATCCTGCATTTGTGGCCCATAAATGAAATAGTAATTCATTTCTCCACCTTCGGCCCAATAACTGGTTACATTTCTTCTTTCGTGACAAAAATCAAAATAGGTTCTAAAAGTATTGTCAAAGAAAATTCCGTAAGATTGTTTGTTTTGCAATCCAATATAAAACGGAACAACTTTGTATAATGGCTCCTGGTCTTTTTGAAATGCGTATTGATCCGTAGCAAAATTCTCTAATCTTTTTCCTTTCAAATTTAATTGGGTTGCTTTATCTCCAAGTCCGTAAAAGCATTCCCCATCTTTTGAAGCCTTACTCATTTTCACGATATTGCCCCCGTATTCATAGCTTTCTTCCCAATGAAAACCTAATTCATCTTCTAAAATAACATTTTCATCCAAATCAAAAATAGACAATCTCATATCTATTTTTTGAATTCTACATTGTACTTTACTAGTTTTTATCTGATAATAATCTTCTACTTCAGAAACCTCAAGAAAGTTATATCCATGAGAATGATTTTTATCAATAGCATAGGAAAAATCGTTGCTAAAATATCCTTTTGTAGTAAATCTAAAACGTATTAAACTATCTCTTAATACTGTTACTTTTAATATTACACTATTATCTGTATGAAAACATACGGAATCTACTTCATGTTCAAAAGCAACTATTTTTGTAGGATATAAATCTCCTTTGTATTCTAATTCTGTATTTGTGATCATTTTCTATGGTATTAATTTTAATCTCTTTTGGAACTCAAACATACAAAAAATACTTTCTTTACTTTCTAAAATAATGATTTAAATGATGCGTTTTTTAACGAAAACGTTATTAATTTATTAAAAAAAGAGATTCTAACTACTTTTAAACATTGATAGTTTACGAACTATCCAAATTAACTTAACAACAAGTATGTTTGAATTTAAAAAAAATTAAATTATCATGAAATTTTAAAAACAGTTACACTCAATGGAGGCAAAAGCAATTCAGTTGAATAATCTCTTCCGTCATAAGGTAAGGCTTCAATTGTTAATTTTTTAGGGTTGGAAACCCCGCTTCCCCCATAATTTGCAGCATCACTATTAAAAATCTCTGTCAATTTACCTTTCCTTGGTAAACCAATACGATAATTCGGACGAACAACTTGAGTGAAATTGCAAACTACAATAACATCATCTTTTTGATTGTTTCCTTTTCGAATGAAAGACATCACCGCATTTTGATGATCCGAATAATTAATCCATTCAAATCCTTCTGGACTAAATTGTTTTTCATGCAAAGCAGGTTGCGTTTTGTACAATGCATTCAAATCAGTAATCAGTTTTTTCACCCCTTCATGGTATGGATATTGCAATAAATGCCAATCTAAACTTCCTTCAAAATTCCACTCACTACTTTGTCCAAATTCACTCCCCATAAACAACAATTTGGTTCCGGGATGTGTAAACATATAGCCGTACAACAATCTTAAATTTGCAAATTTTTGCCATTCATCGCCAGGCATCCTTCCTGCAATTGATTTTTTCCCATACACCACTTCATCATGGGAAAGCGGCAACATGAAATTTTCGGAAAAGGTATAGGTCATTGAAAAAGTCAAATCATTTTGATGGTATTTTCTATATACCGTATCTTTTTGAAAATATTCTAAAGTATCGTGCATCCAGCCCATCATCCATTTCATCCCAAACCCTAAACCACCAACAGATGTTGGTCTTGAAACCATAGGAAAAGAAGTACTTTCCTCCGCAATGGTTTGCACTCCTTCATAATTCAAATAGACCGCTTCATTAAATTCCTTTAAGAAACTTATGGTATCAAGATTTTCTCTGCCTCCGTAAATATTTGGCTCCCATTCCCCTTCATTTCTGGAATAATCCAAATACAACATGGAAGCAACGGCATCAACACGCAAAGCGTCAGCATGATAATGATGCAACCAAAATAAAGCATTACTTATTAAAAAGGAACGAACTTCATTTCGCCCATAATTAAAAACTAAACTTTTCCAATCCGGATGATATCCTTTTCTGCGATCAGGATGCTCAAAAAGGTTTGAACCATCAAAAAATCCTAAACCATGTGCGTCATCTGGAAAATGAGATGGAACCCAGTCCAGAATTACTCCAATTCCCGCTTCATGCAATTTATCGACCAAAATCATAAAATCTTGCGGTTTTCCAAAACGGGAAGTCGGTGCAAAATAGCCTACTAATTGATACCCCCAGGATGGATCGTAAGGATACTCCATTATGGGCATAAACTCAACGTGGGTAAAGCCCGTTTCTTTCACATAATTCACTAAATCTTCGGCAAATTCTAGATAAGTCAAAAATCGATTTTCTTCGGCATGACGCTTCCATGAACCTAAATGCACTTCATAAACGGAATAGGGCTTGTCTAAACCATTATGATTTTGACGGGTTTCCATCCAGTTATTGTCTTTCCATTTATAATCTAAATCCCAGACTACTGAAGCAGTATGTGGTGGTTTTTCACAGTAAAAAGCAAAAGGATCTGCTTTTTCAGTGATAATTCCACCGTTATTAGATTGTATTTTATATTTATAGGTAGCCCCTTTTTTAATGTTTGGAATAAATCCTTCCCAAATACCTGATGAATCCCAACGAACTTGCAACAGATGTTCTCCCTGCTTCCAAAAATTAAAATCCCCAACCACAGATACCGAATGTGCGGTGGGAGCCCAAACGGCAAAATAAACACCATCTACTCCATCAACTGCTATAAGATGTGCACCTAATTTTTCGTACAGTCGGAAATGTTTCCCAGCTTTAAATAAATCGATATCAAAATCGGTAAAAAGGGAATGCGAGATAACTTTACTCATATAACAGTTGTATAATTCTATTTTTATAAAAAGAACAGAATATTAGTTTAAGAAAAAACAGTTTTTAAATTTACTTAATGATATAATTGTCAGGTATAACTGCTCCTTTTTTGATAACAACAATTCCGTCTTTAATGGCATATAATTCATTAGAAAAATCTTCTAAATGATTGCCCCCATCAATATAAACATCATTACCAATTCTGCAATTTTTATCAACAATAGCATTCTTTATAAAGCATCTTTCCCCGATACCTATCAATTGTTTGTTGTTTTTAATGTCTTCATTCATGTCATCAATATTCTGATAGAAATCATTCCCCATTATATAACAATTTTGAATGATGGTTCCTTCACCAATTCTAGATCGAATACCAATCACGGAATGGTTTATTTCTTTGGCATTCAAAATACAACCTTCGGAAATTAACGATTTATCAACAATAGTTTTTTGAAATTTTGAAGGTGGCAACAATCTTGGTCTAGTATAAATTTTATTGTCGTTATCGAATAAATTAAATTTAGGCAAGTCTTCCGTTAATCCAATATTAGCTTCAAAAAATGAATCTATATTACCAATGTCAGTCCAATATCCTTCATATTGGTAACTTAATATCTTTTTATTCCCAACTGCCTGAGGAATAATTTCTTTCCCAAAATCTTTAGTATCAGGATTTGACATGATCTCTACCAACAATTTTTTGTTGAATATGTAGATTCCCATCGAAGCCAAATAATGCTTTCCTTCGCTCTTCATTTGCTCGCTCACATCCGATTCCCAATCTGGCAACAATTCTTTTGCAGGTTTCTCAATGAAAGATTCAATACAACTTTCGGAGTTTGTTTTTAATATTCCAAATTCAGGAGCATCTTTTGCATTTACCGGTAAGGTAGCAATCGTAATATCAGCTTCTTTTCTAATATGCTCCTCCAGCATATCGTTAAAATCCATTTGATACAACTGATCCCCGGAAAGAATCAAAGCATAATCAAAATCATGGTTTAAGAAATGGGGCATACATTGTCTTACAGCATCTGCAGTTCCTTGAAACCAAGTTGGATTATCAGGAGTTTGTTCTGCAGCAAGAATATCAACAAAGGCATGACTAAAAATACTAAAGTTATAAGTATTTTTAATGTGTGCATTTAAAGAAGCCGAGTTGAATTGCGTCAAAACAAACATTCTGTAAATATCCGAATTCATACAATTAGAAATAGGAATATCGACCAATCTATATTTACCTCCTATCGGCACAGCTGGTTTAGATCTTGTTTCTGTCAATGGGTATAATCTGGATCCTTGTCCACCACCTAAAATAATTGCAATAACATTTTTCTTTTTAGCTTTCATTTCTTCTTAATTATTAAATTGTACATTTCTATATATTCCTGACAGACTCTTTCCCAGGAATGATCCGTGCTCATTCCTATTTTTCTGATTTTATTTAAATGTTTTTTATCGTCATATAAATCGACTGCTCTTTGAATCGAATAACAAACATCTCCTACTGTTGCCTGATCATGACAAATTCCATTTCCATCATCTCCAAAATCAATAACCGTATCTTTTAATCCTCCTGTCCTTCTTACAATAGGAATTGTTCCATATCGCAACGAATACATTTGATTTAAGCCACATGGTTCCACTCTAGAAGGCATTAATAGAAAATCAGAGCCCGCGTAAATTAAATGAGCTAATTCTTCATTATACCCTATAAAAGTATTGTAATTACCTTTATAATCCGCCAATAAACTATTCAGTTGATTTTCAATAATTGGATTTCCCGATCCTAGAATTAAAATATTAATTTGGTTATAATTTTCAGATAATGCCAGTGCTGCAGCATGCGGTAATAAATCGCCTCCTTTTTCTTCTAATAATCTTCCAATAAAACTAAAAAGTGGTTTTCTTGGATCTAAATTGAACAGATTACATAATTTTTCTTTGTTTTCCTGTTTTCCTTTTTCGAAATTTTTAATCGAATAGTTCTTTTCCAACATATTATCTTTGGCCGGATCCCAAACTTCGATATCAATTCCATTCAAAATTCCTCTGGATTTATATCGTACCAGATTAAACAAGGATTCTAATCCATTAGCCGAATAATTGATTTCATTCAAATAATTAGGAGAAACTGTCGTCACTGCCCAAGCGCACTTAATTCCTACAGCGAGCGAATTGATACTATTATCCCATTCTAAAACATTCACATGAGCCAAATCAAACTCCGGTAAATAATGTAATTTATCAAATCCAAACTGCCCTTGATACAAACCATTATGAATGGTAATCATAGAAGGTGTATTTTGCAATTTTTTGTATTTATGACAATACAACATCATAAAAGGGATCAAACCTGTATGATGATCATGACAATTGATAACATCTGGCACTTCATTCCTTCCTATTATCCAATCTAAAGAAGCAATTTGGAAAGATAAAAATCGTTCAATATCATCCTGATAACCATAAACTTCTTTTCGATCAAATAATTCTGGAATTTCAATTAAATACAATTCAAATCCTAACTTATCCGTTTTTTCTTTGAGAACGTTAAAAGGGAAATGAAAACTTCCTAACTTTACATGACCCCAATGTACACATTCAAACTCATTTTCGTTTTTGAACTTTGAATCATAACAAGGAATCACAACTCTTACATGATGTCCTGCATTATTTTGATATTTTGGTAACGCCCCTACAACATCGGCTAAACCTCCTACTTTTGCTACGGGGTAACATTCTGCACTGATATGAAATATTTCCATTTATGAAATTTTGTTGTTTTTCCGTTAATTCTAATACTATTCAATTAATTTTTTAACAATTCTAAATATTTATTATTCCAGTATTTATGTTAATCCCAATAAAAACTTTGTAAAAAATATTACTTTTATGTTTTTCTAAATTTAGTAAAAAAACTATAACATAATAACTCGCTTGAAAATTTATTGAAATGACAAAAAAAACTTCTATTCATACACAATCATTGAAAATTCCTAAGATTATCTTATTAACAAGTAAATTAATCTCGTTTATTTCGCCAAAATTAATAACATTATTTATTGCTAAGCTCTTTACTACGCCCATAAAACATAAAATTCCAAAAAGAGAATTAGAAATGGACCGTAATAGTGTCCAAAAATTAATCAAAATTCCGGCAATTGACAAAGAGGTCGTTTTATATAAATATGGTAAAAGTGAAAAGAAAATTTTATTAGTTCATGGTTGGTCAGGAAGAGGAACACAATTATTTAAAATAGCTGATGAATTGCTAAAAGCAGGCTATTCCACCATTAGTTTTGATGCACCTGCACATGGAAAATCACCTGGAAAAACGACCATTATGGTAGACTTTATTGCTACAATTTTAGAAATTGACAAACAATTTGGTCCATTTGAAGCCGCAGTTGGCCACTCATTAGGTGGAATGTCGGTTTTGAATGCAATAAAAAAAGGGTTTAAAGTAAATCAGGCGGTAGTTATTGGCAGTGGTGATATCGTTCAAGATATTATGGATGATTTTGTGGCAAAATTAGAATTGAAACCAAGTATAAGCACTCGTTTACGTTTGCATTTCGAAAAAAAATATAAGGAAGATATGAATAGTTATTCTGCTTATTTAGCCGCAAAAGAGACTACTATTCCTGTCTTAGTTATCCATGATAATAATGATCCCGAAGTTTCGGTAACAGCAGCAATGCACATTCATAAATACCTGAAAAACGGAGCGCTGCTTCTAACCGATGGATTAGGGCATAGAAAAATTCTTGGTAACCATAAAGTAATTGAAAAAACAGTTCAATTCATTCAAAACAAATAACTGTTTTACAACGTTATACAAAAAACTTAAAAACATGAAATATCCTATCGAAAAAACAGAACAAGAATGGAAAGAACAATTGGGTGAAGAACGCTACCGAATTCTTCGTCAAAAAGGAACCGAATATCCTCATACCGGAACCTATAACCTACATTACGAAAAAGGAACGTATTGCTGTGGTGCCTGCGGAGAACCTTTATTTGAAAGCAACTCCAAATTTGATGCGCATTGCGGTTGGCCTTCCTTTGACGAATCAATTCCTGGCAAAGTACAATACATTTCGGATGTGACACACGGCATGAAACGCACTGAAATCCTTTGTGCCAATTGTGGAAGCCATCTCGGCCATGTATTTGATGACGGACCTACTAAAACGGGACAACGGTATTGCGTGAATTCCTTATCAGTGGACTTTAAAGAATAATGCTATGGATTTATTTGGAAACTCAACTGATTGGGCTAAAAAATTAGAGCCAATTCTAACAAAATACAAAGGACGGAAACATCCGTTAGACCATCACAATTTATACCAGCTTTTGGTTACGGTTGTTTTATCTGCACAAGATTCTGATGCTCATATCAATAAAATTGCTCCAGCTTTATTTGAAGCATACCCAAATATGGAAAGTTTGGCCGTATCAAATTTCGATGCCTTAATTCCTTATATCTCCAATGTCAGGAATTTTGGAAATAAAGCCAAATGGTTACTCGAAATCGCTCAAACCATAAAAAAAGGCGAGAATATTCCGCTTACTATGGAGGATTTAGTTGCCCTAAAAGGCATCGGACGAAAATCAGCCAATGTGATCATGCGTGAAGCAAAAGTTCCTGCAGAAGGAATCATAGCTGATTTACATGTTATTCGAGTAGCTCCCAGAATTGGACTAATCACAGAAACCAAAGACGGGATTAAAGCCGAAAAACAACTCATGCTAGTGCTCCCAAGAGAAATTTGGGGCGAAATTGGAATGGCGATTTCATTTTTGGGAAGAGAAATTTGCCGTCCACAACCCAAATGCCCGGTCTGTCCCATTAATGCGGTTTGTGAGTATTATAAAAAGTTATTGAAGGAAGGTTTGGATTTATAAAAAATGGTTTGACTTTAGAATTGAAAAGTCAAACCATTTTATATTTATATACTTTTAAGAAACAATAGCTGTTTGTTTTTACATATTAGGTTTTGACCCTTTTGACCCTAATTTATCCCTCCACATAAAACCGAAACACGGATCAATATACATCCACAAGTTTACTTCAACGAAGCAATAATCGCCCTAAAACTATCCAAACTTGCTTCTATATTCTCCACAATTTCCAAAGCTAAAACATCTGGATCGGGTAAGTTGTCCAAATCAGCTAGGGATTTATCTTTAAGCCAAGTGATGTCCAGACTCGTTTTGTCTCTGGCAATGATTTCCTCATAAGAAAACTTTCTCCAACGACCTTCGGGATTAGTCTCAGCGTTGTAAGTGGCTGCACGCTTGTTTCTGTTTTCCGGATTGTATAGCGTAATGAAATCTTTTAGATCTTTTAATTTTAAAGGATTTTTCTTTAATGTATGGTGAATGTTTGTTCTATAATCATACACCCAGGTTTCTTTAGTCCAAACATCTTTGCTGGATGGTTTTCCATCAAAAAATAACACGTTCGCTTTTACACCATTGGCATAGAAAATACCTGTTGGCAATCGCAATATGGTGTGTAAATCGGTGGTTTCCAATAGTTTTTTACGCACGGTTTCACCCACTCCGCCTTCAAATAAAACATTATCAGGCAACACCACTGCTGCCATTCCTGTTGTTTTGAGCATCGCGCGAATGCAATGTCATTAAGTTAAGGAGTTTTCATACCGCATCTCTTTGATTTTTAAGGACAAAAGGTCTTATTCGATTTCGATATTTGCCTACATTTCTAGGATTACTTCTACCTGGTCGAATGGGTACTGTGTTTTTGAGAAACAATGTTTGTAATTCTAAAAATACATCTTCCAAAGCACCTTCTTTAAAAAGTAATTCTAAAACTCTATTTTTCAAAAAACCATACGTCAGATTTGCATTTATTTTGTAATCTAATTTTGTCTTTTGATTTTTCAGTTCTAATTCATCTTGCAAATCATTTACGATAGTCGATTGCAAATTACTGATAAAAACGGCACAGAAAAAATCTTGCAGCACACTCATTTTTGAATAACCTGTGAAATATTCTAGTTTAATTTTATTCTTCAATTCATCATAATAGGTTTCTATTCCCCATCTCAAAAAGTACAATTCTTTGAACATTTTTGACGGATATTTTTGGCTATCCAATAACGAAGTCATCAAGACTTCTATCTCTCCATTTGGCAAATCAACTCGAACTAATCGTATCTTTATTGAAGTGTTTTTGTTGTATTCCTTGTCTTTAAAACAATGTCTTTCCTGTGGAAATATTTCTACAACCAAAGACTTTTTACCACTAGAAACAAACGAAACTACCGCCTTGCTGTGTGTTGTAGTTGCTCTTATTACGAAATTCACATCTTTTTTAATATGCTCATATTTAAAGTCATACGATGGATATCCTCGGTCGTAAATAATTAAATCACCCTTTTTCCATCTAAAATTATGTTTTAGAGCCAGTTCTCTTTCGCCAATTCCTGAATTCTCTAAAACCGAATCTAAAGCAATATGATTTAACACATCGTACAAAATCGAAGTTCTGCCTTGAACAACACTTGTATTGGTATTATTCTTTGATTCTCCAAACTCTTTTTTTAACTCTTCAGTATAAGGAAGAGTAACTTTTGATCCATCTACAGCAAGTAGTCTAAATCCTGCAAAAAATTCAATTATTGTGTTACTTTCAACATAAGTATTTTCCACAATTACTTCCGATAAATATTTAAAAACTTCGGGATTAATTTTCATGCGTTTTTGCACAAAAGCACTTTTTGTAAAATCCTTTATCTCTTCGGAATCAGTTTTGGAATTTAAAAACTGAACAAAGGTATCAATCTCTATAACTAAACTTTTTTTGACCAAATTGAACATAAAAAGCAACATTTGACCAAATGGTTGTTTCCGATTTCTGGTAAATTCTGTTTTATTGTTTCTGTATTTCAAAATTATTTCTTTACTAAAAATTACTTCTTTTAATTTCTCTAATATTAAATAAGAGTTTTTTCCTACTGTTTTCATATACTAAATTAGTATATAAATATACGAAAAATACTACTATAGAACAAATTTACACAAAATTAAATAGCTGATTTTAAATACATTACCCCTTAACTTAATGACATTGCGCGCGAATGTGTTGCACAAAGTTCAACTGTTTGTTGCTCGTAGTCACCCAAAAATCCTGACGGTTATAAGTCAAATCTTCTTTCTCTTGTTCGCCGTCTTGATTGGTAAAGGTCATACTGCTTTTTTTGCCGAAAGGCGGATTGGCCAAAATGTAATCATAGCGCGTTCCTGAATCCGTAATCAAGGAATCGTTTGGGGAAATAAAATTGTCCGAATCAATATCTCCAATGTTGTGTAAAAACAAATTCATTAATGCCAAGCGGCGTGTTCCTGCCACAATCTCGTTTCCGAAAAAGGTTTCGTATTTCAGGAATTGTTTGGCTTCTTTGTCTAAATCTCGATTGTCCACAATCCAGTCATAGGCAGCCAAGAAAAACCCTCCTGTACCGCATGCAGGATCCGCAATGGTTTTCAACGGTTCCGGGCGCAAACATTCGACCATCGCTTTGATTAATGGGCGAGGCGTGAAGTACTGACCCGCACCACTTTTGGTGTCTTCGGCATTTTTCTCCAATAATCCTTCATAGATATCGCCTTTGTCTTTCACACCCATCAAGATCCAGTTCTCAGCATTAATGAGCGCAACCAATTTATATAACTTGGCTGGGTCTTGTATCTTGTTTTGGCTCTTGACAAAGATTTGCCCCAAGATGCCTTTTTCTTTGGCCAACTCACGCAACATGATGTTGTAATGTGACTCTAACTCAGTACCACTTTTGGTAGTCAAGGTTTCCCAAGCATACTCCGCAGGTATAGGCATTTCTCTATTGTGGGGAGGCTTGCTGTATTCGTCTGCCATTTTCAGGAACAACAAATAGGTCAATTGCTCCAAGTAGTCGCCATAGCCCACGCCATCGTCTCTAAGGGTTTGACAAAATGCCCATACTTTGGAAACTATACTTGAAGTGTTTGCTGAATTATCTTTGCTCATTTTTACTTTTTTCTTTCTTTATACACACCGTCTCTTTCTTTATCAAAACTGCCTCCTTCATAACCACATTCTCCCATTCGAGGGGAATTCACCACATCCATACTGGCATAATCGTCAAAATCGTCGCAGGTTTTAGCATGCTTTTTGGCACAGGTATTACAAAAATAGGAATCGCCCTCCCACAAGCATACCGAACATAATACAGTCGCTGCTTTTTTATTGCAGACAGAACACATAATCTTTAAGGGTTCATTTCTTGACAGCAAAACAATGTCATCATCATCAAAGTCTAAATCATATACTTTTACGCTTTTTATAAATGTTCTGGTAGTTGTACCGTAATCATAGTCGTGGGAGACTTTGGTTTTAGGTGTTAATACATTACCAACAATATCATCCATCTCGATTTCTTCTCCTCTTTTGATATGAAAACCACTGTCATGACCACAACACTCTAACCAAATATCTCTTAGGAAATTGTCGATTTCTTCCATCTCACAAGTACTTCTCACCAGTAGCTGCAAAAACATAACATCTGCTTCAACCACTATGTGATTGAAGCCATTTGTTTTTTTTCCTTTATCTTCCTTTTCCTTTATTTTCAAATGAATCGCCAAATGCTTGCCGATGTCTTTTTGAGAAAAGTATTCATTGCAAAAAATACAATGTCCTTCTGATTGTAATTCCATATTATAATCTGTTATTTTAAAATTCAATAATACGTGTCCTTCCTACGGAACTTTTTGCTCGTTTTGTTTTTAATATCAACGGATTAAAATCCGTTGCAACAAGATTGGTCATCCCTACGGGATTTATTCATTACGTATAAGAGCCATCGGCTCGACTCATTCTGTAAGGCTGGACTTTAGTCCAGTTGACACGACGAAACTCCACGGTCATAGAGAGCCGTAGGCTCGGATCATTTCAAATCCTCAAAAATATATCTTTCATCAAAAGGGACTTCGAACTTGTCTAAAAACGCCAAATATTCCTCTTTGAATGTTTGTTTTTTATGATGTTCTTCCTGATTAGCAATGTACTTATAAACATTATCAATATGAGAATGACTATAAGAAAAAACTCCATATCCTTCCTGCCATTCAAATCGATGTTTTGTCAATTGATGGTCATTAATATACTTTGATGATTTTGCTTTTACTGTTTTCATCAATTCTGAAATAGAAACCACTGGTTTCAATCCCAAGAAACAATGCACGTGATCCTCAGCACCATTTACTATGATGGTTTTGCACCCCGTTTCATTAATCAAATTGCCAATTACGCCCATTAGTGTTGATTTCCATTCCTTGCTAATTACGGCTTCTCGGTACTTTACTGCAAAAACTGCTTGAATGTAAACTTGATGATAGATGATAGATAGTAAACTTGATGATAGGTATTTGCCATATCTATTTTTTTATGAATCATTTCTATGTTTCAAAGTTTCAAAGAAACAAAATTTGTTGCTACAACATGTGCTGTTTTACATTAACGAATTAAAATCCGTTCCTACAATATGTTCCGTTCCTACGGAACTTTTTGTTCGTTTTGTTTTTAACATCAACGGATTAAAATCCGTTGCTACAACATTGGTCATCCCTACGGGATTTATTCATTACGCATAAGAGCCATCGGCTCGATCCATTCTGTAAGGCTGGACTTTAGTCCAGTTGGCACAACAAAACGCCACCGTCATAGAGAGCGTACATATCATTACACCAACTCCCACTAAACGCCTTTTTCAATTCAACGAATTAAAATCCGTTGCTATAACATGTGCCGTTCCTACGGAACTTTTTGTCCGTTTTGTTTAATATCAACGGATTAAAATCCGTTGCTACAACATTTGTCATCCCAACGGGATTTATTCATTACGTCTCAGAGCCATCGGCTCGACCCATTTTGTAAGGCTGGACTTTAGTCCAGTTGACACAACAAAACGCTACCGTCATAGAGAGCTGTAGGCTCGGTACATATTATACAAGTTTGCCCTCAAACGCCTTTTTCAATATACTTTGTCTCAATGCCTCGGCTTGTTGTAAACTGTGACTGATACTTTCCTCCATTTTATCGGATACGCTCAAACGACTCTCGATTTCTTGAACGATTTGGTGTTGTTCTTGGATTGGTGGAAGTGGGATCAATACATTAGAAACATCAGTTTGGTTTATGCTTGCCTGGTTAACGGCTTGTTTGGCATTCTTTCTTAACTCACTTAAACCTTTTTTTGAAGTAAGATATATAGAAATATATTCCGAAAATGAAATTTCTTTTTTAACTCGAATTTTCATTATATTACTTTCAAAAACAGTTTTTTCATTTAGATGTTTTACTATTCCGCATTTTCCTAAATATGGCATACTATTTACCCTGTTAACTAAAATGTCTCCAACAGAAATCAAGTATCTGTTAATTTCATCATTAGTTAATCTAAGTCTTTTACATTGATAATCGTTTAAAATTACACCATCATAAAACCCATCTATTCTAATTATAGGTGTTCCAGTTCCATATTCAGTAGATGGTTTGTACAACCCATTTTGTGGACTTTCAGAAAACAATTCTCCAAATCTCAACCATTCCCATCCTTCGGCAATTCTCCTTCCTTAACTTTTTCATTCGTCAACTTCCCATCAAAAGCCCATTTCAAAACACTTTGTCTATAGATTTTTAATTGCTGCTGTGCAGTTTTTAAATCTTCAATACCTTTGTCTAACTCGCTGAAAAGTTCTTCTATTTTGGAGACGATGGATTGTTGAATATTTGGTGGAGCTAAAGGAATACTAATAGTTTCAAAATTTCCTTTATTTACTATAGAAACGGTTGTTCCAGTAGCTAATTTTTCTAATTGATTTCTAAAAGTTGGTGATTGTGCTTGGTAAAAGATATATTTTCCGTCAATCTTTTCATTTTCAAGTATTGCATTTATTTGCTGATTGAATGCAGCTTCTTTCCTTACAAAACCTGTTCTTCCAAGATTACCAATACAAGTAACTAATACAGTATTTGGAGGTACTATTCTAGCTTTAGTAGCTCCTTTTGAAGAAAGCATTTCTTCTGTTTCACCAATTAAGCCATCCCATAAATGTGGTGGTTTAAAAAAGGGTATATCCTTTCCATAATTAGTCATATCAGATTTTGGGGGTGTTGTACCTGTAACAACTTCACAAACTTCTTTGAGTTTAACCCATTTCCAATCTTTTGGTAATTTATTCTTTTGTGTCATTAAAGGCAAATTGTTAATAATTTTGAGTTGTAGTCAAATTAGATATTGCTGTAAAATAGCGTGTTTTTATATGATTTATTCTTATCAAATAAAAACTAATCCATTTTCTCAAATTTTGTTCTTGACGTTCCTCTATAAGCAAAAGGCGTTTTGTTCTTTTTGATTATTTTCTTAATATCTTCCCATTCCGAAATTAATTTTTTAACTAAATCCCAATAGGAAAATCCCCCATTTGAAGGGGGATTAAGAAATAAAATACCAACGCCACTTTCTATATATAACTCGCGTTGGTGTTTTTGGGATTGTATTCTAAAATCTTGGGTAATTACAATACCGTTTTCGGCTCCTACTTTTGGTATCCAATCTTCATCTTGAGCACCTTGTCCAAAAACTTCTTTGATAGAAAGTACTTCTATTTCGAAACCATCTTTTGCGTTTTGAGGTTGTTGCAAAGTATGTAAACCACGAGCCAATTGGCTGGGCATATTTTCATCAATATAGATTTTGTATTTTTTTACCATTAAGCTGCATTTTTATGAAAAGCTATGGCATCTTTAACCGATTTTAATGGAATTTCATAAATAGAAGCAATAAAATTAAGGGGTTCTTTGGCAAGATACATTCTGTAAATAGCTTCGGATTGAATACTTGTGCCATCTAATACAGGTTGTCCAAACTTTCTATGCGGATCACAAACTACTTTATGGCTTTTGCCCATTGGCCAAAAACGAGAAGCTAACATATCATTATCAAAATCTAAATTCTTAAAAAACATTTTGATAATGTCTAAATTGAATTGCTTGCTTCCATCAAGAGTTATATTTACATCATTTATTTTAAAATATACTTTTAAACCATCAGTTGAGATATGGTCTAATACTTCTTTTTTTGCAAAAGGGAAATTGGTCTTAAAATGCTCTCCTAGTTCTTTGTGTGCTTTTAAAACTGCTTTAGTTTTTACTCCGGCTAATGTAAATTGCATCATTACATAAAACTCAATGAGTGTATGAAAACCAACAGCACGAGTATTTCCAACAGACCAAGAATATTGTTGTTCATAACATTTTCCCAGTTCACCATCCCAATATTGAGTAATCCAGTTTCTAACTTTAGGGTATGGCACACGAAGAATCTGCGCAATTTCTTGCGTAGTAAAAACTCCATTGCCAAGTTGTAAATGATTTTCGAACATTTCTAAATTTAAAGTTGATACAAAATTATGCTTTTTTATGCAGCTAATACTTCATTTAATTCATTAATAATCGCATCTGTTTCTTCGCCAAACAATTGCCACATTTTACTCAATCCGCCTTCGGCATTAAAAGGGCTTAAATCAAAATCGTCTCGATCTATATGAAAACTATTGGCTACATAATCTTTCATCATGCGTAACCATTGCATTTGGGGCTCTGTAAACTTTAAAGTACCTGCTTGTTTCTTGAATACCCAATCTTGGAAATTTTTATCTACCGTTTTATCATAGGCTGTGAGCGTAGCATCAATACCGCTTACGCGTCGAATCAACGATACCAAGGCAATCAGTTCGTTTTTGGTAGAACCATTGGTTTTTTCCAATTGTTCGTAGGCGCGCCAAACGGCTAAAGGAGCTAACAAAGGTTTTTCGGTTTTTAATTTTTCGCACAAATCTTTAATCATCTTATAGGAAAACTCCCTATGGCGATAATCCTGAGCATAGAAAATCTGCAAAGCAGTAATTTCGTCTTTATGGCTTTCTATCCAAGTTTTGAAATCCGTTATTGTTGTATTTGCTGCTGCATCTTGGTCTTTTACCCAGCCGATGTTGGTAATCGTATCAATATTCACGACATCGATAATCTGGTCGTATTTCTTGCGAATATCCACAATAAAATCGCGCAAATCCGGATTGTGAAAAACGGCAACAGCATCTTCAATTAACTGTTGTTTTCCTTTTTCGATTGCAGCTTCAATTTCAATAGGCGCTTGTCCTCTTAAATTTAATTTTACTCCTAATTCTATTTTTTCAATGGAATCCGGGTCGTGTGCATTCAACAATTGTTTCACTATATGATTGATGGTAAAACCATTGGCTTGTTCAGCAAATTTGAGTTTATCTTTTTCGGAAAGTTGGCATTCCAAACGAATCAAACGATTGGCAAGCGTAGTTAACATATCCTCCGAAGTGTTTCCCATTGCCACATTAGCCAAAACATCTTTCAAAGAAACGCCGGGTGCTTTTTCTAACGGTCGGCTATCGGTTTTTTGAGAATTCTCGACACCAATAGCATCAATAATCACAAAATGGTCTTTACTGTATTTAGCCGAAGGGGTTCCTTTGGCTTTCAATTCCTCGACGGAACAGGTTCTGGTGCCACGACCTTTCATTTGTTCATAATAAGAACGGCTTTTTACATCACGCATAAATAACAATACTTCCAGCGGACGGATGTCAGTTCCTGTGGCTATCATATCTACCGTTACTGCAATACGAGGGTAATAATCGTTACGGAATTGTTGTAAGACCGATTTGGGATCTTCTAAACTTCTATAGGTTATCTTTTTACAGAATTTATTTTCTTCTCCAAATTCCTCCCGGACAATTTCTATAATGTCTTCGGATGGGAATCGGTTTTAGCAAATATGAGCATTTTCGGCACTTCAAATCCATCAGCATAAGCATCAACCAAAATTTCACTACTCCCAATTTCGGTTTCGTCTCCCTCTCCTTTGGAGAGGGTCGGGGTGAGGAACCTATCTGGAAACATAGCTGGTAAATTATCTTTCACCGCTTTGATAATCGTTCGTATGGTACTTGGGTTTACAATGTCTTTGTCTAATTGTTTGCCGCTGTATATTTCATCTTCATCAATGGCTTCCCAAAATCTTTTTCGGGTGAGTCGTTCCCGTTTGTCTACTTTTTCGCCTATGTTGATGACACTTCCTTCTTTGGTGATTTTAGTTTCTACCGTAAATACATTATACGGAACCAAAACACCATCAATGACGGCTTTTTCATACCCATAATCGCAAACCAGATTTTGGTTGAAATAACCAAAGGTTCTATTGTCTGGAGTAGCCGTCAACCCAATTTGGAACACGTCAAAATAATCCAAGACTTGTTTCCATAAATTATATATACTGCGATGGCATTCGTCAATAACCACAAAATCAAAGAACTCAATCGGTACTTTTTCATTATAGCCGACTGGAACTGCTTCTTTGGGTTCAAAGCGCAATTCGTTTGGGTTTTCTTCTTCGGCACTTTCGTCCAATTCCGTTTCCTTCAAAATAGAATACATCCGCTGAATCGTACTGATGTATACTTGACTATCATTAGGAATAAACGAACTGCTCAAACGGGTTACGCCGTACAATTCAGTAAATAGTCGATTGTCTTCACTGGCAGTATAAGAACGGAATTCGCCTTCGGCTTGTTCTCCCAAATTTTTAGTATCTACCAAAAATAGAATTCGTTTGGCTTTCGAGTATTTCAAGAGACGATAAATAAAAGAAATCGCCGTAAAGGTTTTACCTGAGCCTGTTGCCATTTGAATCAAGGCTTTCGGTCGTTGGTCTTTGAATGATTTTTCTAAATTGGCAATGGCTGTAATTTGACAATCACGTAAGCCATCAACAGCTAGGGCAGGAATATCATGTAAACGGGCGCGCAAGGTTTTAGAATCTTTCGACCATTGCAAAAAAGTTTGCGGACGATGGAAAGTAAAAACATTTCGGGAACGCGGTTTTGGATCTCTGTAGTCTGTAAAACGAGTGATTTCTCCTGTACTTTCATACACAAAAGGCAATGGGTCGTTGTTTAATAAACGGAGTTTGGCATTGGCATATTGAGAAGATTGTTCTTCAACAGAAGTCAAATGAATCCCTTCTTCTTCCCGTTTGGCTTCAATGATACCAACGGCTTTTTTATCTACAAACAAAACGTAATCCGCTGGACCAATATCAGTTTGGTATTCCCGAATGGCAACTCCCAAACCAGCCGCAAGATTTGTTTTTTTCTTATCCTGAATAATCCACCCACAATCAACTAATTGTTTGTCAATGTTATCTCGCGAAATTTGTTCTGGGTTTTGGTTGAGCATGAACTAAGTCAGAATGTAATTATGTTAAAGGTATAAAAATTAGTGGATACACTATTACAAATTTTGAGAGCTAAAATACAATTAAAAAGTAATTCCTACAATTTATAAAACCTATTATAAAACAAAAAAACCTGATTCGCTAGAAACAGGGTTTTTCAAAAGAAAGGCGACGACCTACTCTCCCCATAACTGCAGTACCATCTGCAGGGGCAATTACTTACAATTCTAAATTCGTAATTGCAATACTTTAATTGGTAGCTACATATTATTCAAACTTTTTCATAAAAGAAAATAAAATCTTTAAATTCTTTCTAAATTTTATAGATTTGTTATGAAAGTAATCTGAATTTCTAAAATCAGGTCTTTCTAAATTTCAGAAAAGGACTTGATTGATTTAAAAATATAACGAAAACTAAAAACTATATTTATATAAAGATTTTATCAATTCCAAAATAAATATCCAGATGAATAAACTTGAAATTATTGATTATATAAAACAGCATCCATCCGGCAAGGTAAAACTGGCAATCGTCGATATTGACGGTGTTTTGAGAGGAAAATACATTTCTGCCGAAAAATTCAGTACCATTTTCGAAAGTGATTTTGGTTACTGTGATGTCGTTTTTGGTTGGGATATGACCGATGTTTCTTATGACAACGGCACTTATACAGGCTGGCACACCGGTTATCCTGATGCTAAAGTAAGACTTGATTTCAACACTTTTAGGAAAATTCCCTGGGAAAACAATGTTCCTTTTTTTTTGGGTGAGTTTATCAAAAATGATGGAAGTCCACTTGAAATTTGCCCAAGACAATTATTAAAAAAAATTGAATCACAAGCTAATCAAGCGGGATTCACGCCTTTTGTTTCCCAAGAATTCGAATGGTTCAATTTTGCTGAAACACCTGAATCAGCTGCAGCCAAAAATTTCCAAAACCTTACTCCACTCACACCGGGAATGTTTGGTTATTCGATTTTGAGAACTTCTTTAAAGAATGATTATTTCACGGATTTGTTCGATTTACTGACGAAATTTGATATTCCTGTAGAAGGACTTCATACCGAAACCGGACCAGGAACTTATGAAGTTGCCATTCAATACGGAACAACGATTTTGTCAGGCGACAGAGCAACCTTGTTTAAAACTGCTGTAAAAGAAATTGCCTATAAACACGGGGTTATGGCAACTTTTATGGCAAAAATTTCAGAAAATTTGCCTGGTTGCGGAGGTCATATTCATCAAAGTATTTGGAATGCCGATGCCAGCAAAAATCTGTTTTTCGACGAAAAAGACCCAAACAAGATGAGTGATCTGATGCGCAGTTACATAGCAGGACAATTGCTTTGTTTACCAGAAATATTGCCAATGATTGCCCCAACAATAAACTCATACAAAAGATTAGTTGAAGGAGCTTGGGCACCAACAACCCTTACTTGGGGAATTGATAATCGCACCGTGGCGTTGAGATCATTGCCTGCAGGTTCAAAATCCTGCCGACTGGAAACCAGAATCGTTGGTGCCGACACCAATCCTCACTTGGCAATAGCCGCTTGTATGGCTGCCGGTTTGTATGGTATAAAAAACAACTTGGAATTGAAACAACCCCGAACTCTCGCAAACGGATACACCGACGAAAGCAACGGACGACTTTCAAAAAATTTGATTGACAGCACCTTCAAAATGCGTGATTCAAAAATTGCCAATGAACTTTTTGGCGATACCTTTGTAAAACATTTTACGGAAACAAGAGAATGGGAATGGCGCCAATTTGCTAAAGTTGTTACTGACTGGGAAATGAAAAGATATTTCGAGATAATATAATGTCTTCTTAAAACTGGAGTAATGAAAATACAAAAATCTTAAATTATAAAAGCATAACAATGATTTCACAATTTAATTTTCCAACAACGATACGTTTTGGAGCTGGAGTAATAAAAGAACTACCCGAATATTTGAAGAAAAATGGTTTCAAAAAACCATTATTGGTAACAGATCCAAATGTCTTTGCCTTGCCTTTCTTCAAGACAATAGTTGCCGATTTGCAAAATGCAGGTTTTGAACCGGAAGTGTTTTATGACATTCATAAAAACCCTGTAAAATCAGACGTTTACAAAGGTGGCGATGCTTATGATAATGCCGAATGCGATTGCATTATTGGCATTGGTGGCGGTGCCGGCTTAGACGTGGCAAGAGCCATTGCCTTGCGAATCAATCACCGGGAAGACCTATTTAAATACGACGATTTAATAGGCGGTGATGTGTATATTACCAATGACGTGCCAACGCTTATCACCATTCCTACCACAGCCGGAACCGGAAGCGAAGTGGGTCGAAGCGCTATTATTTCGGACGATGAAACACACCAAAAAAAGATATTGTTTTCGCCAAAACTGTTGGCGGCAATCGTTTTTGCCGATCCAATGCTCACGATGGAATTGCCGGCATTTATCACGGCAGCCACCGGAATGGACGCTTTGACGCATAATATGGAAGCATTTTTGGCAAAAAATTACCATCCTATTTGTGATGGAATTGCACTTGAAGGAATGCGATTAATCAGCGAATCCTTGGAAAAAGCCACCAACAATCCCGATATGGAATCGCGTTCTAAAATGTTGTTGGGCTCGATGATGGGAGCCATCGCTTTCCAGAAAGGGCTTGGTGTGGTGCACTCTTTGGCACACCCACTTTCTACTTTGTTAGATACACACCACGGATTGGCAAATGCCGTGAATATTCCTTATGGAATGCGTTTCAATATTGCAGGAAACGAGGATAAGTTCAAAAGAATTGCCCAAACCTTGGAACTAAAAGAACATACCGGCGAAGCTGTTGTACAATATCTTTTTGACTTGAATACCAAAATAAATATTCCGCATAAATTAAGTGCTATCGGAGTGAAATTAGAACATATTGAAACTCTTGCTGATTTAGCAATTGAAGATTTTGCACACCCAAATAATCCAAAACCGGTAAGCAGGGAAGATTTCAAAAAACTGTATTTAGAAGCCCTTTAAAAATGAAAATTGGAGTAACATTTTCCGAAACAAATTATCACAATTATCCTCGCTGGATAAAAGGAAATGATGAAAACATCGACATCGTTGAACTGTCGTATGAAAAAAATAATTTGCAAGATGTCGCCAATTGCGATGCGGTCGTGTTTACTGGCGGTATCGATATGGAACCCAACGAAAAGGTAGATTATGCAAATGCACCTGAAACATTCAATACAAAACGGGATACATTTGAAATGGAGGTTTTGGCAAAAGCCTTGAAATCACATAAACCAATCTTGGGAATTTGTAGGGGTTTGCAATTAATCAATGTTTACAAAGGTGGAACTTTGCATTTAGATAATGGCGAAAGCAAAAACGAAATTCATAAAAAAGGAACAGAAGACAAAAAACACCAAGTTCAAGTAGAGAAAAACTCCTTCTTTTATTCGATTGTGAAAGAGGAATCTGGGGAAGTTAACAGTTCACATCATCAATCCATTGAAAAATTGGGAACTGATTTAAAAGCAGTCGCGCATTCCGAAGATGGAGTTATAGAAGTTATAGAATCTACAAATCCAGAGGAACAATTTCTTTTGGCGGTGCAATGGCATCCAGAAAGAATGGGAGATTTAGAAAGTCCTTTCAGCAAAAACATACGAAAAGCTTTAATAGAAAAAATATGCAATTAGAAATAATAAATCCTGCAAACGGAAAGGAAATAGCAAAAATAAACCAAGATAATAAAGCAAGTTTGTCTAAAAAATTTACTGATTTAAAGAAAGGACAACTCGATTGGCAAGCCAAAACAGTAGAACAAAGACGGAAAATCATAATGATATTCCACGATTTGTTGGAAAAAAATATAGAAACCCTAGCTGAAATTTTAACGTCTGAAGTTGGCAAACCCACACAACAATCCAGAAACGAAATCAATGGCGCAAGAGCCAGAATTTCCTGGCTTTGCAGCAATGCGGACAAATATTTGGCGGACGAATATATGGTGGAACAAGACGGAATGGGAGAGAAAATTGTCTATGAACCTCTTGGAGTTATTTGCAATATATCGGCTTGGAATTATCCTTATTTAGTGGGAATCAACGTGATTGTACCTGCGCTACTTGCTGGAAATGCAGTATTGTACAAACCATCGGAATTTTCCAGTTTAACGGGATTAGAAATCCAAAAACTGCTTTTGGAAGCTGGCGTTCCCGCTAATGTTTTCCAAATTGCCATTGGAAAAGGAAACATAGGAGCAGCATTATTGGAAATGGATTTTGACGGCTATTTCTTTACCGGTTCTTATAAAACGGGACAATATATTTATAAAAAAGTGGCTCCGAAAATGGTTCCTTGCCAAATAGAACTTGGCGGAAAAGATCCTCTTTACATAACCAACGATGTCGAAGATGTGAAAAATATTGCAATTGGCACTGCTGATGGAGCCTTTTACAACAACGGGCAAAGTTGTTGCTCGGTAGAACGCATTTATGTCCAAGAAAAAAAATATGATGCGTATGTACAGGCTTTTGTTGAAGAAGTAAAATCTTGGAAAGCGGGTTTACCAACAGAAGAAGGGGTATATTTAGGAGCATTAACAAGACCCGAACAAATTGAAATCTTGGAAAACCAAGTGAAAGATGCCTTGGAGAAAGGAGCAAAATTGGAATGTGGCGGAAAACGAATCAACAAACCCGGCAACTATTTTGAACCAACGGTTTTGTCTAATGTCACTAACGATATGCTCGTGATGCAGGAAGAATCTTTTGGACCAATTATCGGGATTATGAAAGTCCAAGATGATGAGCAAGCCATTCATTTGATGAATGACACTGATTATGGATTGACAGCTTCGGTGTATTCTGTATCACAAAAACGCGCCGAAGCAATTCTTACAAAAGTAAATTCAGGAACGGGTTATTGGAATTGTTGTGATAGGGTTTCTCCAGCGTTGCCTTGGTCTGGACGAAAACATTCCGGTTTTGGCGCTACACTTTCACATGCGGGAATTCGGGCTTTTACCAAACCCAAAGCCTATCATTTAAGAGGAGATTGGAAGAAATAAAATAGGATTAATCCTAAAAAATAATACTTGATCCTTCCCTCTTTCACTGTATTAAAAAAAGTTAGGAGCAAAAAAAATCCTCATCAAATTCATGATGAGGATTTATAGAATCTGAAACGGGTTCAGATTAAAGAAAGGCGACGACATACTCTCCCACATAACTGCAGTACCATCTGCGCAGGCGGG
>NZ_JBLNKS010000009.1:0-160012 GCF_048276375.1 Flavobacterium sp. ZB4R12 | reverse complement strand
ACTATCTGCCGACGTTCCATATTAGAAATTTCTATCGGCCTTTTAAATCCTAAAATAACTTTACTTGTTCTCATTTAATTGTCGTTTAAATGTGTAAACCTATTTTAGGACAAGACAAACAGTTTGATTCACCGAGTAAAAAAATCCGTGCAAATCGGTATAATCTGTACAATCTGTGGGCTAATATTTATGCTTTATAAATGTACAAACGACGAAAATTGTATTCGAAATGATTTTAGTCCGCATTACGGATAGTCATATTATTTTTTAAAGAAAAAAGAAAAAGGATGCCGTTGCAAATGAAATTCATTGAACTCCTATTAAAATAAAAGTCAAGTGAAATAATCGGGGCTAAGCTAATGGAGAAATTTGGGGATTTTTGAGGAAATTGTTTTGCTCTTTTTATAATTCCGACGAAGTAATAATCTAAACCATCATCAACAATCTTTTTCCGTGCCATAAAACACTTGGATTGATAAGCACAATGCAAAATACACCAGCCACAATAAGGAATTTCAACACATTATGGAGTAAAAGGAATTGCGCTTTGGTAGTTGATCTCCACAAGTAAAGTAAGAAGAAAATTAAAATTATTAGACAGGAATAAAAATAGATATCCATATAACCGACATCGTAAATTTCGATTAAAACGTAAACTGGCAATACAGTTAGAATTGTCAATGCTGTAATGGTTTTTTTTGAAATTTCTTCACCATAAACAATCGGAATCGTTTTGTAATCATTAACTAAATCGCCTTTTAGGTTCTCCAAATCTTTGATCATTTCTCGAATCAACAGCAATAAAAACAGAAAGGATGCGTGCGCAAAGATTACTCCGAGCTGTCTTTTGTAATTTTCGATTTCTTCAAATGGAATCTTATTGTAGAAATACAACAGTATCGCAAAAAAAGGTAAAACAGCCAGTAAAGCCGCTGTCAAGTTTCCTATTATTGGATATTTTTTTATTTTATGGGAATAAAACCAAATGGAAAATATATACCCTGAAAAGAATAAAAACACACGCCAAGAGACGAACATAGCCATTAAAGCCACAATGAAATTGAGCGAGAAATACACAGTCAACTTTGTTTTTTGACTCACCAATCGGTCCAGCATCGACTTATTGGGGCGATTGATTAAATCTTTTCGACTGTCATAAAAATTATTGATGATATAACCTGAAGCTATCGTAATTGAAGAAGCAAAAACAAGTATAAATAAATTGAAATCCAGTAGGATATCCAATGCTCTTTTTTCGGGTGCCAGAATAAATATCGCCGAAAGGTATTGCGCCAAAATAATGATTGGAATGTTATACCCTCTAACTACAGAGAACAAACTTGCAATTTTCATTATAAGAAGTTTGTGCTGCCTGCTTAACATTATGGGAGTTTAAGGTTTAAAGTTTAAGGTTTAAGGTTTTTAAAACTGATAAACTACCTCTAGTTTATAATCTTTCAAGGAAACTCTGGCTTTTTCTAAATCTTCAGTAAAGCCCAAGATGTATCCGCCACCGCCAGAACCACATAATTTTAAGTAGTAGTCATTGCTGTCAATTCCTTGTTGCCAGATTCCGTGAAATTGTTCCGGAATCATAGGTTTAAAGTTATTCAAAACTACTTTTGATAATTTTTTGGTATTCATAAACAATGATTTCATATCACCACCAAGGAAGTTTTCTACACAAGCATCGGTATGTTTTACGAATTGATTTTTAAGCATGGCACGGAAACCTTTGTCTTTCAGGTTTTCCATGAAAATATTCACCATAGGAGCCGTTTCGCCTACAATACCTGAGTCTAACAAGAATACAGCGCCTTTTCCGTCAAAACTTTGATTAGGAATTCCGGTTGCTTGAATATTATCTTTAGAATTGATAAGAATTGGAATACTCAAATAGCTGTTTAAAGGATCCAAACCAGAACTTTTTCCGTGGAAAAAACTCTCCATTTGAGAAAATATATTTTTTAATTGCAGTAATTTTTCACGAGTCAAATTCTCCAGAACCGTGATTTTATTTTGTGCATATTTATCATAAATAGCTGCTACAAGTGCGCCACTGCTTCCTACGCCATAACCTTGTGGAATGCTGGAATCAAAGTACATTCCTGTTTCAACATCATTTTTTAAAGTAGCTAAATCAAAAGTAACTAAGTTGGGTTGCTCATTTTGTAACGTTTCCAGATAGGTAACAAAACGTCTCAAATTTCCATTTGATTTTATGGCTTCTTCAGATGGATTTTCATCTCTTTTAAGTGCGCCATTATAAAAATTATAAGGAATAGACAACCCTTTTGAGTCACGAATAATTCCGTATTCTCCAAAGAGTAATATTTTTGAGTAGAATAAAGGTCCTTTCATATTAGATTGTAAATTAACAATTTGGGGTTGATAATTATATATTGTAACAAATGAATTTTTTATAAATCAACTTTGTCTCCACGATTTGCCTCTTGAATTTCAAGATTAATTTCTTCTTGTTGTTCAGGAGATAATTCTTTCCAGACATCTTTTTTTTGTGACTTGAAAATGTTTTTTACAGCTTCAATTAGGGCCGTGTCGTCAGTTTCTAACAACAATTTTATCAATTCTAATTTCTCTGATTGAATGTCCATAATTTCAGCTCTTTAAAACTTAAAGGTAGGAAAAAAACAAATTAACTCAACACAGCTCCTTTTCCAATTTCGTCACAAATGTACTGACCATTTTGACAATAGCCAACTAATTCGTCCTTAATAAATTGTAAAACGGTAACCGCTACATTTTCAGGATATAAAACGTGAACATTTGCCCCCGCATCCAGCGTGAAACAAACAGGAATTTTAGACTCATTTCTAAATTTCCAAATCGCATTAATGATTTCCAACGTATTTGGTTTCATCAATATAAAATAAGGCATTGAGGCCATCATCATTGCATGTAAAGTCAAGGCTTCGCTCTCCACAATTTTGATGAATTCTTCTAGATTCCCGTTTTCAAAAATAGTTATCAGTTGGTCTAAATTTTCATGCGCTTGCGCAAATCGCCTTTCGGCAAAAGGATGGTTGTGCATCAAATCGTGTCCAATAGTGCTGGAAACTTGTTTTTCGCCTTTGTCAACCAACAAAATGGTATCTTGAAAATTCTTGAAATTAGCATGAATAGCATTTGGAAATTCGACACCAAATAAATCTGAACTTCCGGAGATATTCGCATGATTTCCCCAAACTACAACACTTCCTTTTACACTTCTACAAGCACTTCCGGAACCTAAACGGGCTAAAAATGATGCTTTTTGAAAAAAGTATTCTTCAGTCATTTCTGGGTTTAATGTTTTTTCCAAACTCATTAAATTCATCGCCAAAGCTGCCATTCCTGATGCTGATGAGGCAATTCCTGAACTGTGCGGAAATGTATTTTGAGTGTCAATGGTAAAATGGTAGTCTTTCAAAAAAGGCAAATACACTTCGATTCGTTCCAGAAATTTTTGAATTTTTGGTTTGAAATCTTCTTTTGGTTTTCCTTCAAAAAGCAAATCAAATGAGAATGCACCATTATTTTGTTTTTTGGCGAAAGCCAATTTGGTATTGGTTTTACAATTATTCAATGTGAAACTAACCGAAGGATTCGCAGGGATTTGGTTGTCCTTTTTTCCCCAATATTTCACGAGTGCAATATTACTGGGCGCGCTCCATTGGAAATTTCCTTTTTCAACTGAATGTGTATATTTTGATGGAATAAAATCGTTTGCTGAAATCATGAACTTAAAAATTTACGCAAAGATACTTTTTTTGGTTTATTTGTTTATTTGTTTGTGCGGTTAATCGTTAGAAAGATTTAAGTAAATTTGGACGATAAAAAAATTACCATATAAGTTATATCAGTCCATTTAAGGGTTTGTTTAATAAAGGATTTATTAAACTTATATTTTCTTAAATCGCTTATATGGTTAAAAAAGATATATTGTTTAGAAATTTTTAAAAATATAAAAATGAACAAGATTACCCGAATATTAGCTGTTGTTGTTACCTGTCTTGCTATTGGTTATTTTTCTGGGGAGGTGACTCGTTCTGCAATTACCACTTGGTATCCTACTTTGGTCAAACCAAGTTTTAATCCACCCAATTGGATTTTTGCACCCGTTTGGAGCATGTTGTATGTAATGATGGGCGTTGCTGCAGGATTAGTTTGGGGCCGAATAGAAGTTGAAAAAGAAGCCGTAAAAAAAGCATTGGTTTTCTTTGCAATACAGCTCGCACTAAATGCGCTGTGGTCGTATTTGTTTTTTGGATTGCACAACCCAATGTTAGCCGGTTTAGAAATTATAGTATTGTGGTTGATGATATTTGAAACGTACATTCAATTTGCCAAAATCAATAAAATTGCGGGCTATTTATTCATTCCGTATTTGGCTTGGGTAAGTTTTGCCGCGGTTTTAAATGGAAGTATTTGGTGGTTGAATAGATAGTTGGCGGTTTTCAGTCTCAGTTTTCATTTTATGATTAAAAACTAATTTTTAAAGTCTCATAACTTCTTAAATTCAATATTCTTGGTAGATAAAAAATCCATCATCGATAAAACATTACTGTTTTCTATTAGTGTTTTCGATTTTGGGTCAGCATCACAAAACTGGAGGAAAAGAGGTATTTCTTCTGGTTTTAATTTTAAAGTTTCGATATAAAACTTCTGATCACAAGTGCTTTTAGCCAATGCTGTAAATTCAATTTTTGGGGAACTTTTTTTGACTTCTTCTTTTTCTTTTCGGAATAAATCTAAAATCATACCGGCCACCCGGAAGAAATCCACTCCGTTTTCAATACTGCCATTGTACACCCCCGTTTTTAAACTTCTTGCTGCTTTTTCTAAAGCTAATTTATCCAACTTTCCTTGCTCGTACGCTTTGTCAGTGTTTAATTTTATTGACGGCATTTTTGTAATTAATACTTCTTTTAATTGTTCTGGTTTAAGGATTAACGAAATTATCAGGTTGTTTTTATCAATGGTCTTTTGATCTAATACTATTTTTTTGATGTCATGATTTTTTGAAATAAAAATGAGTTCGTCGCCCGCTTTTACCAAAATAGAAAATTCCCCAGCTGCGTTTGTAATGGTGACTTTTTTGGAACTAAAATTAGCAATCTCAACTTTTTCCACTGGAAATTGTTCGTGTAAAACTTTCCCGCTGATTAATTTTTCGGTTTGTGAGAAACCAGATTGAAGTACAAAAAACAGTATGGAAACAAAAAAGTAGATTTTAATCATTGGTAATGTTTGGTTACCAAAAGTATATAAAATGAAAATGAAATTTCTGTTTTTTGTTGGCTTTTTTTCTTAATGCAAAAATTAGTTTTAAAGGAGTACTTTTTGTCAAAATTTTTTTGATTCGATTTTTTTTGATTCGATTTTTTTGAGTTTTTCTCTAAGAGCAGTATTTTCATTTTTTAATGACTCAATGTATTCTATAATAAAATTTGGTAAGTTAAAGGAATAAACGTTAGCGGAGTTGTTCACTTTTGTGCTTTGATTGCTTGTTTCATAAAGATCTTCCTTTTTTACCCCTAATTCTTTGGCTATTTTTGTCCATTCCGTATCCGAAATTTTCTTGAGCCCTTTTTCCCTTCGGCTGTAGCTAGATTGATCCATGCCAATTAATTCTGCTAGTTCTTCTTGCGAAAATCCTTTACTTAAACGCACCTCTAATAATTTATTTTCGGACATTTTGTTTTTTTTTCTTACAAATAAAACAAAATAAAATTTTAATAACAATACCCACTTTTAGTGATATTTTCAATATTGGTAGATGTCCATATTTCTATAAAAAACGGGACTTTTTTGCACGAAATTTTTATGCGTTTAATTCGCATAAAAATGCATTAGAATTATTTTGTTTGTGTGCTATTTTTGATGAAAATTATCTTACATTCTTGCTTTTGCAAAAAATCAAGTGCACGTGGTTGATTGAAAAGAGGATTGTTTTGAAAGTTTTTAATTGAGTAACAAAATATTTATTAATCATCTAAAAACAGAAAGATGAAAAAAATTAGTTTAAAAAACGTTGAGAATGTTTTATCAAGAAAAGAAATGAAAACTGTTGGTGGTGGATACAGTAGATTGTATTGTGCTGTACATTCTGTTAGAGTTGTAATTCAAGGGATCATAACTCATGAGGGTCTTGATTATGATGATTGCAGAAATGGATTAGTATCGCACTAATAATTTTAAAAGTCATAAAATAAGACGTCTTATTGAATGGAATATTAACTAAAAGCGGTAGTCTTTTGAGACTGCCGCTTTTCTAAAAGAATGATTTTTAAAATGATAAATTTCATTAAGTCGATTGTATTATTGTTTCCTTTACTTTTGAGTGGACAAAATGTTACAGTTAAAATTGTAGGGGATTTAGATAAAAAACCTCTGATGGGTATACAAATTCTTTCAGAGACGGGGAGCTTTATTTCTGAATCAAATTCAAATGGGGGCTTTGATTATAACTTAGCTTTGTTAAAAGATGAAGGTGTAAAAAATGTAGTTTTTTATGATTCAAATTATTTACCCGTTGAATATAAAATTGATGAAATTCCATCAATCATCTATTTAAAAAAGATAAAATCGTATGAGTTGGAGTCTGTACTTGTTACCAATCCACATTCTAAAAAGTATTTTATTTTAAAGGGTTATTGCAGAAGTTGGAAATTAGTAAACAACAAATTAGTTAAATATGGTGATGGGTTAATAGATTATAGAATCCCTTATTCAAAAAGGGACGAGAATGTCGAGTACAATATAAAGAATTATGTTTCTGCTTATAGAACATTTATGATAGATAGCATTAAACCAAAATCGCGAATAGTTAGTATCTCCATACATGACCGTTTTTTGGATTGTTATTTACCAAAGAGCGATATTTTAAAGAGCGCACCTCACTATTATAAATCTGTTAAAGAAAAAGATAGTTTGTATGTGGTTTTACATGAAGGGGAAAAGACAGGATATGCCATATATGATAAAAATGATTTACCAGCTGAAATTAATGTTAGTGAAAGCTTTGAAAAAGAGGAGGAAATTAAACTCTTGATTTGGAAAATTTCAGGTAAATTTAAAAATATTGAAAAATGGACTGGGGAAGGTAATACAAGACATCCCTCTTATTTATTTAGTAGCAAAAAAATAATGGTGAAAACAAAATTTGAAGGTAAATTTAATAATGTCGAAACTGTCACTGAACTTTTTATTGATGACTTTGTTTATAACGACGAGAAGCCTCTGGTATATAAATCGTATATTGATAAGGATCGAAGTTTCTATAATTCAAACTATTGGGACGAACAATTAGTAAAACATCCTTTACTTAGTGAAATCAAAGCTCAGTTGACAAATGTTAATGAAAATAAAAATAATTATTAATGCAAATGATTGAGAATTTTAATTTTATTTTTCAATATTTGGGAAAGAAAAAAATAATCATTGATAAATCTGAATTTGAATTTCAGATGCATTCGCATCCAGACTACCCAAGTATATTAGCGATTTCAGATACTTTAAGTTTTTATAATATTGAAAACGGAGTGATTCAAGTCGAAACTTCAGAAATAGATTTATTACCTGACTGTTTTGTTGCTCTTCTAGACAACGAAAAAAGTAATCAAGAGTTCTGTTTTATTGAAAAAAAAGATAATGCTTATTTTTATACAATTGACAAGAAAGCTATTGAAATATCTAAATCAGAATTAGAATCCCGATGGGGTAACGTAGTGTTGCTGGTAGAAAAACCAGAAATAGAAAACGTTATACATACAAATAAAGATAAATTCTATTGGGTTTTACCATTGTTGTGTTTGGGGTTGTTTTTGCTAACACTCTTGCAATTTCAGGAAAACACACAAACAAAATTTTTTTTTGTATTTCCAACGATTGGTCTTTTGTTTTCAGTTACAGCATTAAAGGACTTGTTCGGGACAAAAAGCGAGTTACTCAATAATTTTTGCAAAATCTCAGTATCTACAAATTGTAACACTGTAGTTGGCTCCAATAAATGGAAGGTTTTTGAATTTATTAATTTTAGTGATTTGAGTATTGTGTTTTTCAGTTCTCAATTTTTGGGACTATTAATATTCTTATTCGCTGGCGGTGCAAATACTTATTTTTCGATTCAAAAAATATTGCTTTGTGGAGCAATTCCTGTTCTTTTACTTTCGTTGTATTATCAAAATTTTGTAGAAAAAAAATGGTGTCCTATTTGTTTGGTTATTATAGTGATAATAATGATTGAGTTAGGTTACGGTGTTGTCTTTCAAAATTACATCTTTACTATTTCGAATAAATCATTAATTATTTATGGATTCATTTTTTTGTTAGTAACGGTAATCTGGTCTTCATTAAAAAATTTACTAAGACAACAAAAAGATTTAAAAGAATTTCAGATAAAAGGGATTCGTTTTATGAGAAATTATGAGATTTTCAAAAATACATTATTAACTTCTACTAAAACAGATTATAAAGTAATATATTTTGGAAATATTATTTTAGGAAACGTTGATGCAAGTTTGAAAATAATTATTGTTTCAAGCCCTTTCTGTAGACATTGTGTCGATGTTCATGCCATTATTGAAGAAATATTAGAAAAATATCAAAACAAAGTATGTTTTGATATTCGTTTCAATTTTAATAGTGAACAAAACGATGACAAATCGAAAAGAGTACATCAAGAATTAGTTCGTATATATTATGACAAAGGGCAATATGCTTTTATAAAAGCATTACACGATTGGTTTAAAAATAAAGACGAAGATAAACTAAATTCTACTGGTACA
This sequence comes from Flavobacterium sp. ZB4R12, assembly GCF_048276375.1. Classification (NCBI taxonomy): domain Bacteria; kingdom Pseudomonadati; phylum Bacteroidota; class Flavobacteriia; order Flavobacteriales; family Flavobacteriaceae; genus Flavobacterium; species Flavobacterium sp. ZB4R12. Next base: position 151,223 of record NZ_JBLNKS010000009.1, on the reverse strand, counting down.
TCGCAATTGAACGAATTGAAAATAAATGAAATACTTGATGAACAATATAACTGGAACCAAGAAAATAACATACTATTTACTCCAGAAATTATTATTAATCAGTATGTATTCCCTAAACAATACGATAGAAAGGAGTTAATCTATTTTATAAATGATTTACTCGAAGACGAAGATTTTCAATAAACTACAGCTAAATAACAAAAAATAAACTTTTGAAAAATTTTCCCAATTATATACAAGCTGATTACAAAGATTGTGGACCAACTTGCTTAAAAATTATAGCAAAAAGTTATGGTAAATTGTTAAATATAAAAGAATTAAGAATTTTATCTGAAACTACAAGAGAGGGCAGTAATTTATTGAATCTTTCTGATGCGGCTGAAAAAATCGGCTTTAGAACTCTTGGCATAAGAACATCATTAGAAAAACTAGAAGAAGTTCCTTTACCTTGTATTTTGCATTGGAATAAAGAGCATTATATAGTGCTTTACGATATAAAAAAAGAAAAATATTTTGTTTCGGATCCTGGTCATGGATTGATAGATTATACTAAAGAAGAATTTATTAAATACTGGATAGGCAATAATGCCAATGAAACCACTGAAGAAGGCATTGCGTTGTTGTTTGAACCCTCTCCAAAATTTTATCAGTCAGAATTTGACAAAGAGGATAAAAAATCTTTTGGTTTTTCTTTATTATTCAAATATATCTTACCTTATAAATCATTTTTGACTCAATTAATTGTTGGATTAATAGCAGGTAGTCTGCTACAGTTAATCTTCCCTTTTCTAACTCAAAGTATTGTAGATGTTGGGATACAAAATCAAAACATTCATTTTGTATATCTAATTCTATTTGCACAGCTATTTCTTTTTGTTGGTAAAACCGCATTGGAATTAATAAGAAGTTGGATATTATTGCATCTTTCTACTCGGATAAATATCTCATTAATTTCTGATTTTTTTATCAAATTGATGAATTTACCCATTTCGTTTTTTGATGTGAGAATGACAGGTGATATTATGCAACGTATCAATGATCATCATAGAATTGAAAAGATACTTACTACTTCTTCATTGAGCGTTTTATTTTCTCTAATCAATATGTTTATAATGGGTGGCGTTTTGGCTTATTATAACTTAAAAATATTTGCTGTATTCTTTATTGGCAGTTTTTTATATTTTTTATGGGTAACTTTATTTTTAAAACGTAGAGAGAAACTGGATTATAAGCGTTTTGCAGAAGTAAGTCAAGAACAAAGTAAGGTTATTGAACTCATCAATGGAATGCAAGAAATAAAATTGCACAATGCTGAAAAACAAAAACGTTGGGGTTGGGAATATGTGCAGGCACGATTGTTTAAAGTCTCAATGAAAGGTCTAGTTTTAGAACAAACTCAAAATATAGGTTCAAATTTTATTAATGAGATAAAGAATATTATAATCCTTTTTCTGTCAGCGAAACTGGTTATCGATGGACAAATTACTTTAGGAATGATGATGGCAATTAGTAGTATTGTGGGCAGTTTGAATGGACCCATTTTACAACTTATTAATTTTATTCGTGAAGCTCAGGATGCCAAAATATCATTAGCCAGATTGTCGGAAATACACGAGAAAGAAGATGAAACTGAACAAGAGGAAACACAAACGCACGAAATTCCTAGTGATAGTGATATTGTGATAAAAGATTTGAGTTTTAGATATATTGGTTCTGATGTGAATGTTTTAGAAAATTTAAACTTAACAATACCTGCTAATAAAGTTACTGCTATTGTTGGTACTAGCGGAAGCGGTAAAACAACTTTGATGAAGTTGTTGCTTAAATTTTATGAGCCAAATAGTGGTGAGATAATCCTTAAAAATAATGAGATTGCTTCGTCCCTCGCAATGACAGCTCAAAAAACGTGGCGCTTGCACGTGGGAACTGTGATGCAAGAAGGTTATATTTTTAATGATACCATTGCCAATAATATTGCGATTGGGGTTGATATTGTCAATAAAGAACGTTTGGTTTATGCTGCCGTTGTGGCTAATATTAAAAATTTTATTCAAGATTATCCGTTAAGTTATAATACCAAAATTGGAATGGAAGGTGTTGGAATGAGTACTGGACAAAAACAGCGTTTACTGATAGCAAGAGCAGTTTATAAAAATCCTGAAATGTTATTTTTTGATGAAGCAACTTCTGCGCTTGATGCCAATAATGAAAAAGAGATTATGCAGAAATTGGATGTCTTCTTTAAAAATAAAACTGTTGTTGTTATTGCCCATAGATTGAGTACGGTTATGAATGCTGACCAAATAGTTGTTCTTGAAAAAGGCAAAATAGTTGAAATGGGAAGTCATTCAGCATTGGTTGAACAAAGAGGAAATTATTTTGAATTGGTTAGAAATCAACTACAACTTGGTAATTAATTTGTTGATTTTAGATTTAAGAAGTAAAAGAAGAAACAATGACTGAAAATGTAGTAATAGAATTAAGAAGTGAAGAAGTACAAGAAATCCTTACAAGAGTCCCTCATTGGATGATTCGTTGGGGTTCGGTTGTGGTTTTATTGATTTTAGTATCGTTATTTTTTGTTTCTTGGATGGTTAAATATCCGGATGTTATTTTAACACAAATTATTATTACAACTAATATTCCGCCTGAAAAATTAGTTGCAAAAGTATCTGGTAAAATTGAAGTAATTTTGATAAAAGACAGGATGCTTGTTTCTAAAAATACTCCATTAGCAGTTATAGAAAACGCCTCAAATCACAATGATGTGTTCTTGTTAAAAAGCATAGTAGATACAATCAATATAGACAAAAATAAATTCCCATTTGATAAATTAAAATTGGCTCAACTTGGTGAAATCGAAAGCTCGTTTGCCGTTTTTCAAAAAGAAAGTATTGCAGATGATTTAAATGCTAAATTACAGCCTTATCAAGTGGAAGGTACTGCTCAAAGCTATGAAGCTATTCAGTTAAAAGAGCGATTGAATTTATTAGAATCTCAAAAAAATAGTAGTCAAAATGAATTGGCATTACAAAAAATAGATTTGGAGCGGTATCAAGGTTTATTCAATAAAGGAATAATTGCTGCGCAAGAAATAGAAAAACACAATTTAACGTATCTTCAAGTTGATAAAAGTTACAGAAGTTTGTTAAGCACTATTTCACAATTAAAATCATCGCTTAATGAATTAAACAGAAATAGTAAAACCACTCAAATTAACGAAAGTAAGGAAAATGTAAACTTGGAGCGCAATGTAATTCAAGCTTTTTATCAACTCAAAAAAGCGATTAAAGATTGGGAGTTAAATTACGTTTTACGCTCTTCTATTGATGGGAAAGTTAGTTTTTTGCAACTTTGGGCGGAAAATCAAACTGTAAATGCTGGAGACAATGTGTTTGCTGTTATTCCTACAAACGAAAGTGGTTATATTGGTAAGGTAAAAGCTCCTGCGCAAAATTCGGGAAAAATAAAAATGGCTCAAACGGTCAATATACGATTGGCAAATTATCCCGATAGAGAATTTGGAATTATTAAAGGAAAAGTAAATGCTATTTCCTTAACACCTGACAAAGAGGGCAATTTATTGATTAATGTTTCGTTACCTGATGGCTTGGAAACTTCCTATAAAAAACAAATTATTTTTCAACAAGAAATGCCTGGCACTGCTGATATCGTAACCGAGGATTTACGATTGATTGAAAGATTACTGTATCAATTCAGGGATATTTTCAGAAGATGAGTTTGACTAAACTGCACTCGCCACAATAAACCCACTCGTCCAAGCATTTTGGAAGTTAAATCCTCCCGTAATAGCATCAATATTGACAATTTCGCCGGCAAAATATAGATTTTCATGCAATTTGCTTTCCATGGTTTTGAAGTTAATTTCCTTTAAATCAATTCCTCCCGCAGTTACAAATTCTTCCTTAAACGTACTTTTTCCATTCACTTGAAAAGTGCCATTTGTCAACTGATTCGCTAAATTTTGCAATTGAATTTTTGATAAATCAGCCCATTTGGTTTCCGATTCAATTCCTGAAGCGAGTACCAAACTTTCCCATAATCGGTTAGTTAATTCGAAAGGGGATTTCTTAGAGACCGATTTTTTAGCATGTTCTTGTTTTAATTCTTTTAGGATTTTTTCGGCATCTGTTGCGTCTACATCATTTAACCAATTGACGAAAATAGTAAACTGATAATTTTTGTCATGCAAGATTCGGGCACCCCAAGCGGAGAGTTTTAAAATCGCCGGGCCGCTCATTCCACAATGGGTAATCAATAAAGGCCCAATTGACGTGAGCTTGGTGTCTTTTACCTTAACGGTAACCTGAGCTGTAACTCCGGGTAATTCTTTTATTCGGGCATCTTTGATGTTGAAAGTGAATAGAGAAGGAACCGGACTGACTACAGCGTGTCCAAAAGTTTGTAACATTTCCCAGATTTTTGGGTTGCTTCCAGTAGCTAAAATTAGTTTTTCGGTAAGATAATTTTCATTTTGGGTTTCGATTTTCCATAAATTATCCTTTTTGAAAATGGATTGTACACTTTGTCCAGTTAGAACAGCAATTCCCAGTTTTTGTGTTGCTTTTAGGAAACAATCAATAATGGTTTGTGATGAATTCGAAACCGGAAACATGCGTCCGTCAGCTTCAATTTTCAACTCTACGCCGTGTTTCTCGAACCACTCAATCGTATCGCCAGAACAAAACTGATGAAAAGGACCACGTAATTCTTTTTCGCCACGCGGATAAAACTTCACTAATTCATTAGGTTCAAAACAAGCGTGTGTCACGTTGCATCTTCCGCCACCGGAAATACGAACTTTATTCAGTACTTCTGTACCACGTTCCAGAATGGCTACTTTTAACTTCGGATTTTTTTCTGCAATATTAATCGCTGTAAAAAAACCTGCTGCGCCACCGCCTACTATTATTATATCGAAATTTTGGTTCATATTCTATTTGGAAAATCAGTGATGATTCCGTTTACGTTGAATGTTTTTATTTTTTGAATGTCTTCTGATTCATTGATGGTCCAAGGGAAAACTTGCAATCCTTTTTCCTGTATTTGCGCTGTATTTTCTTTTGTCAATAAATGAAAATGCGGGTGAATGGATTTAGCCTGAATAAATTTGGCGAAAGCCATCGCTAATTCTAAATCGGTTTCCGTTAAAACGCCAATTGGAATTTTATCATTTAAAAAAGCGACTTGCTGCAATGCATTCCAATCGAAACTGGACACTAAAAAACGGTCATACTTCCAGTTTTTTTTAACGACATACTTCTCAATAAGCGAAACCACTTTTTCTGCCGCTTCATAACTTTTGAGTTCAATATTGATAAAACAGTCCTGGTTTACCAAATCAAATACTTCCTTCAGCGTTGGAATTTGCTGCACCGGTTCTGCTAAAAGCCTCGGGTCATGTTTGCCATCTATTCGAAAAGCCTTCAATTCCCGCAAAGATAATGTATTTACAAAACCTTTTCCATTGGTGGTTCTGTCAATGGTTTCATCATGGATAACCATTAATTCCCCATCAGCACTCAAATGCACGTCGAGTTCAATCCCGTCTACTTGCATTTCTAATGCTTTTTGGAAAGAAATTAATGTGTTCTCAGGTTCATAACCTTTAGCGCCACGATGTCCAATTTTGAGCATTGTTGTTTATTTTTTGTAAAGGTAAACATAAAAAAACGCCTTCATTTCTAAAGACGTTTGGATTATTATGTTTCCTTGAATAAATATACCTGCAAGGTTTTGGAAACCTTGCAGGATAAAAAGGAGTCGTTTAATTTTTCGTTCTCGTCTCCCTCTCCTTCGGAGAGTCCCGAGGCTTCGGGATCGGGAGGGGAGAGGATTTCTATTTTTTCAGTTCCAATAAAACAATATCAAATTCGGAATCGATTGTCACTTTTCCATTGATGACGATATTTTCTTTTCCGGAATATGCATCTTTTAATGGTGTACCGTCTGCAAAAAATGAACCTACAGAAAGTTCTTTTTTGCCAATCGCTAAATCCAATGCAACAACTACTGCATCTGAATAATCTCCTTTTGTAAAAGTTCTGGAAAAAGCATATGGTTGAACCGAAATTTGCTTGTGAATTCCTGCTCCAATGGAAGGATGTTTTTTTCTAAACTGTCCTAATTTTTGCCAATGCAACAGTATTTTTTGTGTTTCAGGATTCGACTTGATATCATCCCAATTCATAAATGAACGTAATGTAGCATCGCCTTGAGTTCCTTCAACTACTAATGAACGCGCAGATTCATCACCATAATAGACTTGAGAAAGTCCAGGACTTAACAGCAATTTTGTACCTGCTTCTTTGCTTTTTGTTCTTTTAGCATCAAAAGGTCCGCCGTCATCATGTGAAGACAAATAGTTCAAAACACTGTATCCTTTCAGTTCATTGTTGAGTTTGTCAGAATATTTCGAGAATATAAATTCATAGTCTTTTTGCGCATCCCATTTGAATTCGAAATTGATCATGTTGTTGAAACCATTTTCATAATAGTTTATTTTTTTGTCTCCAAAATCAAAATTTTGTCCACCACTGATGCCATAATTGTATACTTCGGCAATAGTATAAAAGGGATTGTTATCCAGAACTTTGGTTGGATTGTTTTTCTTCCAAGTTTCAAAAGCATAATTACATTGGGTTTTGAAATCGGACCAAACCGTTTCGTCAGTATGTTTTACGGTATCTCCTCTGTAGCCGTCAATTCCATAATCAGCGATATAATCCGTCAACCATTTGATAATGTAATATTTAGGTGCTCTTGGATAACCGGTACGAGCAAAAAACGCATCCAATTCTTTGATTTCTTGTTCGTAGCGTCCTTCTTTTTTCCATTTTTCGATTAAAAAAGGTGGTAATTCCACGTTTTGATTGCTCTCTGTTTTTACATCCGGAAGATTGGCCACCAACGTGCAGGCAGTTGTATTTTTGAAAGATTTATAATCGCAAGTTGGTCCCGTTCTCACCCAGTCATTTGACCAAACCATATCCTCAGTTGTTACCGGTCCGGTATGATTGATAACGCCATCAAGAATGATTCTAATTCCGTGGGCATGCGCTTTCTCGACTAATGCAGCCAAATCTTCTTTTGTTCCAAAGTTAGGGTCTAAATTTGTCCAATCTCTTGCCCAATACCCATGAAATCCATAGCTTAATCCCGTTCCTTCGTCTACGCCATCGTGAATTTGTTCCACTATCGGTGTAAACCAAATCGCATTGATTCCTAGTTTGTCAAAATAGCCGTCATCAATTTTTTTCGAAATTCCTTTGATGTCGCCACCTTCAAAACCACGAAGTTTTCCTGTTGTTTTTGTTCGGTTTAAGGTAACATCATTTGAAGTATCACCATTATTGAAACGGTCTGTCATTAGAAAATACACATTAGCTCCTTCCCAAACAAATAGGGTTTTATTACTCTCAGAAATAGTTTTTGTACTGGAGCAGCTGGTAAAAATTGTCATTACTGCTATTAAAAGCGGAATTAAATGTTTTTTCATTTATTAGAATTTAATGATTGTTTTTTCGGTAGTTGTTTTTTGAAACACATAAGAAATATAAGTTCATTTAAGTTTTGGGGTGTTAATTATTCGTTACAGTACCTTATGTTTTCTTAGATGTCTTATGGGATTTAAATTACTTCAATTCTAAAATTATAACTGATTTAGGTTCAATTATTATTTCGTTTGTAATATCAAATGTTAATTCTGAAATCACATCCTTTCCCGTTTTGTAATCTTTGATGTTTTCTTTAAAACGATGTGTATTTATGGTATGGGTTTCATTACTGTTGTTCATTAAAACCATCACCGTTTCATTAGTATTGTATCTAAAATAAGCATAGACATTGTTTTCAGGGATGTAATGGGTCGTCTTCCCATAATGAATAACCGATTTTATTTTTCTCCAATTAAATAATTTAGAAGTATAATTAAAATAGTCACTTTGTCCCGGAGTTCTCCCTTCACTTATAAAAGCATTGTTTTTATCACCTTCCCAGCCACCTGGAAAGTCTTGACGAATATCGGCATCGCCTTTACCTTTGTCACCAGTCATACCAATTTCACTTCCATAATACAATTGTGGAATTCCGCGCACCGTTGCTATCAAAGCCATTGCCATTTTGTATTTTCTGATATCATTCCCATAAGTCTGATTAAAACGATTGGTATCATGATTTTCAACAAAAACCAAGAGATTATTGATATTTGGGTAGAGAAAATCATTCGTGAAATTGTCATACAGTTTTATAATGCCTTTGTCCCAAGAAGCTTCGTCTTCATTAAAAGCTTTGCTGGTTGCCTCATGTAATGTAAAATCCATCACACTCGGTAAATAGGAGTTGTAATTTTGTATTTTGCTTATTGGACTGTCTTTTTGCCAAAACGCCATTTGTGCCTGGCTGTGCATCCAAATTTCGCCTACAATATTAAAATTGGGATATTCATCGGTTATGGATTTAGTCCATTTTGCGATTCCTTTTGGATCTGAATAATTATAAGTGTCTACTCTAAAGCCATCCAAATCAGCGTATTCTATCCACCAAATTGCATTTTGAATAAGATATTTTAAGGCTAAAGGATTGGTTAAATTTAAATCAGGCATTGATGGAACAAACCAGCCATTTACACAGGTTTCCGTATCAATTTTAGATGCATTAGTATCGTGAATAACGGTTCTTTTATGATTGGTTTGCGTGTAGTTTTCAAATTGATTAATCCATTCGCGAGTGGGCAAATCTTTAATCATCCAATGTTCGATACCCCAATGATTGGTGACGTAATCCATCACTAATTTCATGTCCCTTTTATGCATTTCTGAAGCCAATCGAACATAATCTTCATTGGTTCCATAACGCGGATCTATTTTATACACATCAGATTGACCGTACGTATGATAGGAAAAAGCAGCGTCATTATCTTCGCAAAGTGGCGTACTCCAAATGGTTGTTGCCCCGAGTGAGGAAATGTAATCCAAGTTTTTTATAATTCCTTCAATGTCGCCACCATGTCTTCCTCCAGGCAATTCGCGATTGTATTTTTCTGTAGTAATTTCACCACTGTCATTATTCCTGTTTCCATTTGCAAAACGATCCGGCATCAGTAAATACATCATGTCCGAGGAATCGAAACTTTTGCGTTGCGCTGAATTTTCTCTTCTTTTCTTTAAACTGTATTTTTGTGTGAATGTCTCTTTATTGTTGCTTTTAAAAGTAAAAACCAGATCAGTTGCCGTAACTTTTTTGGTGTCAATAGTAACAAAAATGTAATTAGGATTTTCTGTTCTCTTAACGTTGGTAATTTTTATGCCATCAGATACTGAAACTTGATATTGTGCAATGTCTTTTCCGTAAAACAATATTTGCAATTCGGGATTTTTCATACCTGCATACCAAAAAGGCGGTTCAATTCTGTCAATTTGAGCATTTAAAGTTAAAGACATAAAAAAAAGGAATAAGGTTGTTTTTTTTAGAAAGCTCCTATTTATGAACGGTAAAGAAATAATTTTATTCATTATGAAATACGTTTTATTAGCATTAAATTTTTTAGCAACATTAACATAGAGGCGATGTGCTTTAAAAGAAATTATTGATTTTAACAATTTTTGATAAAGTAGATCTAGATTTAAGAACTGTTATCAATTAAACAATCCCAATGTTTATTGGGATTGTTTGTAAGCCCAGCAAGGCTTCGGATCAAATGATAGAATTAACTACAAGTTCTAACAATTAATTTTTTTAAACAGTAACTAAATTTTCAGCCGTAACAATTACGTCCTTGCCATTCACTACTATTGCTAATTCTTTGTTGCCATCTATTGAAAATGTTGTTTCATTATGATTAATGGCAACTTTTAGAATTTGATTTCTAAAATTGATTTTAAAGGAATAACCGTTCCATTCTTTTGGAATTTTTGGAGAAAAATGAAGTTTATCTTCTTTGATTCTCATTCCGCCAAAACCTTCTACGATACTCATCCAAGTTCCAGCCATCGAAGTAATATGACAGCCTTCTTCAACTTCTTTATTATAATCATCCAAGTCTAAGCGAGAAGTTCTCAAATAGAACGTATAGGCCATATCCATTTTGTCTAGTAAAGCGGCTTGAATGGAATGTACGCAAGGCGAAAGTGAACTTTCATGAACCGTAAAGGATTCGTAAAATTCAAAATTGTTTTTAAGTTCTTCTTTCGAAAAATGATCTTCAAAGAAATAAAAACATTGTAAAACATCGGCTTGTTTAATATAAGGAGAACGTAGAATTCTGTCCCATGACCATTTTTGGTTGATTGGTCTTTGGCTTTTGTCTAAATCAGCTACTCTAACTAAATCTTTATCTAAGAATCCATCTTGCTGTAAGTAAACATTCTGTTCTTCAGAAAAAGGAAAGTACATATTATCCGAGACTTTTTTCCAGGATTGTAATTCGGAATCCGTGATTTTTACTTTCTCGGTAATTCTTTTGTGGTCCGAAGGATATTCTAACGATACTTTTTGAATTTGTTCGTAGGTATATTCCAAACACCATTTTGCAATATAATTGGTGTAGAAATTATTGTTTACGTTGTTTTCATATTCGTTTGGACCGGTAACACCAAGAATTACATATTGGTTTAAATTAGTCGAAAAGTTGGCTCTTTGATGCCAAAAACGAGCAATACCTATTAATACTTCCAGTCCTTTTTCAGGAATATAGCTGTAATCACCTGTATATCTGTAAAAGTTATAAATGGCAAAGGCAATGGCTCCGTTTCTATGAATTTCTTCAAAAGTAATTTCCCATTCATTATGGCATTCTTCCCCATTCATTGTTACCATTGGATACAAAGCAGCACCGTTAGTAAATCCTAATTTGGCTGCATTTTCAATGGCTTTGTCCAATTGATTGTAGCGGTACGTCAATAAATTTCGTGCCACTTCCTGATCTTTGGTCGCCATATAAAACGGAATGCAATACGCTTCAGTATCCCAATAAGTTGATCCCCCGTATTTTTCACCGGTAAATCCTTTTGGTCCAATATTCAATCGGCTGTCTTTCCCTAAATAGGTTTGATTTAATTGAAAAATATTGAAACGAATTCCTTGTTGTGCTTTTACATCGCCATCAATTGTAATATCTGACATTTCCCAAATTTTAGCCCAAGCGTCAATTTGATCTTGTAACATTTGATTGTATCCTTTTGCTAATGCTGATTGGATTACTTTTTCGGCAGCGGTAATTGTGTTTTCATGATTTAAGGAAACGGTATAACCTCCAATTTTTTGGATACTTGATTTTTCACCTTTAGCGATAATAACGCCATATGAAAATTGAATTTTATCGGAAAAAGCATCGATAGAAGAAGGAGAAACGTGGATGTTTTCGCCATTTGTCCAAATGCTATTTTGCATAAAAGTAGTCACCTTGAAGTGCGTTTTGAACGTTTGAGCCGTTACAAAAGCTTCGTTTCCTGATTTTTTAACATCAAGTGGTTCCCAGAATTTTTCTTCCCAGTTGGCATCTTCATTGGTTACACCAGCATCAATATAAGGTTTGTAAATTATTTTTGAATCTTTGTTTAAAGGTGTAATTTCGTAATTAATAACCCCAACTTCGTCTAAAATGATAGAAAGGAAACGACGGATATTCACCGAAACTTCTGTTCCGTTTTTCAAAGTGGCTTCAAAAGAACGATTATACCAGCCTTCTTTCATGTTCAATTCACGGCGAAAATTTTTAACAACTGTACAGGTATTCAAATCAAGTTTTTCCCCGTTTATTTCTATATCTATTCCAATCCAGTTTGGTGCATTCAAGACTTTGGCAAAATATTCCGGATACCCATTTTTCCACCAACCCACTTTGGTTTTGTCTGGATAATATATTCCGGCAATATAACTTCCCTGAAACGTTTCTCCAGTATAATTTTCTTCAAAATTAGCACGTTGTCCCATGGCACCGTTACCAATACTGAACAGACTTTCAGATGATTTTACGCTCTCTACATCAAATCCTTCTTCTATGATACACCAATTGTCTGGTTTTATATAATCTTGGTTCATTCTTTTCTAATTTAAAAATTCAATGATTTAAAAATTTAAAGATTGTTCTGATTCGTATACAATCTTGTCCTTTTTTTACTTTTTTGAATCTTGTTTCTTTATTTTTTTGACTCTATTCTTTAATTAAATCTTCTATGAAGCTCGTGTCTATTGCTGTGAAATCTTTAAAGATGTATTTTGCTTCATGTAGAATGGCTGTTGAGCCAATTCCTATACTAGTCATTTTTCCAATATTGGCTGCTTGAACTCCTGCAACTGAATCTTCAAAAACAATGGCATCTTCTGGATTTATATTTAATAATTTAGCAGCAATCAGGAAAACTTCCGGATCCGGTTTTGCGTTTGTCACATCATTACCATCTACAATAGCATCAAAATAGGATAGTATTCCTGTTTTTTCTAAAATTGGTCTGGCATTTTTGCTGGCAGAACCCAAGGCTATTGATTGATTTTTGTCTTTCAAAAACTTCAAAATTTGAAAAACGCCTGGAAGAATTTCACTTTCATCCATGTCAACTAAATAGGATAAATAATCCTCATTTTTTTGAACTAACCATCTGTCTTTATCTTCTTGTGAAGCTTCCACTTTTCCTAATTCTAATATAATATCCAAAGAGCGCACACGGCTAACTCCTTTTAATAATTCATTATGTTCAAGTGTAAATCCAATATTTAATTCATTTGCGATTTTTTGCCAAGCTAAATAATGGTATTTAGCCGTGTCTACAATCACTCCGTCCAAGTCGAATATAAATGCTTTTTTATTCATTGATTATTGTTTTATTACGTCATCAACATCCTGTACTTTAACTACTAAAACAGCAGCAATCAAGAAGCTGATTCCACTAGTGACTAATGCAAATATGGCATTGTCATTGTATAAATATTTAACTAATGGTCCGCCAATTAAGGCATTGATAATTTGAGGGATAACGATAAAGAAGTTAAAAATACCCATATAAACTCCCATTTTCATTGGAGATATTGATCCGGCTAATATGGCATAAGGCATAGATAAAATACTCGCCCAAGCAATACCAACGCCTATCATGGATAGGACTAACCAGTTTTCATTGGGTACGAAATAGATAGAAATCAGTCCAATACCACCAATAATTAGTGAGATAGAATGCGTAAGTTTTCTTCCGAATTTTTTTGCGATATAGGGTAAAGCAAAAGCATAGAAAGCAGAAACCAAATTGTAAATACCAAATAGTACGCCAACCCAGTCTCCTGCATTTTGATACGCTTCACTTTTGCTATCGTTAATAGGTAAGCCATAAATGTGATGGGCTATGGCAGGAGTTGTAAAAACCCACATTCCAAAAAGACCAAACCAAGAGAAAAATTGTACCCAACTTAATTGTCTCATTGTTGTTGGCATTTTTCTAAAATCGTCAAAAATGTCTAATAAACTCGATTCTTTTTGATTGGTATCAGAAACTCTAGTCTCTTGATGTGCCATTTCATCTTCAAATTGTGCTAATTCTTCAGGAGCGTATTCTTTAGTAGTAAAAATGGGAACAAGAATAGAGCCCACAAGAATGATTGCTCCAATGACAAAAGATAAAATCAAATGCATAGGAACTCCACCATCTTCGTTTCTGTTAGTAACTCCAAACCAATTAGTCAGGACATACGGTAGCCAAGAGCCAATAACGGCACCAAAACCAATTAAAGCCGTTTGTACACTAAATCCTAGCGTTCTCTGATCTGTTCTTAAATTGTCGCCTACTAATGCCCTGAAGGGTTCCATAGCAATATTGAAAGAAGCATCCATAATCATTAACATTCCTGCACCAACCCATAAAGCAGGTAGAAACGCAATAAAAATTTCGGCTTGTGGCATTAATATTAAACCAATCGAGGCTAATAAAGCACCGACTAAAAAGAAAGGTTTTCTTCTCCCAAATTTACCCCAAGTTTTGTCACTGTAGTGTCCTATAATAGGTTGTACAATAAGTCCCATTAAAGGGGCAATTATCCAAAACCAGGATAGTTCGTGGACATCGGCACCAAAAATTTGAAGAATTCTGCTGGCATTAGCATTTTGAAGGGCGAATCCCATCTGTATTCCCAAGAAACCGAAACTCATGTTCCAAATTTCCCAGAAACTTAATCTACGCTTTTCCATTATCGTAATTTAAAAATTAATACGATAAGCGCTATGCTTATCAAAACTTGTCTTATTTTCGAAGTAAAAGTAAAAGCTTTGAGGGGGTAAATATAAAAATTTATTTTAATCTTTTACTTTTTAGAATCAAATTATGGTAAACATTTTTAACTACAAGGTTGTAGTAATGAATAAATTACATAATAATGTTAATTCGTAGATTCTCTTTCTATTAAATGTGTTTCAATTACTTCAGTTTTATAATTTTCTGCTTCATCATCCTCATGTTCTGCTTCTAATCTGTCAATGAGCATTTTTGCGGCTTTATTTCCCATTTTTATTCCGCTTTGGCTTACGGTTGTAATAGTTGGGGTGGAATACTTAGAAATAATTCCGTCTGTAAAAGCAATGACAGACAAGTCTTTAGGGACATTTAATCCTATTTTATTAGCAGTTTTAATTATGGTTACTGCAAAAAGTTCATTTACTGCAAAAACTGCGTCAATGGCCTTGTCTTCAAGTAATTTGCCAATGGTAATTTCGCAGGTGTCTACATCTTCTATTTTAATAATTAAATTTTCATTAAAGGGGATGTCGTTGTCTAGTAAGGCTTTGATGTAGCCATCAGTTCTTAGTTTTCCTACGCTTACATAATCAACAGTCGTAACAAGGGCGATTTTTTTCTTTCCTTTGTCAATCAAATTTTGAACAGCTTCATAAGCGGCTAATTTATCGTCTATAATTACTTTGTCACACAATACTTCGTTAGTTACTCTGTCAAACATTACGACAGGCATTCCTTGGTCGATAACTTCCGTAATATGATGAAAATCACCCTTGAATTGGGTTTCTTTTGAAAGCGACATAATGAATCCATCGATGCTTCCGTTAGCAAGCATTTCCATGTTAAGTACTTCTTTATCAAAGGAATCGTCAGATAAACAAATAATGACACTATACCCATTTTCATTAGCCACCTGTTCTATTCCATTAATAACTGTTGAAAAGAAATGATGGACAATTTCCGGAATAATAATTCCAATAGTTTTTGTTTTTCTGTTTTTTAAACTAAGTGCAATATTGTTGGGTTTGTAGTTGTAAAATTTTGCAAATGCCTGCACTTTTAATCTGGTTTCTTCTCCAATTTCTAAACTATTTCTTAGGGATTTTGAAACGGTTGAAATCGATACATCAAGCTCTTTTGCAATTTGTTTAAGGGTGACCTTTCTTTTCATGATAATAGTATTGTAATATTCAATTCATAATAAAGATAAGATTATTTTTTATTTATTGTATTTTTTCTCATTAAAATCAATATAAAACACAAAGTTTTCAACACTATCACGTTTTCGTAACGTGATTTGAATTGGGCTTTGTCGGTGGTTTCAATATTTACCTAAATTTGAAATTCGAAGTAAAATTAAAACTTAAAAAAACAACCAAAACTAAAATTAATTTAAACAAAAAGTATGAAAACAATTTATAAAAAGTTGTTATTTTTATTACTGTTACTGCCTTTTAGTATTCTGGCTCAGAATACTCTTAATGGGATTGTTCTTGACAAAGTATCAGGACAACCAATTCCGGGAGTAAATGTAAATGTTCAAGGCGCCACAAATGGTGTTTCAACAGATTTTGATGGTAAATATCAGTTATCAAATGTTAAGAAAGGCGATAAAGTCGTTTTTTCTTATATTGGATACAAAAATGCTGTAGTGAACTATGATTCTCAAAAATCATTAACTGTTTCTTTAGGAGAAGATGAAAATCAATTGAAAGAAGTCGTAATTCAAGTGGGTTACGGTACCGTTAAGAAGAAAGATGCGACAGGTGCAGTGACTGTATTGACAGCAAAAGATTTTAATAAAGGACCGGTAACTTCTGCGGATCAAATGATTCAAGGTAAAGTGGCTGGTTTGCAAATCATTAATGGAGGTGGTTCTCCAGGTGAAGGCGCGACAATAAGAATCAGAAGTGGTTCTTCATTGTCTGCAAATAACGACCCTTTGTATGTTATAGATGGTGTTCCAGTTGCGGCTGGAGGTGTAGAGGGTAGTAGAAACCCATTGTCAACAATCAATCAAAATAACATTGAATCCATTTCGGTATTGAAAGATGCTTCGGCAACTGCGATTTACGGTTCTCGTGCTTCGAATGGGGTGATCATTATTACTACCAAAAAAGGAAAAGCAGGTGATTTACAAGTGAATTACAATGGAAACCTCCAAGTTTCTGAAATTACTAACAAAGTAGATGCATTGACATCTACTCAGTTTAGAGATTTTATTACTGCAAATGGAAATACTGCTCAACAGGCTTTGGTTGGCGCTGCTGATACGGACTGGCAAAATGAAATATACAGAACAGCTATTGGTACAGATCATAATATTGCATTAAGCGGTGGTTCTGATAATGTAGTGTACAGAGCATCTGTAGGGTATGCGAATTTGAATGGTATCTTGAAAAGAGACAACATGGAGAGAACGACTTTAGGTGTTGGTGTAACGGGAAATTTCTTGGATAAGCATTTAAAAATTGAATTGAATAACAATACCTCTCTTATAAACAGTAATTACAGTAATCGTGATGCTATTGGTTCGGCTATTCGTTTTGATCCAACTCAAGCAGTAAGAAATGCTGATGGCACTTTTTTTCAATGGTACACCTCTCCAACTGAAATCAATCAACTAGCGGGTTTAAACCCAGTGGCTATGATTGATCAGGTTAACAAAACAGGTAATGCTTACAGAAGTATTGGAAATATTCAAACCGAGTACAAAATGCATTTTTTACCTGAATTGAAAGCAGTGGCTAATTTTGGTTACGATCAATTGAGGGGTAATTACAATGAGGTTACCGCTGCTGATTATCGTAATGGATTGAAAGGTTCTGGATTTAATAATACTGTTGAAAGAACGCAATCACGTTTTAATAAATTAATGGATTTATTCTTGAATTACAACAAAAAAGTAGAATCTATTAATACCCAATTTGATGTAACAGGTGGTTATTCGTATCAAGATTTTAGAGAGTCACTTTATGTTGCAAATTATAATTTCGAAAGTAAAAACACTACTGTTGATCCTAATTTCCCGACACGTATCAACTTGCAATCTTTCTTTGCGAGAACAAACATCAGTATTGCGGATAAGTATTTATTGACTTTGTCTTACAGACGTGATGGTACTTCAAGATTTACAGAATCTAATCGTTGGGCAAATTTCCCTGCGGTAGCTTTAGCTTGGAAACTAAATGAAGAAAATTTCTTGAAAGATGTAGCTAGTATTTCTACATTAAAAATTCGTGGTGGTTGGGGTATTACTGGACAACAGGATATTGGAGTAAGTTATCCTTCTATTCCTTTGTATTTAGCATCTAATACTGCTGCTCAATACCAGTTTGGAAGTGATTTTTACACTACCTACAGACCACAGCCATATAATAGTAATTTGAAATGGGAACAAACCACAACTGTTAATGCAGGTTTGGATTTTGGATTTGTGAACAATAGAATTAATGGTAGTGTTGATTTGTACAAGAGAACTACCGAAGATTTATTATTGTACACGCAAAATCCTTCTTTCTTCGGATTTTCAAACTTTGATAATTATAACGTAGGAACAATCGAAAATGAAGGGATTGAAATTGCTGCGGAAGTTATTCCTGTTCGTACTGAAGATTTTGAATGGAGAATAGGTGGAAACGTAACGTTCCAAGATTCTAAAATCACTAAGTTGACTACTACGCAACCTAATACACCAGGTATTAATATCGGAGGTTATGAAGGAGCTACAGGAAACACGATTCAAAATCACCAAGTAGGTTATTCACCAAGTTCTTTTTATGTTTATGAGCAAGCGTATGGTGTGGATGGAAAACCATTAGATGGTGTGTATATCGACAGAAATAAAGATGGACTTATTACACAACAAGATAAATATCGTTTTCATAAACCTGCAGCTGATGTTTTTTACGGATTTAATACAAGTATAACCTATAAAAACTTTGATATGGGAATGAACTGGAGAGGATCTTGGGGTAATTACAATTACAATAACGTAGATTCTAGCAAAGGTTCTTTCAATAACATTTTGATAAGAAATACAGATTTGTCAAACGGTGTTGAAAATGTTTTGGAAACAGGTTTTAGATCAAATGACACAAAACGTTTTGAATCCGATTATTACATTCAAGAGGCCTCTTTTGTTAGGTTAGACAATGTAAGTGTTGGGTATACTTTCAATCAAAAAGAGAATGCCTCTTCATTAGTTAAATTGACAGTATCAGCTCAAAATGTTTTGGTAATTACTAAATATGAAGGGTTAGATCCGGAAAAAGCGGATGGTATAGATGGTAATTTATATCCACGACCAATTACTTTCACGTTAGGTTTAAACGTTAATTTCTAATACAAATAACAAGAAAAATGAAAAAGACACAAATAAAATTATTGGGTATTTCTTTGTTACTGTTGGTGATGTTATTCCCATCGTGTACAGATGATTTGAACCAAGCCCCAGAAAGCTCAGTTGCGGTTCCAGGCGATGAATTTTTTAGTACTCCAGAATCGTATAAACAAAATCTGGCTAAATTATACGCAGGATTTGCTACCTCAGGTCAAACAGCTGCAGGTTCTCCTGATATCTCCGGAATTGATGAAGGAGAAAGCCAGTATATCAGAGGATTTTGGTTAATGCAGGAATTGACTACTGATGAGGCAGTTATTGGATGGAATGATGGAACAATAAAAGATTTACATTCGCAAACATGGACTTCTTTGGACCGTTTTATTACAGCCACATTTGCACGTTTCTCTTTTCAGATTGTAAACTGCAATGAGTTTTTAAGACAAACTACGGATGAGAAATTAGCGACAAGAGGTCTTGATGCTGCTTTGATAGCTGAAATTAAAACCTACAGAGCAGAAGCACGTTTCATAAGAGCATTAACATATTGGCATTTAATTGATATGTTTGGCGGAGGTTCTTTGGTTACTGAAAATTCTCCAAGTACTTTTTATTATCCTGAATATGCTACAAGAGCAGAATTGTACAAATTTGTTGATGAGGAATTAACAGCAATTATTCCAGAATTGAAAGCACCAAAATCAAATGAGGCGTATCGTGTGGATCAGGCTGCTGCCTGGATGCTACAAGCTAAATTGTACATGAATGCTAAAGTATACATTGGTACTGATAACTATGCGGGAGCGCTACCATTAATTACGAAAGTAATCGGTTCTAGCTATTCTTTGCATACGAATTACAACCAATTGTTTTTTGCAGATAATGATAAAAATGGTGCTCAAAACGAATTTATTTTTGCAATTGCTTTTGATGGTCTTCACACACAAACGTATGGTGGAACTACTTTCTTAACGCATGCGCCAGTTGGTGGTACTATGAAAGCAGCTGAATTTGGAATCAATGGTGGTTGGGCCGGAATCAGAACGACATCGGCATTTGTAGACAAGTTTAGTGAAAATACTACAGATGCAAGAGGACAATTTTATACTGATGGACAAACGAAAGAAATCGTGGAAATTGGTACATTCACTGATGGGTATGCTATTCAAAAATTTAGAAATGTAGATGTAAATGGAGTTCAGGGTTCAGATAAAGCTGGTAACTTCTCTGATTCAGATTTTCCAATTTTCCGTTTAGCCGATGCGTATTTAATGTATGCAGAATGTGCCGTAGTTGGTAAAGTAGGGGATCTTGCAACAGCTAGAACCTATGTAAATGCTTTGAGAACAAGAGCAAATGCTTCAACTATAGCTTCTCTTAACGCTGATGCAGCAGGTGCAAACTTGATTCTTGACGAAAGAGCGAGAGAATTACACTGGGAAGGACACAGAAGAACGGATTTAATTCGTTTTGGTAAATTTTCAGGTGGTAGTTATTTATGGCCTTGGAAAGGAAATGTGGCTGGAGGATCTCCAACACAATCGTACAGAGATTTATTCCCTATTCCTGCTACAGCTTTAGCATCAAACAATAAATTACAACAAAACCCTGGATATTAATAATATTAAAAATAAATAAAAAATGAAAAATATAACTAAATCAATAATTGCTTTATTCGCGGTTCTTGCCTTGTCTTGTAGCGTGGAAGATGTAGAAGATAGACCGGTAATTCAAGGAGTTGATACTCCTGAATTAGTTGCGCCTGAAAATGATAAATCATACGTATTGCTTGAAGAAAATGCTGATGACGTTGCAGAACGTTTTGTTTGGACTGCAGCCACTTATGGTGGAGATGTAGAGATTGGATATAAACTTTTGATAGATGTTAAAGGTGGTGATTTTACAAATGCAATTGAATTAGGAGGAACTTCTGGTGCAACTCAAATTGAAGTTACTGTAAGAACTTTAAATCAGGCGGTAATTGAATTAGGCGGTATACCTGATGAATTAGGTTCTTATGATGTAAAAGTGATGTCAAGTCTAACAGGAGTTGAAAAAATGATTTCTGAAACTCCATTAACTATTTTGCTTAATGCTTACACAGGATTAATTCCTTACGAGTTTACTGATTGGTATTTTGTAGGTGATGCTACTGCTGCAGGATGGAACAATAACAATAAAAACCAACCTTTATTTAGAAGCGGAACAAATCCTAATTTATATAAATTTACAGGATTTTTTAAAGCTGGAGCATTTAAATTAATTTCTACACCTGGACAATGGGCACCAATGTATGGTAAAGGTGATGGGGATGCTATTGTAGCTAGACCTACAGAAGCTGATCCAGATCCAGCATCTTTTAGTATTGCAACTGATGGATATTATACTTTCACAATGAATACAGAAACATTAAAGTATACTTTAGAAGCTTATAATGCATCTGCTGCTGCAACTTTCACTACAGTTGGTATTATTGGAAGTAGCACTCCATTAGGATGGGATGCTTCAACTGCATTGACTCAATCTGCATTTAACTCACATGTTTGGTCATTGGATTTGTTACCATTAAATGATGGTAAAGCTAAATTTAGAGCAAATAATGCATGGGATGTGAACTGGGGTGGTGATACTGCTTTCTCTGGATTTACAAACAATGGTGCAAGTGGAGGGGATCTACCGGTTGTAAAATCAAAATATAAAATCTATTTCAATGATTTAGATGGTAGTTATTTAATGATACCTAATCAGGAATAATTTATTATAACAAAGAAGGGGCTATCTTTGTGATAGCCCTTTTTTTATAAAATAAAAAGCCATGAAAAAAACTATACTTTTATTTTTGTTTTTCCTTTCAATTGCTGCAGTTGCACAGCAACAAACGGTTACGTACAGTATTAGTCCAGCCACTTTTGAGGAAACGACGGCAATCACTATTACTATCAATGGGAATAGTATAAATGAAGCGACTTGGGGAGTAACAGGAAATGCATTATATATGTGGGGATGGGCTTTTGACATAAATGACACCACTCAAAAAGGAACACCTCTTAATGGTTCTTGGACGGCTTCTGACGAAGCAAGTAGATTTACCTATAATTTGGCTAATGATACTTATACAAAAACGATTACACCTACAACCTATTACAGCACAACAGGAATAGGGAAAATAGGATTTTTGATAAAAGCCAAAGATGGAACTGGGGATAAAAAATCGCAGGATATCCTTGCAGAAGTTGGTGCTTTTCAAGTTAATTTAACAGCTCCTTTACAAAACAGTTCCTCTATTATTACCTCAGGAGGGAGTTTAAGTATTGCAGCTAATAATACCAATGGAGTAGCTGCTTACAATCTAAAATCGAATGGTGTAAGTATTAATACAAACGGAAGTACATCCGGCTACTCTTTTACTCATACAAATATTACAGGCAATCAAAACTATGAATTGGAAGTTACTCAAGGAACTACAGTTATTACTAAAAAATTCAGTGCCATTGTAAATCCGGGAACTGTAAGTGCTACTATGCCTGCAGGTTTGTTGGACGGAATCAATTACAATACTGGTGACGCGACAAAAGTAACACTGGTGCTGGATGCCCCGCTAAAAGACTTTGTCTATGTAGCAGGAACTTTCAACAGTTGGCAGCCTACGGCTTCTTATTCGATGAAAAAAGACCCTGTGTCAGGTAAGTTTTGGTTGGAATTGACAGGTTTAGTTTCGGGTACAAATTACACCTATCAATATTGGGTGGTTGATGCAACGCCTATCGCTAATACACCTTCTTTGGTAAAGACGGCGGATCCTTATTCTACTTTGGTTTTGTCTCCTTATGATGATCCGTATATTCCAGCTTCTACATATCCGAATCTTCCGGTATATCCCGTTGGACAGGAAAGAGAAGTAACCGTTTTACAAACTGGACAAACGCCTTACGCATGGAGTAGTGCAACGACTAATTTTATTAAACCAGCCAAAGAAAAACTAGTAGTTTATGAACTTTTGGTTCGAGATTTTGATGCTAATAGAAGCTATCAAGACTTGATTAATAAAATCGATTATTTCAAAAACCTGAAAGTGAACGCCATTCATTTAATGCCTGTCATGGAATTTGAAGGCAACGAAAGTTGGGGGTATAACACCTCCTTTCATATGGCTTTGGATAAATTTTATGGGACTTCGGAAAAATTAAAAGAACTCATTGATTTATGCCATCAAAACGGGATTGCCGTGATTTTGGATGTCGCTTTGAATCATGCCTTTGGACGAAATCCTATGAACCGAATGTGGATGAATGACCCTGATGGCGATGGTTGGGGAAGCCCTTCATATGAAAACCCTTACTTTAATACGGTTGCGAAACATTCCTATAGTGTCGGGGAGGATTTTAATCATCAACAACCCAGAACTCAATATTACGTTCATCGCGTAATCAAACATTGGATTGAAGAATATAAAATTGATGGATTTCGTTGGGATTTGACCAAAGGATTTACACAAAATTGCACTTCTGGGGATGATGCCTGTACGAATGCCTATCAGGCCGACCGGGTTGCCATTTTGAAAGACTATGCCGATTATTCCTGGGGTTTGGATCCGACACATTACACTATTTTCGAACATTTGGGAACAAATACTGAAGAACAGGAGTGGGCCAATTATAGAATCTTTGAAACGCCAAGCAAAGGGGTGATGATGTGGGGAAAAATGACGGATCAATACAATAATTTGACGATGGGTTATGCCAGCAATATTTATAATATGACTAGCACTAGCCGTGGATTTACCGCAAACAGATTGATGGGTTATGCCGAAAGTCATGATGAAGAACGACTGATGTACAAAAATTTACAATTTGGGAATAGTACGAATGCCTCCCATAACGTGAAAACATTGAATGTTGCCCTGTCGCGAATGTCTGCTTTAGGGGCTGTTTCATTGTTGGTTCCTGGGCCTAAGATGATTTGGCATTTTGGTGAATTAGGAATGGAGAACTCCATTTACAGCTGTAATAATGGAACCGTTAACGACAATTCTACCACAATATCGGGTGATTGCAAACTGGACACCAAACCACAGCCGCAATGGACAAACAACTGGCTTGGCGATGCCAATAGAAATAAGGTCTATACCGATTGGACAAAAATAATCGCTCTGAAAACAACAGATCCCGTGTTTTTAGGAACGGCAACCATAAACAACACCAGTTCGTTGTATCCAAATATTAAAATTGCCAATAGCGCTTTATTACCAACGCAGCTCAAAGATGTTTTGATACTGGCCAACTTTGATGTGACAACACAAAATGTGGCCACTGGTTTTCCGTACACCGGAATTTGGTATAATTTGATGGATGATACGTCCATTAATGTTACCAATGTTAGTGCAACGATTGCCATTCCGGCCGGGGGGTATAAAATATATGGAAATAAAAAATCCTTATTAGCCGATAAAGATTTTACCTTGCCGTCAAATAATTTTACTATTGAATCAAAAGGCGAATCTTGTGTAAATGAAAATAATGGGGAAATAACTATCAATGCCACTATAACTCATCCCTATGTGGCCACTATAAATAATAAAACTTACGATTTTATCAATAATAGCTTGTCAGTCTCCAATTTAGCTCCTGGTATTTATAATGGATCTATTTCTGTTCTGGGAGAAACTTTTGAACAAGGCTTCACGATTGTTATTCCAAAAGGGACAACCGTTACGGGAAAATCAAGTGTTGTTTCGAACAAGGTTGCTGTTGAAATAGTTGAAGGTACGGCCCCCTATAAAATTTTTGTAAATGGGAATGCGCAATTTGAAACCCCTTCTCCCACTTTTTCAGTAGAGATTAAAAAAGGGGATTTGTTGGAAGTAAAAACAGCTAAACCATGTGAGGGAATTTATTCAAAAGGAATAGATGATTTAATAGGGTTCGTTTCATCCTATCCAAATCCTACAGCCGGAAGATTTGAAATCACATTGCCTATCTCCAGAAAAGAAGTTGTTATAGATTTGTACACCTTAAGCTCTCAATTAATTTCAAGAGGAACCTATTCTGTTGTAAACGGAAAAGTTCAGCTAAACTTGGAAAACGAATCTGCAGGAATTTATATTGCAAAAGTCTATTTGGACACCCCTGTATATCTGAAAATCATAAAAAAATAAAAATGAAAATGAAAAAGTTTATATATGTAGCTGTCATTGGGTTTTTGTCAATTTCTTGTGGAGGAGGCGATGATCCAGTGCCTACGCCTAAAAACGAAGCGCCCACAGTACCAACATTAGTTGCTCCGGCAAATAATAAATTATGTGTAGATAATTTGGTTAGTTTTCAATGGAATGTGTCTACAGATTCTAATAATGATCCCATAACCTATCAAACCCAAATAGCAAAAGACAATCAATTTTTGCAAATTGTAAAGACATTGGAAGGCCCCGCTAACTCTCAAAATATCTCATTAGAGAAGGGTGTAGCTTACTATTGGAGAGTTAAAGCAACGGATAATGAAAATTTATCAAGTGATTATTCCTCCATATACAATTTTTATACACAAGGAGAAGCAGTAGTAAATCATTTGCCTTTTTCTCCAGAACTTGTGCAGCCTGTTTTAAACGCCGTATTAAATACAGCAACAGCAACATTGAAATGGAATGCAAGTGATGTTGATGTAAATGATACCCTTGTTTTTGATGTGTATTTTGGGACAGACAATCCGCCTATATCAAAAGTAAGTGAAAACTTGGTAACCAATACTCTAGACGTACCATTAGCTGCTTCAAAAGAATATTATTGGAAAGTCGTAGTTAAAGATGATAAAGGAGGAGAAACGATAGGTCAAACATGGAAGTTTAAAACAAATTGAGAATTTTTTTAGCTTTGACTTTGTTAAAAAAGTACTTAAAGAACAACTGTACGCCTTCAGATCTATCTCGTGAAAGTGCATAACGAAAACAATCCGGTAAAAGTGATGAAGTTTGTGAAAAAATAAAACATTTAGTAAGGGAAAAAGGCTGTCAAGAAAGGAGGCCACTGAAAAACATCGCTTATTTTGATTAGCGTCGTTTTTTAGACAATAAAAAAACGCTTGTAACAGGATTTTTAAACATCCCTTACAAGCGTTTTTCTTTTTGTAACTGTTTTTTATTGTAGGTTGTGTCAGCCGATTTTTGACTGATAGAGGTTCATTTTGCATAATGCGCGTGTAGCTTGCATTTCCTACATTAATTTCAGTATTCTTTTTAAGTTGACTGCAAAAATTGCTATTGCTCCTTGCATTTGCATATTGGTAATGCCATACGATATTGCTCTATCATAACCATGTACATTTTTTAATTCACTGTTTTTCGCTTCTATTTTGTATCGGTGTTTTGCTTTTTCTTTGCAATAGTCAGTGTCTTGAAAGCTGATTTGTTCTTGGTGTAAGTCTGATTTTATCGATACAGAATATGTTTTTGTCTTGGCTCCGTCTTTATAACAACCCTCTTTTAAAGGACAAGACTTGCATTTTTCGACATCAAAATAGTAGGTTTGTACTTGATTCGTTCCAATGTTTTTTTTACCCTGAAGAGCCTTTCGTATAGCCATATGACCTGCAGGACAAACAAACATATCGGCATCTTTATTGTAATCAAATTTATCTTCGTCTTTTCTAAATCCTTGTGTTATGGAAGGATTTAGACGCGCTACTACTTTAATGTTTTGCTCACTTGTGAGTTTAAGATTTTCTTTCCCTGAATAGGCTGCATCGCCAATAATTGTATCTACATCAATTCCATTTTCTTGACTAATTTCTAAAAGTTTAGGTAATTCTGGTCCATCTCCTTTTTCTCCTGATGTTACTACAGCTGCTGTAATGATACGTTCTTCAGTCATTGCTAAATGAGTCTTATATCCAAAGAAGGAACTATCAGCGGATTTATGACCCGTTTTAGCATCTGTATCTTTTGATAACGTAAAATTTTCCTGAGTGTCTTCTATCGTTTCTTTTAGCAAGTTTAATTTTTCTTTCACGGCAGGTATGGAACATAAAGATTGTTCTTTTTCTAGCCGTTTCTCCAACTCTTTACAATAGGCCAATTCCTTTTCCAATTCATTGGTGTTGTTCTTCTCTGGCATGCGTTCTTTCCATTGGTCATCAAATAAATAAACCGTTTTTCGTAGTAGTTTGGAACGTTCACGCAATACTTCAATTGCCGAAAATGGATTTGATCTCGATAAAGTATGTGTGGCATCAACTATAATAGACTTGGAGCGTATGATGCCCTTTTCAACGGCTATAGATACCGTTTTACCAATCAATAGATTTAGTAAGTCGGTGTCTTTCAAACGGAGTTTTCTAAATTTTGTCAACGAACTAGAATTTATGACATCTTCTTCTGGTGCCATTTCCAAAAAATACTTAAAGGACATATCAAAACGGGAACGCTCCACTACATCAACATCTGAAACGGTATAAATCGTTTTCAGAAGCAAATACTTGAACATACGCACAGGACTTTCTGCTGTGCGACCATTATTTGTACAGTATTTATTTAGCAACTCATCGTAGATAAATGAAAAATCTATCAATTCATTGATTTTCCTTAGCATATTATCCTTGGGAACAATTAAATCATATAACGAAGAATACGGACTGAACTGAATTTTTTGTTGCTGAACTAACATCTAAAAGGCCTTATGGTTACAGTTAAAAATACGAAAAAAAGGAGCAGAAAACTTTGATTTCTACTCCTTTTTATTAACAATATATTCTTAAAAAGACTTTTCAGTGGCCTCCAAGAAAGACAGCCTTTTTTATAGCTAAAAACTAAAATTTAAATTTTGCCGTCTTTGATTTCTTCCACAATTTCGGGATTCAACAATGTTGAGGTGTCTCCAAAATTCGAATAATCTCCTTCTGCTATTTTGCGTAGAATTCTACGCATGATTTTTCCGGAACGGGTTTTTGGTAAACCAGAAACAAATTGAATTTTATCCAACTTGGCTATTGGTCCAATGTGATTGGAAATTTGTTGATTAATCTCTTTGGTTAGATTTTCTCTATCACGATATTCCCCAGTTTCTTTCAGTATTACAAAGCCATACAAGGCATTTCCTTTGATATCATGAGGGAAACCTACAATCGCACTTTCAGCAACTGCGGGATGTTCATTAATCGCATCTTCTATAGGTGCAGTTCCTAGATTGTGCCCAGAAACAATAACTACATCATCTACACGACCTGTAATTCTGTAATACCCTACTTCATCACGCAAAGCACCGTCACCAGTGAAATATTTCCCTGGAAAGGTAGAAAAGTAAGTGTCTTTATATCGTTGATGATCTCCCCAAATGGTTCTGGCAATTCCAGGCCAAGGGAATTTAATACATAAACTTCCGGTAACTTGATTGCCTTCTATTTCATTGCGTTTTTCATCCATCAGCACGGGCTGAATTCCGGGTAATGGTAAAGAAGCATAGGTTGGTTTTGTTGGGGTCACAAAAGCAATTGGTGAAATCATAATTCCTCCTGTTTCGGTTTGCCACCAAGTATCCACAACCGGACATCTTTTATCTCCAACATGGTCATTGTACCAGTGCCAAGCTTCTTCGTTGATGGGTTCTCCTACAGAGCCAATTACTTTGAGAGACTTTAAAGGATATTTTTGCACATATGCTAAGCTTTCTTTTGCCAAAGCACGAATAGCCGTTGGTGCGGTATAGAATTGTGTTACTTTGTGTTTTTCGATTACTTCCCAAAAACGACTAAAATCAGGATAGGAGGGAACGCCTTCAAAAATAACTGTTGTCGCACCATTCAATAATGGACCATAAAGAATATAAGAATGTCCGGTAATCCAGCCAATATCAGCCGTACACCAAAAAACGTCATTTTCTTCATAATTGAATACATTCTTGAAAGTATAGGCGGTATACACCATATAACCTGCAGTGGTATGTACCATTCCTTTTGGTTTTCCGGTAGAACCAGAGGTGTAAAGGATAAATAATGGGTCTTCAGCATCCATGATTTCAGCTACATTATTATCAGAAGCTTCTTCTAAAAGGGGTTGCAACCATTGGTCACGACCTGCTTTCATATTTACGGAAGTATTGGTTCTTTTTACTACCAAAACGTTTGAAATACCAGGACAGTTTGCTAACGATTCGTCAATGATTCCTTTTAAATCAATGGTTTTGTTACCGCGATAACCACCATCTGAAGTGATGACCATTTTACAATCGCTATCATTAATTCTGGTGGCTACAGCTGAGGCCGAAAATCCTGCAAAAACAACCGAATGGATGGCTCCAATTCTGGCACAAGCCAAAGTGGTTATGGCCAATTCAGGAATCATTGGTAAATAAATACAAACACGATCTCCTTTTTTTATGCCTTGTTCGCGCAACACATTTGCCATTTTGCAAACACGTTGGTGTAATTCATTATAGGAAATATGTAACGCTTCTTCCTTTGGATCGTTAGGTTCAAAAATAATAGCGGTCTTATCGCCTTTTTTGATAAGATGCCTGTCAATACAGTTTTTAGTCATATTTACTTTAGCTTCAGTAAACCATTTTATTTCAGCTTCGGCCATATTAAAATCGACAACTTTGTCCCATTGTTGGTACCAAGTGAAATTTTCGGAAGCAATTTTGTCCCAGAATTTTCTAGGCTCACGGACTGATTTTTTATATTCTTTAAAGTATTCTTCTAAATTGTTAATTTTATAGCGACTCATATTTTAGATAATTTAGTTATTCTTGTTTTTTATTATAAATGCCAATTTCATATTTCTTTAGTACCGCGGTGATTTCGCCAACAATGTTTTCATCGTCAATTGTTGATGGAATTTGAAAATCGTCACCATCTGCAATGCTGCGCATTAGTTTTCGGAGCGTTTTACCCGAACGTGTTTTGGGTAATCGTTCTATAATTACTACATTTCTCAAGGAAGCTACAGCGCCAATTTTTTGACGTACTAATTTTATTACTTCTTGTTCCAACTGGAAATGCTCTATATCCTCATTTAATTTGGTTACAACCAAAGCCAAAGGAATTTGCCCTTTCAAAGCATCATTTATTCCAATAACGGCGCACTCAGCAACCGATTGATGGGAGGCAACAATTTCCTCCATTTCGGCTGTAGAAAGACGATGTCCGGCAACATTGATGACATCGTCAACTCTACCGGTAATGAAAATATAATCTTCATCATCTTTAAAACCACCATCACCAGAGAAATAATACCCGGGGAATTTATCCAAATAACCTGCTTTAAATCTGGGATTGTCATTCCATAAATCAATCAAAGTTCCGGGAGGTAAAGGCAGTTTTAGCACTACATACCCTTCTTCATTTGGGCCTAATTCGGTTCCGTCTTCACCAAAATTTTTAATGTCATACCCACAAACCGCTTTTCCTACGGAACCGGGTTTTATAGGCAACTGTTCAACGCCCATCATATTCGCAATCATTGGCCAGCCTGATTCTGTTTGCCACCAATGATCGATTGCAGGAACGGGAATGTGTTCTAAATACCATTCTAATGTAGCGACATCACAACGTTCTCCCGCCAGAAATTGAGTTTTCATCGAACTCAAATCGTATTGTTTTATAAAATCGCCGTCAGGATCTTCTTTTTTGATAGCACGAATTGCTGTAGGAGCCGTGAACATTGCATTTACTTTATGCTCGTCGATGATTCTCCAAAACGTACTTGCATCAGGAGTTCTGATTGGTTTTCCTTCGAAAATAATCGTGGCGTTTCTATTAATTAAAGGTCCATAAACGATAAAACTATGTCCAACAACCCAGCCCACATCCGATGCTGCCCAAAAAACCTCATCTTCTTTTACATTATAAATATGCGTCATGGAGAATTTCAGCGCAACGGCACAACCGCCCGTATCTCTCACAACTCCTTTTGGTTTTCCTGTTGTTCCTGATGTGTAAAGAATATATAGTGGATGCGTTGTATTTACAGGAACACAAGCGGTTTCTTCAGAACCGTAAACCAAAGCATCGTAATCAACATCATATTTTTTAAACGGAACTCTAGCACCTAATTTTCTATTGAAAACGATTACTTTTTTGGGTCTGTGTGAAGCCAGTTCAATTGCTTCATCCACTAATGGTTTGTA
Source organism: Flavobacterium sp. ZB4R12 (assembly GCF_048276375.1). Classification (NCBI taxonomy): domain Bacteria; kingdom Pseudomonadati; phylum Bacteroidota; class Flavobacteriia; order Flavobacteriales; family Flavobacteriaceae; genus Flavobacterium; species Flavobacterium sp. ZB4R12. Next base: position 120,531 of record NZ_JBLNKS010000009.1, on the reverse strand, counting down.
TGCGATTAAGCGATCAATTTCGATTCCTGAAGAGGCAGTTATAATCACTCGGGGTTTGCAATCATCAATTCGAATGGCGAGTTCATGCGGTGCAAAACCTCCAAAAACTACAGAATGTGTCACTCCAATCCTTGCACAAGCCAACATTGCAAAGGCAGCTTGCGGAATCATTGGCATATAAATAATTGCGGTATCCCCTTTTTTTAAACCTAATGATTGCATCCCTCCCGCGAGTTTTGCCACTTCGGTTTTTACTTCAGAAAAAGTATATTTTTTTACCGTTTGTGTAACTGGCGAATCATAAATTAAGGTCACTTGATCTCCAAAACCATCTTGAATGTGCTTGTCTAATGCCAAATAACAAACGTTCAATTCTCCATCTTTGTACCAAAGCGGATATCCATTTTCGTCTTTCGACAAAATCGTTTCCGGTTTACTGTACCACTCAATTGCATTGGCCTGTTCTGCCCAAAATTCTTCGGGATGATTGATACTTTTGGTATAAAAATCTTTGTAATTCATGATATTGGAAATTCTAAATTATTGAATTAAATCCTGTACTTGTTCTACTAATTTTTTTAATGAAAAGGGCTTGATCACATATAAATTTGCACCCAATGAAAGTCCTTTTTCAATGTCTTTTTCTTTGTTTTTTGCCGAAAGAAAAATGACTTTGCAATGCTGTAACCGCTCGTCTTTTTTTATTTGTTCCAATGTGGCAAATCCGTCAACCATGGGCATCATGACATCTAGAATAATTACATCCGGAAGTTGTTTCTTCAGAATGTCTAATGCTTCTTGTCCGTCACGAGCTATAAAAACTTCGAAATTGTTCTTTTTGAATGTGTATTCCAGAGACATAACAATATTTGGTTCGTCATCTACAATTAAAATTTTTTTCATCTTTAACGATTTTCAGTTGTGTTGTAATTGGGTAATGTAAAAATAAAAGTGGCTCCGGCTCCTTCGGTGCTTTCGGCCCAAATTTTCCCCTTATGATGTTCAATAATCTGTTTGCAAATGGCGAGCCCCAAACCACTTCCAATTGGTTTTTTTACATTCTGATTTCTAGATTGATAGAATTTATCAAAAATGGCTTCAAAATCTTCTGCTTTAATCCCTTTGCCATTATTATGAATGCTGACTTCCACAACATCTTTGTTTTCAATAATGGAAATAGTTATTTTTCCATTTGTTTCGGAACAGAATTTTATGGCATTCGACAATAAATTATGAATCACCTGAATGATTCGTTCTTCATCATAAAAGGCTTTTATTTCTTTGGATGCGTTATTAAATTCGATACTTATTTTTTTGTTTTTTATTAATTGTTGGACTGAATCCAAGGTTTTTTTTATGGTTTTTGAAATGTTGTTTTTAGACAGATAAATTTTTTGTTTTCCTGTTTCGAATTTCTCTAAATCCAGTATTTTGTCAATCAGACGATTCAAACGATCTGATTCGGAAATGATATTTTGCAAAAACTGTTTTCTCAACTCTTCCGGAATATCATCATCGTCATGAAGGATTTCGCTTGCGGCACGAATCGCAGTAATTGGCGTTCTTAACTCATGTGTAACGGTGTCCAGAAATTCGTCTTTTTGAATGTCTTTGTTGACTAATTCCTGATTGGCATTTTTTAGCTGTTCGGATATTTTTTTTAATTCATTCGAAGTGTCCGTCAGCTTTTTGTTGATAATGATGTTTTCTTTGGATTCCTCCAAAATTCGAAGCACTTCGGGCAAGCTGATTTTGTCTTCTTTGATTACGCTAGATATTAAAATTTTGGCGGAAGCCGTACCAATATGTCCCGTCAATAAATTCTCGGCAAATTTTATAAATCGTGCATCGGCAGTAGTGATGTTTTTATCGATATTGTATTTTAAATTGAAAATAGTCAGCGCTCGTTTTGTTCTTTCTTCTCCAAGAAATCGCTGTAAAACTTTCTGAATGTCTGAGATGTATGCAGTTCCTTTCCATACAAAAGCATTTTCGTGATTGGTAATGTATGTGTCAATATCCACAAACATTTCGGCATAATTGCGTTCTCTGTAATTTCCTCTGAAACTTACGGAGATGGCTGCATAACTCATTACATTAAATAATAAACTCCAGAAAACGGCATGCGGAATAGGCTCTAAATAATCCAATCCAAAAAGTTGAAAAGGCTTTAGCAATTCAATTCCCCAAGGTCCTTCCTGAATAAATAGACTTGTTGATTTTGTAATTCCAATGGCATAGGGAATTAAAAGCGTATAGAAACAAATTAAAAAACCAAGAATAATTCCCGCTATAGCACCATTTTTAGATCCTCTTTTCCAAAATATAGCACCAAAAAAGGAGGGAGCCAGTTGGGCTATAACTACAAAAGAGACTAATCCAATGGAAACCAAAGAATAATCCAGAATGAAAATTCGGTATATGGCATACGCCAAAATAATAAGAGAAAAAATCCCTATTTTCCTGCTGTTTACAATTCGTTTGCTATTCTTTTCTTGCGAAATATTTTGGAGGGGACCAATGAAACCATAAGGGATCAATAGGTTATTACTCAACATGGTTGCGAGTGCGATTGACGATACGATAATCATCGAAATGGCGGCCGAAAATCCACCAAGAAATACTAAAACGGTCAATAAATTATTGTTGAAAAACTGAGGAATCAATAATGAATAAGTGTCTGAATTGAGTCCTTTTCCTTCAAAAAGGATGTTTCCTCCCCAAGCGATTGGGAAAACAAAAATATTAAAAAGTAATAAGTACAATGGAAAAAGCCAAATGGCTGTTCGGATATGTGTTTCTTTATTGTTTTCAACAATGGCAGTATGAAATTGTCTTGGCAACAGAAAAATAGCAAACATTGATAAAACGCAAAGAAAGAACCAGTTAATTCCATTAGTAATGCCGCCTATTGAATTCTTCTTGTCAAAATTTTCAAGGACAGAAGCCTTTTGGTAAATGTCATCAAATCCGTCAAAAACAAAATAGGTTACATAAATACCAACGATTAAAAAGAAAACTAATTTTAATATAGATTCCATTGCCACAGCGGTTACAATACCGCGTCTTTTTTCGGAAGCATCTACATACCGCGTCCCGTAATAAGAGGCAAATAATGCCAGAGCGATACAAACATAAGTTGTGGTGTCCGTGAAAATATTATCACTCGATTGGGTTTTGCTAACAATATGAAAGGTATCTGAAATCGATTTTAGCTGTAAAGAAATATAGGGTACAATCCCAAAAACACAAATCATGGTCACTAATGCACCTAGAAATCTGCTGTTCCCATATCGTAAAGAAATAAAATCAGCGATACTGGATATTTTGTTTACTCTCGAAATTCGGATAATCCTCTTGAGGATAATCATCCAGGTCGGAACAATTATTATTGGACCTAAATAAATAGGGATGTAGCTTAAACCTGAATTTGCCGCAAGGCCTATACTGCCGTAATACGTCCAAGCGGTGCAATAAACCGCCAATGAAAAGGAATAGATATACGGATTATTCGTCCATTTTGAATGACTCCTTTTTTCTGCCCAATACGCTATGTAAAAAAGAATTAATACATAGAGTGCTAAAATCAATAAAAGTCCTACACTATTCATAATATCTTTTTATGATTAGGTAAGTGATAGCAATTGAAAAGAACCATGCCGAAAAAATATAGATGTATATAATTGGAAATCCAAAAAGGGGTTTTGAACTATCAAATAACAGCAAAAGCGGAATGTTCAACGCTAATAGCATTAGCATTGAAAGAATAACCAACTTTTGTTCATGTCTCTTTTTCATTGTAATAAAAATAAGCAATCTCTACAAATAAATGTAGAGACTGTATATTGCAAAAATGGATTTAAATATTAATTTTTTTCATCATAGTCACCCATTAAGGAAAAATACCCAAATGCGCCTAATCCTAAAACTATTAGGGGTGTAAGTATAAAAAGGATGATAATTCCGAATACTAAATCCTCTTGTTTCCCTGACATAAATTTTGGTAATCCAAAAGTGAAGATGCAAAAATAGGCTGCAGCAACTGCTAATGCTATCCAAACTAATCCTAAAACTCTTTTTATCTGATTCATGGCTATATTTTTAAATGTGAGTATTTTTATCTTTGTTTTTTATGTAAATCATTCCAACTACAAAGGAGACTGAAGCAATAACTATAGGATACCAAAGTCCTTCGAGATAAAATTCGGACTGGCCAGCATCTTTAGCGTTGGTCACGAAATAGGTTGATATGGCAGGAAGCAATCCTCCAAAAATTCCGTTTCCTACGTGGTATGGTAATGACATGGAAGTGTATCTAATTTTTACAGGGAACATTTCTACAAGGAAAGCCGCAATTGGACCATAAACCATTGTAACAAATATAACTTGAATGAACACTAAAAAGATTAAAGACCATTGATCACTAGAGTTGATTTTAATTGTTGTTTTAGTTTCTACTTTTGCTTTTCCATCAACAATCATTGCATTTCCGTTTTCTAAAGATACGGTTTTTACTTCCAGCAAAGTGGTTCCATCCGCATACTCTTTATTTGTGGTATAGATAGAATCCATGATTTGTTTTTTGTTCTCTTTCAATTCAGCTAGTATAGTAGATTTTTCTACAACTTCGGTTTTGTTTTTTACAGAAGTAGTCTCGTACATGCTTTTGTAAATAGGTCTGTAAAGTAAAATAGCGCATAACATTCCGCCCATCATAATGTATTTTCTTCCCACTTTGTCACTTAACCAACCAAATACAATGAAAAATGGTGTTCCAAGTATTAATGCAATTCCCAATAAGGTATCCACCTGTGAAGAGTCAATAGCCATCACAGTTTTTAAAAAACTCATCGCGTAAAATTGACCCGTATACCAAACAACCCCTTGTCCCATAGTAGCTCCAAATAAAGCCAATAATACAAATTTCAAGTTATAACGATTTCCAAAACTCTCTTTCAATGGATTGGTGCTTGTTTTTCCTTCAGATTTAGCTTTAGCAAAAACTGGAGACTCTTCCATGTTTTTTCTAATCAGATAAGAAACGAATACCATAATGATGGAAACCCAAAATGGGACTCTCCATCCCCATTCGTCAAATTGTTCTGGAGTAAGAATGTTTCTTGTTGCTAAAATAACCATTAAGGAGATGAATAATCCAACAGTGGCTGTTGTTTGTATCCAAGAAGTCCAATAACCTCGTTGTCCTACTGGTGCATGCTCAGCCACATAAGTCGCGGCACCGCCGTATTCACCACCAAGAGCAAGACCTTGAAGTAAACGAAGAATTAATACTAATAAAGGAGCCATAAATCCAATAGTTTCATAACTCGGGATACAGCCAATCAGGAATGTTGCGCCACCCATTAATAGCAAAGTGACCATGAACGTATATTTACGACCAATTAAATCACCTAATCTTCCGAAGAAAAGTGCTCCAAACGGACGAACTACAAATCCTGCGGCAAATGTTGCCAATGTAGATAAAAAGGCTGCTGTAGGGTTGTCAGAGGGGAAAAATTTTGTTGAAATTACAACGGCTAAACTTCCAAAAATGTAGAAATCATACCATTCGATCATTGTGCCCATTGAAGATGCGGAAATCACTTTCCAAATTCCTTTTGTTGATTTATTACTCATATTTCTTTTTTCTTTTTAAATTAGTTTATAGATAGATTTGTAGTTGTACTATGAATTCCCCTTTTGATCCAGATATATTGGATGGAATAGTATAAACAGGTCTTGTTGAATATTGTGCTGTGATTTTGGCGTGTTGTCCATCTAAGAAAAAGTTGGTTCCAAGATCAAATTGTGTACTGGACTTATCTAAAGCGTCAAAGTTTTTATAGGTAAAAGCTCCAAATGGTTGAACGCGTACTTTAGGTTTATCTACTTTACTTGGCAATAAAATTCCGGCTTGTGTGTACCAAATATTTCCTGATCCAATTGTAGCTTGTGCATTTCCAGGTCCAGCCAATGCTCTGTTTCCTGTGAAGTTTGGGTCAGCAGAACCAATATTCATAATGGCGACATTACGTAAATAGTTTGGACCAAAATCATAATCATAGAAAACACTGTATCCAGTTACGGCCATTTTGTTTTCTTTTTTTCCAACAGGTAAATCAAGGAAAACATCCGCTGCAAAAAGATTGATGTTGTGTTTGTTAATAGTGCTGTTAACCGAAGTTCTGGTAGCATCAGGCGCAGTATAAAAACCAGCACCAATATTGAATACTTTTTTTGTTCCTAAATAGCTTCCTACTTTATATGGGAGTAAATTAGCTTCCTGATCTAAAAATTGATATTCAAAATAACCTGCTTTTGACCATTTTGTATTTCCGCTGTTGTCAACTGCTGCTGCGTTATCAGCTGTAGTTACATCAACAGGTGCTAAGTTTGTAGCGTATGGTTTGTTGTAACTCAAACGGTATTCTAATTTACCATATTTACCTTTAGCAAATAAACCCATTTGTCTGGCAAACTGATCTGAATTTTCAATTAATGGCCAGTTAAATATAGGTGCGTCAATTGTTAAAAAGTTCAATGTAGAGACCATTGTTGCTCTTGATAATCCCATGTAATAATGCAATCCGCCACCAAGAGATAAACTGAACTTTTTGTCTTTTTCAGGTAAAACTAATGCGTATTCATTCCACGCATCGTGAAAAAACAGACCTGGTTTTTTTCCGGCACCGTAACCGCCAGTTCCATAAGTTCCTGCTGCGCCACCATTAATAAATGTTTGATTGTTGATACCAAAGTGCGTCACAATCATGTATCTTTTGGATAATTGAGAGTACGCAAGAAAACGCAAACGTCTGTTTCCAATGTCGGTTCCAGTTGTGGCCGCTTCATTTCCAATCATTGTTCCGGGATTCATTTGGCTGGAACGAAACCATATTTGGTTCCATGCTATAAATCGCATGTATTTTGAACCATCCTCGTTCAAATTGAATTTCATTCCGCTACCATAATCGATGGAGCCTTGTGAAAAAACTTTTTGTGACAATAAGAGTATTGCGGCTATAAAAAATATTTTTTTCATAAATAAAATTTTGGTTATTAAATGGTTGGTTAATAAAGTGCCAAATTCTATTATTTTATTGTGAAAAAAAATTAAGATATATATATGTGTAAAGTAGTATAGTTAATCTTTAAACCGTTCCCATTTTATAAGCATAAATTTGTCTCCGAGTTCCGTTATTATCATGCCTGCTCCCGAAAGTAATTCTTTGTTTTTCACATATTCTACTAGCTCTAAATGATTAAAAATCTTATAGGTAGGGTGGTAATTGGCATGAGAAGCTTTTTTAATGTTAAATGTCTTTACCCAATTGCTGACAGTGACATGAGAAACCCCGAGAATACGCTCAATTTCTCGATAACTCAATCCTTCCAAATATAATTGCAATGCTTTGGTAACATAGTAATCATCTATTTTTTTTCCAATTTTATTGACGGTAAAAAAGTAGTTGCATTTTTTGCATAAATACCTTTGTTTGTTGTTTATTACGCCGCTTTTGGTAATATGATTCCCTTGGCATTTTGGGCAGGTTAAAATCTCCATGTATATAAATTTTGCATAAATATAGTAAATTAGCAATTATTATTATTTGGATTTCGTAAAAAAATATAAAAAAAATTGCGAACCCTTCATTTTTGTTGAAGAATAGGTAAGGGTTTAACAAAATAAAGGCGTTTTGTAAAAATGAGGTTGATGTCTTGAAATAGGACTTCGTCAGATAAAAGAGGTGGGTAACTTATCTTTTGAAGGAGTAAATCTGATTTGGATTAATCCAAAAGTGGTGTGGATTTGAGAAACGTATAAAAACAAAAAACCCGAATATTTTTATTCGGGTTTTGTGGTACCTCCAGGGATCGAACCAGGGACACATGGATTTTCAGTCCATTGCTCTACCATCTGAGCTAAGGTACCTCGCTATTGCGGGTGCAAATATAGGATGATTTTTAGTTTATCCAAAACAATTTTAAAAAAAAATCAATTCGTATCTTCGCAGCATCAAAAAATAAAATATGATTCTAGCTGTTGATGTCGGAAATACAAGAATTAAAGCCGCTGTCTTTGAGGGTAATATGCTCGTGGAAAATTTTGTGTTTGTTAAAAATGAACTGCAAAAAAATATTCAAAATATTTTAAAAAATTTTAAAAAAGTAACTGATTTGGTCGTTTCGTCGGTTGGAGATGTCGAAAAACAATCGTTTTTGGAGTTTGAAAATGATTTAAAAGTTCATTTTATATCCCATGAAGATCCTTTTCCTTTTATTAATTACTATGCTACTCCTAAAACTTTAGGAATCGACAGAATGGTTCTTGCTGCAGGAGCAACGCTTCAGTTTCCTAATCAGAACCGATTGGTTATTGATGCAGGAACTTGTGTTACCTTTGATTTTATAGATGAAAACAATAATTATCTTGGAGGCGCCATAACACCGGGACTGCGACTGCGTTATGAGTCATTGCATAATTATACCGCAAAATTGCCTTTATTAACATTAGAAAATCCGAAAGATTTAATTGGTAAATCAACTTCGGAGTCGATTCATTCCGGTGTAGTCAATGGATTAGTCTATGAGATTGACGGTTTCATCGATGAATATAGCGCACGGTATTCAAATTTTATAATAATTTTAACGGGCGGAGACACAGATTTTTTGGCTAAACGATTAAAAAATACCATATTTGCCAATTCAAATTTTCTTTTAGAAAGTTTGAGTCAAACATTTCAATATAAAAATCAAAAATGATTAAAAAACTTATAGTAAGCGCCTGTTTGCTTTTGTCACTTGTATCCTTTGCACAGGAAGGAACTTCATCACCATACTCTTTCTATGGAATTGGTGATATAAGATTCAAAGGGGCGCTTGAGAATCGTTCTATGGCAGGTGTAGCAGTCGAACAAGACAGTATTCATATTAATTTAGAAAATCCAGCCAGTTATGCAAATCTAAAATTAACTACTTTTTCTTTGGGTGGGACTTATGGAACAAAAAACTTGAAAAGTAATACTGGATCAGCGAGTACGCGCAGAACAACTTTAGATTATTTGGCTGTTGGTTTGCCTTTAGGGAAATTTGGAGTAGGTTTTGGATTGATTCCTTATTCTTCCGTAGGGTATAAAATTGAGTCGTTGTCTGATCAAGATGGTGAAACAAGCAAACGTTTAGCCGGTACCGGTGGTTTGAATAAAGTTTTTTTCGGAGTTGGTTATAAAATAGCCCCTAATTTTAGCATTGGTGCAGATGCGCATTATAATTTTGGTAAAATTGAAACGAATAGTTTAGAGTTTATTACCAATGTTCCAATAGGTACTCGTGAATTGAATTCGGCAGATTTATCTGGTGTGAATTTTAATATTGGAGCAATGTATCAAACTAAAATAAGCAAAAAATTATCGTTATATTCTAGTTTAAATTATACTTTAGAAGGGACTTTGACATCTCAGAATATTAGAAATATAGCGACTGTAATTTATAGTTCAGGATTTGATGTGGTTACTGTAGATGCACTTCCTGATCAAAAAATAGAAAAGGACATAAAATTACCAAGTAGAATATCGTTTGGTGCTGGAATTGGAGAATCGAAAAAATGGCTTGTTGGTGGAAAGATTTCTTATCAAAAAAATTCAGGTCAGGGAAATACTTATAATCAGGCAAGTAACGTAGGTTATGGAAGATATGGCAGCGTTAGTTTAGGGGGATATTACATTCCTAATTATAATTCTTTTTCAAATTATGCTAAAAGAATTGTTTACAGAGGGGGTATTAAATATGAAAAAACAGGGTTGATGATTAATTCTGAATCTATAAATGATATGGGATTAACACTTGGTGTAGGACTTCCTATAACTGGTACTTTTTCAAATGTGAATTTCGGTTTCGAATTAGGAAAAAAAGGAACCACAAATGCAAATCTTATTCAAGAGAATTATGCTAATTTTAGTGTAAGTTTTTCTCTTAATGACAAATGGTTTGAAAAACGAAAATTCAACTAAAACTCGAAAAGAGTAAATATAATCAAATTGCTTTTGCAAGTACAGCGTATGCCTTTACTAAAAAAACATATAATTTTCCCAGTAGTCACAGCTTTTGCTGTGACTCTGTTTTTTGGGTGTGAAAGTAATTTTAAAGAGGTGCAAAAAATAAACTTTTCAGAGTTTGTTCCCAGTGGTGATGCTGATAATGTGAATTTGAAATATACGGATTCGGGATTGATTAAAGCTATTTTAGTGAGCCCTAAAATGTTGGATTTTTCTAGTGTAGATTTTTCGTTTACCGAATTTCCAAAAGGAATTGATGTTACGTTGTATGATAATAAAGCGAAAAAAACATTTATAACCTCAAATTATGCGGTTTCATACACAAAGACAAGTATTATTGATTTACAGGGGAAGGTGAAAATTAAATCGGAAAACGGTCAAACGCTGGAAACGGAACAATTGTATTACGACCAAAAAAACGAATGGTTTTTTACTGAAAAAAAGTTTAAATTTACGGATCTTAAAGGAGCATCAAACGGACAAGGAATCGATTTTAGTAAAGATTTCAAAGTGATTAATTCACAAAGAATAACTGGCGAAATTCAAACAGCCGACTAATTTTATAAAACTATAGCATGAATTACTTAAAATACACACCTTACATTTATCTTGTTTTTGGAGCTTACTTTATATATGATGGAGTTACAAAATTAAATGCAACTGAAGCAACACCTTGGTTGAGTTTTATAATAGCAGGATTAGCAATTTTTATGTTTTTCTTCAGATTGAAATTTGCTAAAAAATTTGAAGATCGAAATAAAAAATCCTAGCATATGGAAATTAGTATTATCATATTGTGTCTAATACTATGTGCCTTTTTTTCAGGAATGGAGATTGCTTTCATTTCCTCCAATAAAATTTATCTTGAAATAGAAAAAAAACAGGATAATTTCATTTCTAAAATACTTACAAAACTTACCGAAAAACCGTCTAAATTTATTGCTGCCATGCTTATTGGGAACAATATAGCATTAGTTGTTTATGGTTTTTTTATGGGTGAATTATTGATGGGCTGGATTGATGTCTTAGGATATCATTTTTCAAGTTTATTGAACTTTTTTATCCAAATACTTATTGCTACACTGGTAGTTTTGATTACTGCAGAGTTTTTGCCTAAAGTATTCTTTCAAATCTATGCCAATACGTTAATAAAGGTTTTTGCCATTCCGGCATATGGTTTTTATATATTGTTTTATTTTGTCTCTACTTTTTTTATCTGGGTTTCAGATTTTGTTTTAAAAAAATTCTTCAAAACAGAAGGAGATCAAGTGCCGCTTTATTTCAGTAAAGTAGAACTTGGAAATTATATTACAGAACAGATGAGTACCGTTGAAGATAATGAAGAAGTCGATTCTGAAATATTAATGTTTCAAAATGCATTGGAATTTTCAGGGGTAAAGGCAAGAGATGTTATGAGTCCAAGGACTGAAATCGCGGCAATTGATTTATATGATTCGATAGAAGAGCTGAATAAATTGTTTATCGAAACGGGTTATTCTAAAATTGTAGTGTATCAAAATTCACTGGATGATATTGTAGGTTATGTGCATTCATTCGATTTGTTTAAAAAACCGAATAGCATCAAAGAAATTGTAATTTCTGTCGAATTTGTTCCTGAAACAATTTACATTAAAGATGCAATGAATTTGCTTACTAAAAAGCGAAAAAGCGTGGCGGTTGTTCTGGATGAATATGGTGGAACTTCCGGAATTATTACGATTGAAGATATTGTAGAAGAGCTTTTTGGTGAAATAGAGGATGAGCATGATTCCGAAGAAGAACTAATCGAAAATGAACTGGGAGACGATACCTATATTTTTTCCACTCGACTTGATGTGGAGTATTTAAACCAAACGTATAAGCTTGATATTCCTGAAAGTGATTCTTACGGTACACTTGGGGGTTTTATTGTTGATTATACCAAAGACATTCCTCAAAAAGGGGACGTAATCACCATAGGAAACTTTCATTTTATAATTGAAGAAGCCACAAATAAGAAAATAGAATTAGTCAAAATGTCCCTAGGAGAGTGATTTTTTTTAGAAAATTAAAATTTCTTGCAAAATAAAACGCTACTACTATAATTATTAATTAGATAATTGTATTTTCGCAAACTGAATATAAAATTAACAACAATAAAAATGGCAGTTTTAGCAAAAATTAGACAACGTTCCGCCTTATTAATAGCAGCTATTGCAATCGCATTATTTGCTTTTATTATCCAAGATCTTATAGGTAAAGGTGGCCTTGGTCAAAATACAAAAGATGTAGGAAGCATCAACGGAAAAGATATCTCATTTGAAGATTTTAGAATAAAAGTGAGCAATGTTGAAAAAAGCGGTGAAGGAATTACTTCAACAGCTGCGGCTAACAGAGTTTGGGACCAAGAAGTTTCTATCGCTTTACTGACATCTGAATTTGATAAATTAGGATTGAGAGTAGGTGAAAAACATATTTTAGAAGTTTTAAAAGCAGATCAAAACATTGGTAAAAACCCATTGTTTTTGAATGCAGCAGGTATGTTTGACATTGCAAAATTCAAAGAATATTTCAAATCAAATCCAGCTCAAGCACAATACTTGAAAGACAGAGAGAAAGACGCTGAGTTGAATGCTAAATTTCAAATTTATAATACTTTGATCAAATCAGGTGTATATACAACTGAAAGCGAAGGGAAGTTTAAATATGAAATGGAAGCAAACAAAGTAAATTTTGCTTACGTAGCGGGTTTATATTCTACTATTAAAGACAGTGATGTAAAAGTTACTGATGCTGAGATTGTAGATTTCATGAAGAAAAATGAAAAAAAATACAAAGCAGACGAATCTCGTGAAGTAGAATATGTTTTAATCGAAGATAAAGCTTCAACAGAAGATGAAAATGAAGTTAAATCTAAAATTAACGGATTGTTAAACGGAAGTGTGGTTTACAATCAGGCTACTGGTAAAAACGATACTTTGCCAGGATTTAGAACAACTGCAAATACAATTGAATTTGTAAATTCAAATTCAGATGTTCCTTATGATTCAACTTACATTGCTAAAAAAGATTTGCCAGCTGTAGATGCAGATAAATTGTTTAATCTTGCTCCAGGTGAAGTTTATGGGCCGTATAAATTTGGACAATACTATTGTCTTTCAAGATCTATGGGCATGAAATCTGGTGTGAATGCTAAAGCAAGTCACATATTGATTAGTTATGAAGGAACACAAGTTCCTAATCAAAAAGAAAGAAGAACAAAAGAGGAAGCTAAAGCAAAAGCAGAAGCTGTATTAGCTCAGGTTAATGCAAATCCAGACAGTTTCTTAATGTTGGCTTTCACCAGTTCTGATGACTCATCAGCACAACAAGGTGGTGATTTAGGTTATTTTGGTCCAAACCAAATGGTAAAACCTTTTAACGATTTCGTTTTCAATAATGGAATTGGTACAGTTGGATTGGTAGAAACACCTTTTGGATTTCATATTATCAAAATTACAGATAAACAAGACGGAATTCGTTTGGCTACCGTAGCTCAAAAAATTGAAGCTTCAGAAGCTACTTCAGATAAAGTTTTCACCCAAGCGACTAAATTTGAAATGGACGCTGCTGATAAAGATTTTGCAAAAGTGGCAAAAGACATGAAGCTTACAATAGCTGCTCCAGTTACTGTAAAAGCGATGGATGAAACTGTCGGCCCTTTAGGAAACCAAAGAACAATAGTGAGATGGGCATTTGAAGATGATACTAAAGTAGGTGCTGTAAAAAGATTTGAACTGGCTAATATAGGACACGTAATTGCAAAAGTTAAAATCATTGATGAATCTGGATTAATGTCAATTACTTTAGCAAGACCTTATGTGGAGCCAATTCTTAAAAACAAGAAAAAAGCGGAATTGATAAAAGCTAAAATGACAGGAACTTCATTAGAAGCAATTGCAAAAGCTACTGGTTCAGCGGTACAACAAGCAACTGCCGTTACAATGGAAAACCCAATGTTAGTTGGTGCAGGTCAAGAGCCTAAAGTTGTTGGAAATGCATTTGCATTGGCATCGAACAAATTGTCAGCTCCAATTGAAGGAAACACAGGTGTGTATGTTGTGAAAAACCTAAGCAGAGTAAAAGCTCCAGCTTTGAAAAGTCATGAGGCTTACGTAGCTAAATTAAAAGAACAAAGCGCTTCAGATGTAAATAGAGTTATTCCTGCATTGAAAGGGAATGCTAAAATTGAAGACAACAGAAAACAATTCAATTACTAATCTTCTCGAAGTAATTAATTTTTCAAAATAAAAAATCCCGATACATTCAGAATGTATCGGGATTTTATTTTTAGTACAGTTTTTGTTTGAAGCTTTAGCAGAATTTAAGATAAAAATCTAATTGTAGAATTAAGATAAAATCATTTCGCCATAAGGAATAATTGTTCCAAATCCTTTTGAAGCAAAATATTCGTTTGGATTTTCGGTTGTTATGGCCATAACAAAATCGCCTCCCCAAGCGCCAAGGCTTTTGACAACACCATTAAAATCTGGAAATAAAGATTCTTTAACGGTTTGCATTTCCAGAATAATACTCATTTCAGCTTCGTGTTTTTCAATCGCTAAAGCAAATGATTTAAGGGTAGTTGCTTTTAAAACTTCAAAAGTTGTTTTGTCATTTAAAACAATGGTTCTGGCCAGATTATTTTTTTTATTGATGTTGTACGAAGCGATTGCATTCTTGCTGCTTTGCTTTTTATTGAGATATACAAAATAGATGTTTTCTGTAAATATTGGGTTGAAGATTACTTTTTCAACAATAGGTTTTCCTTGTTCTAAATGATATAAAATAGGAGTATCATTTTGAGCACAGGCAATATCATAACCGCTTCCTCCAAAACTGTTTTTAAGCAGCGTAAAGGCGTCGATTTGTAACCACTGTGCAATGTTGTTTATCAAAGTCGACGAGGTGCCTAAACCCCAGCTTTTAGGAAATCCAAGTTCAGTGGTGATTGCGTATCCTTCGGAAAGAGTAATGAAATCAGGATTTAATATAAAAGCTTCGTGTAAAATAGCTATAAGTGTAGATTTAACTGATTCGCTCTCTGAATTTCTTTCATTTAAAATATCCGAAAATGAAATGCTATCTTCAAACCAAATGCTTTTGTCGGCATCGTAGCTTTTCCAAATGATTTCTTTTTTGGGTCCTTTTTCTATGATCAGGTTTTGTCCCAATTTTGTTGGTAATGCAAAAGCTTTTGCACCATCTAAAACAAGATATTCTCCTGTAATTAAAAGTTTTCCGTTACTGTAAAATGTTTGTTTCATGTATTTTTTTTAGCCCCGATTACTTCACTTAATTTCTATTTTAATCGGAGTTCAGTGAACTTCGTTTGAAGTGGAAATCCCTTTTTAAGGTTTTTACCGAAAAAATGATTACTTCACTATACTTTTATTTTAATTTGAGTTCAGTGAATTTCATTTGCAACGTATAGCGGGAATAGTTTCTCCCTTCGACTACGTTCCGGGTTACACTATATTATTTTCTTAAATTTTCAATAAAGTCAACAACTGCACTATGTGAAATAGTATTTTTCTTGAAATATTTATGTACCAAAATCCGTTCATCATCATTGGCTTCAAACTGATTGATGATATTGTTTAAATGCATTTTCATATGTCCTTCCTGAATTCCAGTAGTTGTCAAGGAGCGCAAAGCGGCAAAATTTTGTGCTAAACCTGCTACGGCAACGACTTGCATTAATTCTTTTGCGGATGGATTTTCAAGCATTTCTAATGATAATTTTACTAATGGATGCAAAGAAGTCAATCCGCCAACGGTGCCTAATGCCAAAGGAATTTCTAACCAAAAAGTAAAAATACCGTTCTCTATTTTGGCATGTGATAAGCTGGAATAGTGACCATTCCTTGAAGCATAGGCGTGAATGCCAGCTTCTACCGCACGAAAATCATTGCCTGTAGCCAGTACAACGGCATCGATTCCGTTCATAATTCCTTTGTTGTGTGTTACGGCGCGATACGGTTCCACTTCGGCAATCTGAACTGCTTGAACGAACCGTTCTGCAAATTCTTGCGGATTTGGAATGTGTTTTTCTTTTAATTCTTCAACAGGGCATGAAACCTCAGCTCTTACGAGACAATTAGGAACATAATTCGAGAGAATGCTCATTACTATTTGGATGTTTTTCTCTGTTACAGAGAATAATTCGTATACCAATGCTTCTTCTCTTAATGTTTTGGCAAATTGCTCTAAACACGAATTGATGAAATTTGCGCCCATGCTGTCTTTGGTTTCAAATGTTGCATGGAGCTGAAAGTAATTGGGCAATAAATTAGTTTTGTCTTTCAGGACAATATCGAGAATTCCACCGCCCCGTTTTTGCATGTTTTTTGTAATGGATTCTGTTTCTGAAAAAAACTTTGCTTTGGTTTGAATAAAGAATAATTCCAGTTTTGAAATGTCGCCCTTGTAAATAAAATGAACCTGGCCAATTTTTTCTGTATTGATAACAGTGGCTTTAAACCCACCTCGAGTGGACCAAAATTTAGCTGTTTTTGAGGCAGCGGCAACCACGGAACTTTCTTCAATAGCCATTGGAATGGCACTGTATTTGTCATTAATTAGAAAATTTGGAGCAACTCCAAGCGGAATGTAGAAGTTGGTTATCGTATTTTCTATGAATTCATCGTGTAATTTCTGTATTTTTTCATCTGTATTCCAATAGTTTTTAAGTAATGCTATTGCTTCAGAGGGATTTGAAAAGTATTCTTTGGCAATCCAATTTATTTTTTCTTCTTTGGATAATTTAGAAAATCCGGCTACGGCGTTATTCATTCTCAATAGATTATAGTATGTATACTGGCAAAGATACGCTTTTAGCCGTTTTGTTTACTATCATATTATCCTCAATAAATGGGTGTGTTTAATATTGTTTTTAACATTTAACACATCAAATGTGAAATTATTGTAAATTTTTCACTAAAATTGACGGTTTTTATATTTAAATCAATATCATGAAATAGCCATGATTAAAAATAACAATATCGAATGAAAATAACGCCTCATGGCGTATAACATATTTCCAAAATTTAATAGTATCTATATATGAATTCGAACAAAATTACAGCCTTACTTTTATTCTTGTGTTTTACTGTTTTTGGTCAACAAAAAATCACAATTGATGAAATCTTTAATGGTGCTTTTACTGCTAAAGGAATGGATGAATTACAGTCCATGGAAAATACCAATCAATACACTGTATTGAATTCTGACCAGACTTCAAGAAGTGCACAAATTGATTTGTATGATTTTGCAACGTTGAAAAAAATTGCGGTTTTAATCGATACAAAAGATCATAAGGAATTACCTGTGATTGATAGCTATACGTTTGACGCTTCTGAAAAAATGATTTTGTTAGCTTGTAATACCAATAAGATTTTCCGTCATTCTTTTACTGCAGATTATTATTTGTACAATATTGGAACGAAACAATTAACTAAGTTGTTCGATTTTCAGGTTCAGGAGCCTACCTTTTCTCCAGATGGGAAAAAGATAGTATACGCCAGAGAGAATAATCTTTATATATATGATTTGGCTTCAAACAAATCGACTCCTATTACTACTGACGGTAAGAAAAATAACATCATCAATGGAATTACAGATTGGGTTTATGAAGAAGAATTTGCTTTTGTAAGAGCATTCGACTGGAGTGCCGACAGTAAAAAAGTGGCCTATATTCGTTTTGACGAAAGTCAGGTTCCAGAATTTTCCATGTCTATGTTTGGAAAGGATTTATATCCTACAATTCAAACCTTCAAATATCCAAAAGCAGGTGAAAAGAATGCTGCAGTTTCTCTACATATTTATGATGCCAATACCAATGCAACTAAAAACATAAATCTGGGGAACTACAATGATTTTTACATTGCCCGAATGAAATGGACGAACGATGTCAATGTTTTATCTGCGCAGGTATTGAATCGTCATCAAGATAATTTAGATTTATTATTTATCGATGGAAATTCAGGGGCAACAAAAGTGGTGTTGAATGAAAAAGACAAAGCCTATGTAGATGTGACTGATAATTTGACTTTTTTGAAAGACAATAGTTTTATTTGGACTAGCGAGAAAGACGGTTTTAACCATATTTATGTGTATAACAAAATGGGGAAATTGAAAAATCAAGTGACCAAGGGCAAATGGGAAGTAACCAATTACAATGGTTTTGATGAGAAAACGAATACTGTTTTTTACCAATCAGTAGAGAATGGATCGATTAATAGAGATGTTTATAGAATAGGTCTTGACGGAAAAAACAAAGTGCGATTGTCTAAAAATGTAGGGACAAGTGCAGCTACTTTTAGTCCAAATTTTCAATACTATATTAACACGTTTTCAAGCGCATTGCAACCTACTACTTATACATTGAATGATGCTAAAACAGGAAAACAGGTAAAGGTTATCGAGAATAACGAAGCGTTAGCTTCAAAATTAAAAGCATATAACTTACCCGCTAAAGAATTCTTTGTTTTAAAAACGGAAAAAGGGAATGAACTAAATGCTTGGATCATGAAACCAAAAGATTTTGATGCTTCAAAAAAATATCCTGTTTTTATGGTTCAATATTCAGGACCTGGATCACAACAGGCAGTAAATCAATGGGGTAGTTCTAATGAGTATTGGTTTATGATGTTAGCGCAACAAGGATACATCGTAGCTTGTGTTGACGGACGTGGAACCGGTTATAAAGGTGCAGATTTTAAAAAATGCACTCAAAAAGAATTAGGAAAATATGAAGTGGAAGATCAAATTGATGCAGCTAAGGTCATTGGGAATTATGCATTTGTAGATAAAGCAAGAATTGGAATTTGGGGATGGAGTTTTGGAGGATTTATGGCTTCAAATTGTATTTTGAAAGGAAACGATGTTTTCAAAATGGCCATTGCTGTTGCTCCGGTAACGAATTGGAGATTTTACGATAGCATTTATACGGAAAGATACATGCAAACACCTCAGGAAAATCCAAGGGGTTATGATGAGAATTCACCAATAAACCACGTGGATAAACTGAAAGGAAAATTTCTTTTGATTCACGGTTCCGGAGATGATAATGTGCATGTGCAGAATTCGATGCAAATGATGGAAGCCTTGATTCAAGCCAATAAACAATTTGATTCGCAGATTTATCCCGATAAAGATCACAGTATTAGAGGTGGAAATACAAGAATTCAATTGTATACTAAAATGACGAATTTTATTAAAGAAAATTTAGGGGATAGCAATTCTCCAAGCAAAGAAACAATTTGATTCTCAAATCTATCAGAATAAAAACCAGAATTCAATTGTATGCTAAAATGACTAACTTTATCAAAGAAAATTTATAACACCACTTTATGACAAACGACTCATCGAATAAAAAAGATTTTTTCGGACATCCAAGGGCACTTTTTATATTATTTTTTACGGAAATGTGGGAACGCTTTTCGTTTTATGGAATGAAAGCGCTATTGATTTTCTATCTGACAAGATACCATCTTTTTTCTGATACCAGTGGGAATTTATTAATAGGAAGTTATGCAGCCCTGGTATATGCTGTGCCAGTTATAGGTGGTTTTATTGCAGACCGATATTTAGGTTTTAGAAAAGCGATAGTCTTTGGTGGAATAATGCTTGTTCTTGGTCATTTAGGAATGGCTTATGAAGGAAATGCCGCGACACAATCGGTTACAGGAGAGATTACAAGAGACGATGTAGCATTACAAATATTTTATTTTTCTTTATCATTAATAATTGTAGGAGTCGGTTTTCTTAAAGCTAATATTTCTTCATTAGTTGGTGAATTGTATCAAGTAGGGGATAAAAGAAGAGATTCTGGGTTCACATTATTTTATATGGGGATCAACTTAGGATCTTTTTTAGCTACTATAATTTGTGTTTGGCTTGGAGAAACTTACGGTTGGAGTTACGGATTTGGAGCAGCTGGTGTAGGAATGTTTTTTGGATTATTGACTTTTATCTCTGGAAGAAAATTGTTGATGGGAAAAGGAGAATCAAAAGTGCCGGAACTCTTGGAAAAAAAATCTTTTGGTTTTAAAAACGAATGGTTAATATACATAATTAGTGTTTCATCTGCTTTGATTTTTTGGCAAATGGTACAACGTCATGAAGTGGTTTCCTATTCTTTGATGATTGCTGGTGCTGTTTCGTTTGTTTATATCATCTATTACAGTATCACTCAATTAGATAAAAAAGCAAGAGAGCAATTAATAGCTTTAACGATTTTAATTGTTTTTACAGTTATTTTTTGGGCATTATTTGAACAAGCTTATACATCATTAAATTTATTCGCTGACAGAATTTTAGATAGAACTATCTTTGGATACACAATATCTGCGGGACAATTTCTAAGCTTCAACGCCTTATTTATTATCTTATTAGCCCCAGTTTTTGCTTGGCTATGGGTGCAGCTAGGCAAATTTAATCCAAATACAGCCGTAAAATTTTCAATGGCATTGTTGCTTGTAGGTTTAGGTTTTGGTTCTTTAGTTTTAGGGATTAATTTATCAGGATTAGGAAAAGTAGCTATGATTTGGTTAATCCTTACCTACTTTTTACATACTTGTGGGGAATTATGCCTGTCACCTGTTGGGCTTTCTGCCGTTACAAAGTTGTCTCCGGTAAAAATCGTTGGGTTCATGATGGGAGTTTGGTTTTTGGCAACAGCCAGTTCAGAATTTATTGCTTCAATTTTAGCTAATATCGCTTCTGTTGATACTTCAAATGGTACAGCACCTGATTTGAATTTAGCAAAACAGAGTTACTTAACACTTTTTGAATATCTATTTTATACTGGACTTGGTTTTGGAATTGTTCTTTTAGCACTTTCGCCAGTAATCAAAAAATTAATGCACGGAGTAGACAAAGAATTAAATAACTAATATATGAGTCAAAATACTACAGATCAATTTTTTAAAAGTACCGTTTTAGGACATCCAGCGGGATTATTCGTTTTATTTTTCACAGAGATGTGGGAGCGTTTCTCATTCTACGGAATGCGTTCCTTGTTGATATTGTTTTTAACAGCTTCTTTTACGGATGGAGGATGGGAATGGACTCGTGAAAATGCATCTGCTCTGTTTGGATCCTATGTAGGGCTTGTTTATTTGTCAACGATGTTGGGGGGCTATTTTGCCGATAAGGTAATTGGCTTTAGATGGGCTGTTGTTTTAGGAGCGTCATTAATGACATTAGGACATGCTTCGATGGCATTGGAAACTGAATTTTCTATTTATTCAGGGCTGATATTGTTGGTTTTTGGAAACGGATTTTTCAAACCCAACATGACTTCTATTGTATCTGAAATGTACAAAGACCGTCCTGAGAAGAAAGATGGTGCGTATACTTTATTTTATATGGGTGTAAACGCCGGTGCTTTTTTTGGAATTTTACTTTGTGGCTATTTAGGTGAAAAAGTAGGATGGAGTTATGGATTTGGTCTGGCCGGAATTTTTATGTTCTTTGGAATGCTACAGTTTTGGTTGTCCCAAAATATCTTTGGAGACATTGGTTTAAAACCAAGTGCAGCAAGTAAAGCTAAAGCAGAGGCTTTGGATACTGATAAAAGAAATCCATTTACGCCTTGGCAACTTGGAATTATTGCGCTATCATCAATTTTAGGATTGCTGTGGATTTTAAATGATCCTGCGTCAAAAATTTCGGGAGGTAAAATAAACATTTTTTCTTTTCTTGGTGAAAATGGAAACGCTATTGCTATAGTTTCAGCTTTGCTTTTATTCATTATTCTGTTAATTTACAGATTTACACAATATTCAAAAATCACTAAAGAAAAATTAATCGCGGTAACATTTTTCGCTTTTTTAACTATTTTCTTTTGGGCGATTTTTGAACAATCACCAAACAGTTTGACCATTTTTGCAAATGATTATACGGATCGGGTTCTGGTAGGTAATTGGAGCGTAGTGTTTTTAGTGGTTAATTCATTGATTACTATTTTGCCTTTAGCAATTATCACGTGGGTATTGTATTTGTTATTTAAACAAACTTTCAAATATTATGCAGTGGCAAATGTTATTTTGAGTGTAAGTTTTGTCATCATTTGGACAATTGCAATTTGGATGTTGGTTAAAGATTATTATACCGCTGGATATTTATCATTGTCAGATTCAACATTGGAGTCACTTAAAATTGACAAGGTGACAACTGCACTGACAGAGGTTCCTGCCACTTGGTTTTCTACATTAAACTCATTGTTTATTATTTCACTTGCACCTTTATTTTCAAAATGGTGGGAAAGTAAATACAATCCGTCTGCCAATTTAAAGTATGGTATCGGAATGGGATTATTAGCACTTGGGATGGCTTGTGTTGCTTTTGGCGCCAGTGGTATCGAGGCAGGTGCAAAAACAGCTTCAGTTAGTATGATTTGGCTTATTTTAGTGTATCTTTTTCATACTATGGCAGAATTGTGTATTTCACCAGTTGGGTTGTCTTATGTAAGCAAATTAGTTCCTGCAAGAATGATTGCATTTATGTTTGGAGTTTGGTATCTTGCAGTCGCAATTGGGATGAAAGGGGCAGGTATGTTTGGTGAAAATATTGATAAAATCGCAAACGAACACGGATTGAGTTATTTCTTTTGGATGTTAACAATAATTTCAATCGCGGTTGCTTTATTTTCTGTTTTGATGACTCCTGTCATTAAGAAATTAATGCATGGTGTTCGATAGGTTTAGGCACTTTTTTGATTAGATAAACACAAAAATATAAAAAAATGAAGAAGATAATCTTAACAGTATTTCTGTTTGTTGCTTCATATGCTGTTGAAGCGCAAGAATTAGTTTGGGAGACCAATGTCAATAAGGCAATGGAGATTTCTAAAAAAACTAAAAAGCCATTATTGCTGTTTTTTACCGGAAGTGATTGGTGTGGCTGGTGTATTAGATTGCAAAAAGAAGTGCTAAAAACACCAGAGTTTGCAAAATGGGCAAAAGAGAATGTAGTTCTGGTAGAATTAGATTATCCAAGAAGAACACCACAAACTCCTGAAATCAAAAAGCAAAACAACGAATTACAACAAGCTTTCGGAATTCAGGGATTTCCAACAATTTATTTTGCCAATGGTACTAATAAAGACGGAAAGGTGAATTTTGAAGGTTTAGGAAGTACGGGTTATGTTGCTGGTGGTCCAGCGGCTTGGCTAGCTGTGGCAGATGGATTTCTGAAAAAGAAATAATTCTCAGTTTAATTTATAGAATCCCTTTTCACCTGTTGCGTGAAAAGGGATTTTTTGTTTTTTACAAGTTGCTTTCCAATATTTCTGGATTGTTTTATAGTTCGACGCATCAGCGACAACCATTTTAGGGTGTACGGTTTGAAATAAACGGTCTAAATTTATTTTTGGAGATTGTGTGAGTAACAAAATATCGGGGTTCATATTCTTTGAATAAATTCCTGAGCTATCCAAAATAATAATTTTTTTTCCGTTGAAAAAAGCGGTATTTTCAATTCTTTTTTTAGTCTCCAAAGTGCTAAAATTACCAATTAAATAGGTCGTCAGGATATTGTTTTTTTGGGATGTTTTTAAAATACTGTCATTGGCAAATAAGGTAACTTTTCCGCCGTTTCGTTCCGTAATCATGGTGCTTTTTTTGGAATTGAAAACAACCCATTCTTTTTGGGTTTCAACATCTGAGCGGTTTTTTATGAATGAAATTTGTAAAATGATTATCGAAATTAAAACCAGTGCCAATTTGTTATAACTTGGTTTTTTAAACCAAATTATAGCTGTTGTGATTAATAAATAGAAACTAATTAAAAAATATAAATTGAATGGTATGTTTTGAATTATAAATTGTTCCAGTGAGGCAATTGAATTGATAATTTTATTTAAATAAAAAATACTCCACTCAAATGGTTTGGAAAGAAATAAAGGCACGTAACCAAATGCTGCTAATAGCATAACCACAACGCCTAATAGCATTACAATACTCAGTAATGGAATAATGATTAAATTAGTCACGAAGAATAAACCTGGAAATTGATGAAAATAATAAATGCTTAATGGCAAAGTGCCTATTTGTGCGACAAAGGAAACCGTGAGAATATCCCAAATGTATTTTGAAACTTTATTTTTTGGCAACCAGAGAGATGCCAAAAGTGGTTGTAACCAAATAATAAAAAACAGCGCCATATAGCTCAACTGAAATCCAACATCAAACAAAAAGGAAGGTTGGAAAAGTAAAATTAGTAAGATGGATACCAATAAGGTGTGATAAACATTTACACTTCTTCGTAAATGACTGCCAATAGCAACAAACGAAAACATAGCGACAGAGCGAACAACCGACGGCGCTAAACCAGCGATTAATCCAAATAATGACAATGATGCCAAAATGATTATCAGCTTGATAAAGGAACCTCGTTTGGTGTTGGGTAAAGGTTTGAGAAGGAAAGTTACAAAAAGCAATATGAATCCAATATGCAATCCCGAAACCGATAAAATATGCACTGCGCCGGCATATTGATAATCCCGAATAATCTCCGGAGAAATATCTTGTTGTTGCCCCATAATCAAAGCGACTGCTACATTTAATTCGGTTTTATTAAAGTCGCTTTTTTCTAAGTTATGAATAATTTTAGTCCTTAATTTGGAGGTGTAATACCAAATATTCTTTTCCATTTCAGAACTTACACTAATCTCGCTAGCATCTGCATACAGTTGTGCATAGATCTGTTTGTTCTCCAGATATTTGCTGTAGTCAAATTGGCTGGGGTTATTTGGTGGACTATTTTTATACAAAGTCCCTTTGATGCGTAGGAGAGTTCCAATTTCGAACTGACGATTCAAACTGTCTTTTCGGATATTAAGGATTATTCTTCCCGAACTTTCAGTTTGGTCAATGCGGTTTACAATAGCAACGTAACGATCATTAAAAGTAGAATTTTTTAGTTTTTCCCGCAGCGTGACTGATACCAAATGAGGCTTCTCGAAAATAGAACCATAATGGATATAATTGCTTTTTTGAAAATAATCAGTATGAACAATTAGAGTTGTAGCTCCAATAAAAAAAGAGAGGATGTAAGTAGAAATACCAAAATAAACTTTGTCATTGAGCTTTTTTTTAGATAAAAAATAACTAATACTAAAAAAGAGGATAGAAATAAAAAGTAGGGCAAATACTAATTTAGGATTTGGTTTTAGGGAATAAGGGAGTAGAATTCCTAGAACAAATCCAAATGTTATTCTCGCTAAAGGAAATTGCAGCACTTTCATATATCTAAAGTACAATTTTTTTAGTAAGAAATGGTGTTGTGTTTTCTATAAAGGAATTATTGCATTTTAATTTTATTTAAATCAGGAAACATTACGATTATCTAAGAATTCTATTTATCTGTACAAAGGAATTTTGATAATAAGACTCTTTTGTAGAGGAAATTATTACACCTTTAGACGTAGAAGAATGTATGAATTTCACATCGTCATCAGAAACTTCTATTACCATTCCTACGTGATTAATCTGTGATTTTCGATTGGTTTTAAAAAATATTAAATCTCCTTTTTTGATGTTGTCTCGTTCTCGATCAATGATTAACCCCAATTTTGATTGTTCGAAAGAGGATCGTGGGAGTTGAATGTTAGAAGAATTAAAAACAGAATAGATTAATCCTGAACAGTCAAAACCTGCTTTTGTAGTGCCTCCAGTTCTATATTTTACACCAATATTATCAGAAGCCGAATGAATTAATTGGTTTATCAAATGCTTTGTTCTGTCAGTATCTACTTCTGTTTTTTTTGAAGGAATAATTACTGAAGTTGATTTACAGGCCGTAAAAAAAGTAAGAATCAATAAAAGGTAAAGCAGGTGTTTCAAAAGATTTATTTTTTATGGATTTTACAGATTTTAAAAGAATTGGAATCATTGTAAATCAGCCACAATCAATTTTGCCGTTTTTTCGCTGGCACCAATTCCGCCAAGTTTTGCTTCTAGAACGTTATATTTCCCTAAAAGTTGTTTGCGATGATTGGATTCCAGAATTTTTTTCAATTCTTCCCGAATACGTTTCGTTGTGCAATCTTCCTGAATTAATTCGGTTACCACTTCTTCATCCATAATCAAATTCACTAACGAAATATATTTTAACGTAATAATTCGTTTTGCAATTTGGTAAGAAGCCCAGCTGCCTTTATAACATACGACTTCCGGAACTTTAAAAAGGGCTGTTTCCAGCGTTGCCGTTCCTGAAGTAACTAATGCGGCAGTCGCATTTCGCAATAAATCATACGTTTTATTGGATATGAATTTTATATTTTCATTCGATATAAAATTCTCATAAAATGAATATTCCTGACTTGGAGCACCTGCAATGACAAATTGATATTCCGGAAAATCATCAACAACACTCAACATCACCGATAGCATTTTTGTGATTTCTTGTTTACGACTACCAGGCAGAACGGCAATAATGGGTTTTTCGTCTAATTTATTTTCTTTTTTAAAAACGGACGGGTCAATTGGTGTTTGGTTTTGAATCGCGTCAATCAATGGATGACCTACAAATTCAACAGGAAAATGATGTTTATCTTCGTAAAATTTTTTCTCGAAAGGTAAAATCACATACATTTTGTCTATATCCCGTTTGATTTCTGTAATTCGGCTTTCTTTCCACGCCCAAATTTGGGGTGAAATATAGTAATGAGTTTTGAAACCCAATTCTTTTGCCCATTTTGCAATTCGTAAATTAAAACCAGGATAATCGATGAATATTAGTACATCTGGTCGAAATTTTATAATATCCTTTTTACATATTTTGATGTTGTTCAAAATCGTTTTCAAATTGAAAATTACTTCAATAAATCCCATGAAAGCCAGCTCGCGATAATGTTTTACCAAAGTCCCGCCAGCATTTTGCATCAAATCACCACCCCAAAACCGAATATCAGCATTAGGATCTTCCTTATAAAGCGCTTTCATCAAATTCGAGCCATGTAAATCGCCCGAAGCTTCTCCAGCTATAATGTAGTATTTCATGTTTTTATGTTTAGAGATTTTCTATTATTCGTGCCAAATCCAGAACTTTTATTGTCAATTTTTTATGTTTAACAAAGGTATGAATATTGTGTTTTTAAATAAATATAGAGACAAGAGTCATGACAATTACCGCTAAAATCACGCCACGCGCCATGAGTTCCTTATTTAGTTTGAGTAAAATGCCAAAAGCTACCAAGTCAAGAATGCATCCAAGTGTGATTATTTTACCAAGTTTACCCTCTGATTTCATGGCATACATCCCATTGATAAAGTCAAAATCAGTAAAAAAAGTTATAAAAAGGTAGCTACCCAGTATTGAAGCCAAAATTCCGATTATGAATCCAGTTAACAAATCTATTTTATTCATTCCAATTCCATGTGTTAAGTTGTTGTGTCGCATGATGGGCAGTCAAATCAAATTGTACTGGAACTACTGAAATATATCCGTTTTTCAATGCCCATTCATCAGTGTCTTCACCATTGTCTTGGTTCACAAATTCTCCGGTAAGCCAATAATAATCTCTGCCTTGCGGGGTTTTACGTTTGTCAAATTTTTCCACCCAAATCGCTTTAGCCTGACGGCAAATTTTGATTCCTTGGATGTCTTTTTCTTTCAATTTTGGAAAATTTACATTCAAAACGACTCCTTCGGGCAGTTTATTTTCAAGTACTTCCAATGTTATTTTTCGAATAAATGACTTTATGTCTTCAAAATTTGCATTCCAATCATAATCTAATAAGGAGAATCCAATCGCTTGAATTCCTTCTATACCAGCTTCAACGGCAGCACTCATGGTACCGGAGTAGATTACATTTATAGAAGAATTTGAACCATGATTGACGCCAGAGACACACAAATCGGGTTTTCTTTTCAAAATTTCGCTTACTGCAAATTTTACACAATCCACAGGAGTTCCAGAACAACTGTATTCTGTAATAGTATCGTTTTCTTTTGAAATTTTATTTAGATATAGCGTGTCGTTTATAGTAATGCCATGTCCCGTTGCACTTTGCGGTGCGTCGGGAGCTACAACAATGACTTCTCCTATTTCAGCCATAACACTTATTAATGCCCTTAGTCCTGGAGCTGAAATTCCATCGTCATTTGTAACTAATATTAAAGGTTTGGAGTGTTTTGTCATTTTGTGTTTTCAAGAAAGGATTTCTAATTAAATATAAATAGCAAATGTAGTTACACAAAACCGTATTTTATAAACAAAGAAAATAAAATTTATCAACTTGGAATATTTAACTCATTTCAAAAAAAACAATTTTATATCTTTAACAAAAAATTATGCAGCCCTTGTTATAGTTGGCATAGTTTTTACCGTAATTTAGATTAAAAATTGATGAATACTATTATTGACTTTATGAAAAGAAATTATAAAATACTTCTTGTTGTTGTATGTCTTTCGGCAACACTATTTGCGTTTAAGATTAATGCAACAAAAGAAACCGACCCCGAAAAAGATAAGTTACTGTTAGAACTATTAACGTTTGTGATTCAGAAAGGACATTATAATCCTGCAAATATAGACGATGCATTTTCAAAAGGAATTTATAAAGATTATATTCAAGCTTTAGATCCTTCTAAACGTTTTTTTCTGCAGTCAGATATCGATGAATTTTCAAAATTTGAAACTCAATTAGACGATCAATTGTTGAACAAAGATTTGACATTTTTTAATCTTACCTATGATCGTTTGATGAAGAGAATGGAGGAGAGCAAAAATATTTATAAAGCTGTTTTGAGTCAGCCTTTTGATTATAATGCGGATGAAAATTTTAATACGGACTATGAAAAAGCACCTTATCCAAAAGATGTTAAAGAACTTACTGATAAATGGCGCAAACAAATCAAATTGTCAACGCTTTCGTCTTTAACCGATCGTTTAAAACTTCAAGAAAATAAGAACAAAGTTGTGGATAAGACTAAAGATGTTCAATCTCAGTCGAGTGAAGGGGGAAAGTTGTATGAAGATCCATTGGCAAAACCTGATACGGATAAATCGGTTGACAATGGTAAGCTTAAAACTTTCGAAGAATTAGAAAAAGAAACTAGAGAAAGTGCTTTAAAATCATTAGATGAATATTTTGGGTTTATGCAAGATTTAGACAGGAATGATTGGTTTTCCGTATACATCAATTCTATTACAGCACGTTTTGATCCACATACTAATTATTTTGCACCGGAAGAAAAAGAACGTTTTGATGTAAGTATCAGCGGAAAACTAGAAGGAATTGGAGCTCGTCTTCAAAAGAAAAATGATTTTACTGAAATTTCTGAACTTATTTCCGGTGGGCCGGCTTGGAGAGGAAAACAACTTGAAGCAGGAGATTTGATAATGAAAGTTGCTCAAGGAAATGGAGAATCTGTAGATGTTGTAGGGATGCGTCTTGATGATGTTGTTAAGAAAATTAAAGGACCAAAAGGGACTGAAGTTCGTCTTACAGTAAAAAAAATGGATGGAACAATTAAAATTATTTCTATAATCAGAGACATTGTAGAGATTGAAGAAACGTATGCTAAGTCAAGTATCGTTAACAAAAATGGATTGAAATATGGTGTTATTTACTTGCCAAAATTCTACATTGATTTTGAAAATAAAGATGGTAGAGATGCAGGAAAAGATATTGCTAAGGAAGTAGAGCGTTTGAAAAATGCAGGAGTAAATGGGATTGTATTAGATGTTCGTGATGATGGTGGAGGTTCATTGTCAACAGTTGTGGACATTGCAGGGCTGTTTATTGAGCAAGGACCAATTGTACAAATCAAGTCAGCCGGCAGAAAGAAAGAAGTGTTATTTGACAGAGATAAAAAAATTGAATGGGACGGTCCATTAGTAATCATGGTTAATAGTTTTTCAGCTTCCGCTTCAGAAATTTTGGCAGCTGCAATCCAAGATTATAAAAGAGGAATTATCATTGGCAGCAAACAAACGTATGGTAAAGGAACGGTACAAAATGTGATTGATTTGAATCAGTTTGTACGTAATAGTGCTGTAGGAGATTTAGGAGCCATAAAAACAACTACACAAAAATTCTACAGAATCAACGGTGGTTCTACACAACTTGAAGGGGTTAGTAGTGATATTGTTATGCCAGATAGATATGCCTATTTAAAAATGGGTGAACGTGATGTAGACAATGCAATGCCTTGGGATAAAATTGATCCGGCTGAATATACTGTTTGGAATAAAAATGCAAATTTTAATCAGGCTATTGTAAACAGTAAAAAAAGAATTTTGCAAAGCACGCAATTTCAATTGATTGAAGAAAATGCAAAATGGATTGATAGCAGAAGTGAAGATAATACCTATAGCTTGAATATTGATAAATTCAAGACAACCCAAAATGAAATTGAAGAAAAAGCTAAAAAATATAAGCCGCTTTCAGATTATAAAAATACACTTAAATTTATTTCACTGCCATATGAAGTTGATGAGGCTAATAAAGATGTAGCTTTAAAAGAAAAAAGAGACAGATGGCATGAAGCTTTGTCAAAAGATATTTATGTGGAAGAAGCATTAAATGTATTAGATGATTTACAATCAAAAACTGTTTTGAAAAAGAGTATTCCTGCTAAATTGAAAAAAGAAAAATTAGCTAAATCGTAAATGTTTTCTTAATGAATGACATATGTGAAATTGACTACTATTGCGCTCCAGAAATTCTTTTTTGAATTCCTGGAGCGTTTTTAGTTTATTGTGTTTTTGATGTAAATGAATAATAATAATCTAAAAATTAATTAGAAATGAAAAACAGTCAGTTGTTGAATTCAGTTGTTATTCTATTTTGTTTATTGCTTTTTTCTTCCTGTAAAAAGAATACGGATGCCATTAATTCTATAGGTGACAGGATTAATCAATATAGTTTAGAAGGAAATCAAATCTATTCCGATAATGTAAAAAGTTATTCCGAAGACATAACAACAACATTTAATTTTTTACCGTCTTCTACAACCAATCAAATCGTAAAACACGAGTATTACACATTGTCGTATAATGAAAAATATGAACAAGCAGAATGGGTTGCATACGAACTGAAGAAAAATTATTTGAAAAATAATAGTTTTAAGAGGCCTTTTTTTATTGAAGATCCAAAAGTGAAAACGGGTTCTGCTGATTGGAGGAATTATAAAAATTCAGGATATGACAAAGGACATCTTTGTCCTGCAGGCGATATGGAGTTTGCTGTCGATGCTTATAATGATACTTTTTTTACTTCCAATATTTCTCCTCAATTGCATGACTTTAATAGTGGCGTTTGGAATAGATTAGAACAAAAAATTCGCTATTGGGCAACTAAGTATGATGGGATTTATGTAGTTACCGGAGGTGTTTTAGAATCCTCACTCAAAACAATAGGGAAAGAAAAGGTTTCAGTCCCTGAATTTTTTTATAAAGTTTTATTGGATAACTCCGGAGGAAATTTTAAAATGATAGCTTTTCTGGTTCCCAATTCGGAAAGTAATAGACCATTGTACAGTTTTGTGGTTTCAGTTGATCGTATCGAAAAGATGACAGGAATCGATTTCTTTCCTAAATTGAATGACAAAACAGAAAATCAATTGGAAAAAAGTAGTGATTATAAAAACTGGAGTTTTAATTAGCCCTGATAGCAATGGAAAGCTTTTGAAGGCTCGTTTATTAGTTTTTCTATTTTGTCAAAGCGACCAACGGAAGCTCTTGACAAAATAATTAAAACTTTAACGAGGCGAAAAACTTGAAATGAATAGCAGGATTAAGCTCCAAATTCTCGAATGAATTTCACTTCATTTACCATTCGTTAACTTTATTGGCATCCATTTTTATAAATATAAAAAGTAAGATTGTAAAACCCCAAAGACCAGATCCTCCATAAGAAAAGAAAGGCAACGGTACTCCAATCGTTGGAAATATACCTGCTACCATTGCGATATTCACAAAGAAATGAATGAATAAAATTCCCGCAACACAATAACCATATACTCGGCTAAATTTTGTTTTTTGTCTTTCGGCGAGGTATATTATTCTTAAAAATAAGCCCACAAAAAGAGTAATAACAACCAATGAGCCTACGAAGCCCCATTCTTCGCCTACTGTAGTAAATATATAATCGGTATGTTGTTCTGGTACAAAACCTCCTTTGGTTTGTGTGCCTTCGAGAAATCCTTTTCCGAGCCAGCCTCCTGAACCAATCGCTATTTCGGATTGGTTTGTATTATAGCCAATCCCTTTCAAGTCTACGGTTTTCCCTAATAAAATATTAAAACGGTCTCGATGGTGCTGTTTGAAAATATTTTCAAAAACATAATTTACTGACAAAACAAATCCTGACATTAAAGCGAAGAGAATACCACTTAATAGAATATTTCTATCCGATAATCTTGATTTGAAATGGACAATAATTAGTGTCGTTAATGCGATTAATATTACATATTGGGGCTCTAATATTAAAGTTAATACAAATAATAGAATTGTTATGAAGCCTGTCCAAACATACCATGAAGGAAGGCCTTCGCGATATAGAACGATAATAAATACACTATAAATTAAAGCGCTTCCCGGATCGGGTTGAGGCAATATAAGGAGCACAGGTAAAAAGACAATAGCTAAAGCCTGTATTTGACGATTAACTTCCTTTAAATTAATTTGTGTGTCGCTTAAATATTTGGCTAATGCCAATGCGGTAGCAGCTTTTGCAAATTCGGAAGGTTGAATTGTAAAACTTCCAAAACCATACCAACAACGTTGCCCCGCTATTGTTTTTCCAAAGACAAATAAACCAGCGAGTGTTAATAATGAAATACCAAAAATGATACTCGCATATTTTTCGTAAAATTTCCCATCGACAGAAAGTACAATGAATATTAATGGGATGGTTAATGCAATAAATATAAGCTGCTTTTCTGAAGTACCGTCCATAGAGGCTAAGGAGGAGGAGTAAATGTTTAACCAACCCATTAGTACTAATGCACTATAGATAATGATGCATATCCAGTCTATATTGTTTGTTACGCTTTGGTTTTTCATTTGGAATGAATCGCTTATTAATTTTCTTTAGTGGAATCTATTTTTATTTTTGGAATCACTGTTTTGCTTTTCAGAATAGAATCATTCTTTCTTAATTCTAATTTTATGTCTTCAGAAAGACCGCCTAATTTGGCATACTGAGCTTGTAAACTGGTATTAAGTATTCGGGTTTCTAAATCCGTTCTTGTAATTTTTTTTCTAAGGTATTTTTCAATCATTAAACTGGCAATGGGACCTGCTATAGTCGCTCCAAATCCTCCATTTTCAACTAAAATGGCTATTGCGATTTTTGGGTTATCTTTTGGTGCAAATGCTACAAAGATAGAATGGTCTTTTAGCTGGACTCTTTTACCATCTATTTTTGCAAAATTTTCTGCCGTTCCTGTTTTACCACAAATATCGATCCCTTCAACTCTTAAACCTGCAGCTGTTCCTAAATTATACACGTCAAACAAACCACTTATCATAGGTTTAAAATATTTTTTATCTATGGTCGTAACGTGTTTAGTTGTGAATTTAGTGTCTATTTTTTTACCTTCAATCTTCTTGATGATATGAGGTGTGTAGTAATAACCTTCATTGGCTACAGCCGCCATCATATTAGCCAGCTGAATAGGTGTCATCAATACTTCCCCTTGTCCTATTGCATTTGATATAATTGTTTTCCCACTCCAACCCCAATCAGGATACATTTTTTTATAGGTTTTTGAAGTAGGTGCTTTTCCTTTTTTTCCTGTTGGCAAATCATAACCCATAAATTGTCCGAGTCCAAAACTTTTTATATGATTACTCCATACATCCACGGCATAAGGTGAACTTTTATATTTTCCAATGGTGCGTAAATAAACATTCGAAAAATAAGCATTACAAGATTTATAAATCCCAACATGAAGATCTCTTGACCCACCTCCACAGTGACATCGTTGAAATCGACCAGGAGCATAAGCAAAACCGTGGTTACACATAAAAGTGGTCTGCTCATTTACGACTCCTTCTTGAAGTGCAACAAGTCCAGTCAGGATTTTAAATGGAGATCCTGGAGGATACTCGGCTAATAAACCTCTGTCATAAAGTGGTTTAGCAATGGAGTCGTGGTATAATTTTGTGTAGTTTTTAGATCTTTGTCTCCCTACCAATATTGATGGGTCATAAGACGGTGCAGTAACAAGAGCGAGTATTTCTCCGGTTTTTGGCTCAATTGCAACAATTCCACCTCTTTTATTAATCATTAATTCTTCGCCATATTTCTGAAGTTCAGCGTCAATAGTCAGGTTTATGTCTTCACCTTGTACGGCTATAGTATCATATCTTCCTTCTTTAAAGGAACCAATTTCTCTGTTGTATTTGTCTTTTTGAATGTATTTTACGCCTTTTATTCCTCGTAAGATATCTTCATAACTCTCCTCAACTCCTTGTCTTCCAATTAAATCTCCACTGTTGTAATAAGGATTTTTAGCAACTAATTTTTCGTTGACTTGAGTGATAAACCCAAAAATATTGGCGCCACTATCTACTTCATAATCACGAAGAGAACGTTTTTGGAAATAAAATCCTTCAAATTTTCTAATTTTTTCCTGAAATGCGGCAAATTCACTTTTGTTTAATTGAGGTAAAAAAACCGATGGTAATCTTGGGCTATAGATTTTAGCCTTTTCTATTTTTTTAATAAAATCCTCTTTTGTAATATTCAATAATTGACAAAATTCTAAAGTGTCCGTGTTCTTTAGTTCTCTGGGAATAACCATGATGTCATAAGAAGCCTGATTGGCCACTAATAATTTGCCATTTCGATCATAAATATAACCTCTTTCAGGATAATCATATTTTATTTTTATTGCATTATTGTCTGATTTTAGTTTGAACGAATCATCTATGACTTGCAAATAGAATATCCGTATCACTAGCAAAGATGCTGCAACAATGATTAAGGAAGGCAGCAATAATTTTCTCATCTTTTGTTTGGCTTAATAAGATATATTATTATGATGCAAATTAGTATTGTAAATACGGAACTCAATAACGTTCGCAGTAAAATGTCAAAGAAAAAGCTCAATTGAAATGCTTCTAACAGGAACAAAGTAAAAAGATGAATTACAACCGAAAGCAAAATAAAAGAGAATCGCTCCGGAGTTAACACATCATTTAGTTTAATAGTTTGATACTCGTAGCTCAAGCCAAATGAAAATTTAAAAATATAGGGCCTGAAATAAGCGAGTACTAAACAAGCTGTAGCATGTATACCCCCTGAATTAGAAAACATATCCATTATAAGACCAAGTAAGAAACTGGCTATTAATAACCCGGATTTATTACCGTTTACGGGATATAGTATTATAAAAAGCAAATATGGGAATGGACTTATATAGCCCAAAAAATTCATATTATTGAAAATAATAATTTGGACTGCCAATAACAGAACGAAACGAAAAATATTGACTAACAAAGTGCTATTCATCTTTTTCTTTTTTTTCTAAATTAATAAGTTCTTCTCGATCTTTACTTTTTATAATATAAACATGTCCTAGGTTTGTCATATCATTGAAAAGTTTTATGTCCAATGTATAGTAATTGGTTTGATTGTCAGTATAAATTTTACTTATAGTTCCGATGTTGATATTCTCAGGAAATATTACTGATTGACCCCCTGTTACAATGGTATCCCCTTTTCTAATAGCTGCTAATCTTGGAACATCTATCAATTGAACAAAACCTGTGCTTTTTCCATTCCAAATCAAAGATCCAAAGTGATTTGATTTTTTAATCTTTGCGTTAATTTGAGATTTTTTATTTAAAATACTAATCACAGTTGAATAGTGCGGAGAAGTATTGTCTATAATCCCTACAATTCCCAAACTATTGATGACACCCATGTCTGTTTTTACGCCCTGCAATTCTCCAGAATTTAATGTTAAATAATTTTCGTGAACATTATACGAATTATGGATCACTTTTGAAACGATGATGTCTTTAGCTTTTACACCTTTCAGACTATCCAATTTTGGTACCGCAGTTGTGTCTTTACGATTAAAGAGTTGGCTTTTTAATGCTGCATTTTCAAGTGCCAGTGCATCGTTTTGAGTCTTTAAATTCAAATACTCATTTACAGAATTAATTTTTTCATAAACTCCGCCAGTTAAAAAGTTAGCGGAACTAATTATTTTACTTCTATGAAAAGAATGAGATTGAATAGTGAGCAGGAGTGAAATGCCCAAAAGCAGCAAAAACAGTAATCTATTACTGTTTTTAAATATAAAATTGAATATTTGCTGCATGTACTATTGGTTATTTTGTTTCAGGTTTTATCTTAAATTTCTACTTGCAAAACTATAACAGGGTATAGTTTGTAAAGCGTTATTTAAATTGTCAATAAGACCTTATTTTATCAAGATACTTTTAAATTTTGTAATGTTTTTTAGTGCCATACCAGTTCCTCGAACTACTGCTCTTAACGGATCTTCAGCAATATAAACAGGTAAATCTGTTTTTTGTGAAATTCTTTTATCAAGACCTCTTAACATAGATCCGCCACCTGCAAGATAAATACCTGTATTGTAAATATCAGCTGCTAATTCTGGAGGTGTTTGAGATAGGGTTTCCATTACAGCATCTTCAATTCTTTGAATTGATTTGTCTAATGCTTTTGCTATTTCACGGTAGGAAACTTCTACTTGTTTTGGTTTTCCGGTAAGTAAATCTCTTCCTTGGACTGACATGTCTTCTGGAGGAGTTTCTAAATCTTCAATGGCTGCTCCAATTTGGATTTTTATTTTCTCAGCCGTACTTTCTCCAACAAAAAGATTGTGTTGGGTACGCATGTAATATACGATGTCATTTGTAAATACATCCCCGGCAATTTTTACCGATTTGTCACATACAATTCCGCCTAATGCGATTACAGCAATTTCAGTTG
Organism: Flavobacterium sp. ZB4R12; assembly: GCF_048276375.1. NCBI lineage: Bacteria > Pseudomonadati > Bacteroidota > Flavobacteriia > Flavobacteriales > Flavobacteriaceae > Flavobacterium > Flavobacterium sp. ZB4R12. The sequence continues at coordinate 83,525 of NZ_JBLNKS010000009.1, read as the reverse complement.
TTCCACCACCGATATCTACTATCATGTTTCCTTTAGGTTGCATAATGTCGATTCCAATACCAATAGCTGCTGCCATAGGCTCGTGTATCAAATAGACTTCCTTGCCGTTTACTCTTTCGCAAGATTCTTTAACTGCTCTCATTTCAACTTCAGTAATACCTGAAGGAATACAAACAACCATTCTTAATGCGGGAGTAAACATTCTTTTCTTCAATGCCGGGATGCTTTTTATGAATAAGCTTATCATTTTTTCGGAAGCATCAAAATCAGCAATTACGCCATCTTTCAAAGGCCTTATTGTCTTAATGTTTTCATGTGTTTTACCCTGCATCATACTTGCTTCTTTTCCTACAGCAATGATTTTGCCTGATACTCTATCACGGGCAACTATTGAAGGGCTGTCAATTACTACTTTATCATTATGTATGATTAAAGTGTTAGCGGTACCAAGATCTATCGCGATATCCTCGGTCATGAAATCAAAAAATCCCATAAGTTTTTTAGGGGTTAAAAAGTTATAAATTTGAGACCCGCAAAGTTAAACAAATTAATGTTTAAAATGGCGCGTTCCTGTAAATACCATTGCAACTTTATTTTCATTACAATAATTGATGCTTAATTCGTCTTTTATTGATCCTCCAGGCTGAATTACAGCTGTTATCCCTGCTTCTTTTGCAATAGCCACACAATCTGGGAAAGGAAAAAAAGCATCACTTGCCATCACGGCTCCATGTAAGTCAAAATGAAAATTAGTTGCTTTTTCTATGGCTTGTAATAAGGCATCAACTCTTGATGTTTGTCCTGTACCTGAAGCAATAAGTGTACCATTTTTTGCAAAAACAATCGTATTTGATTTTGTGTTTTTGCAAATTTTAGAAGCAAATAATAAATCTTGGACTTCTTGTTCTGTAGGAGCTGTTATTGTAACGGTTCTTAAGTCCTCTTTATTGTCTGTGATGTTGTTTCTTTCTTGAACTAAAATTCCGTTCAAGCAAGTACGTACTTGCTTTTGTGGTAAAGCTACTTCATTTTGAACTAATAGAATTCTATTTTTTTTCTCTTGTAAAATGGCGGTAGCTTCTGTATCATATTCTGGTGCAATGACCACTTCGCAAAATAATTTGTTTATTTCTGTGGCAGTTGCTACATCAATTTTTGTATTGGAAATCAAAACACCTCCAAAAGCCGAAGTTGGATCGCAAGCTAATGCAGCTAAATATGCTTCGCTAATGTTTTTTCTTGTAGCAAGACCACAAGCATTATTGTGTTTTAATATGGCAAAAGTAGGGCCGTCATTTTTAAATTCATTAATTAAATTTACAGCAGCATCTACATCTAATAAATTGTTGTACGATAATTCTTTTCCGTGAACTTTTTTGAACATTGCATCAAAATCACCAAAGAAAAATCCTTTTTGATGCGGGTTTTCACCGTATCTCAAGACTTGACCGTTAGCGATACTTTGTTTGTAAATTGTTTCATCGGTATTGAAATAATTGAAAATTGCCGTATCGTAATGTGATGAAACATGAAATGCTTTTGTAGCCAATAATTTTCTGTCTGAAAGAGTAGTAGCTCCATTTTGATCAGTAATCAAATCTAAAAGTAAACTGTATTCATCAACAGAAGCCACTATCACGGTGTCTTTAAAGTTTTTCGCGGCAGCACGAATCAAAGAAATTCCACCAATATCTATCTTTTCAATAATATCTGATTCAATTGCTCCTGAAGCAACAGTTTTTTCGAACGGGTACAAATCAACAATCACTAAATCAATTTGCGGGATATTGAACTCTTGCATCTGTTGTACATCGCTATCATTGTCCTGACGGTTTAAGATTCCTCCAAAAACTTTTGGATGTAATGTTTTAACTCTACCACCAAGAATTGAAGGATAAGAAGTTACATCTTCAACAGGAACAACAGGGATTCCTAAGTTTTTAATAAAATCCTCGGTTCCTCCGGTAGAATAAAGTGTAACATTTTGCTCATGTAGTTTTCTTACAATTGGTTCAAGACCTTCTTTTGAAAATACCGAAATTAATGCAGATTGAATTGTTTTTGTTGTGTTCATTGTGTAGTTATAATTATAAAGTGCAAAAATAGTTTTTTTTTGATTATAAAATTCAATGAATTTGTGTAACATTATCTTAAAAAAATATACCAATTGATAGGTGGGGTTTTATTAGGTTTATGAAAAATATATTTAGAATTTTACCTTAACGCAAAAAAGATTTTATGTTAGTCTATCTTCGATTATTAAAAGAAAGTTTCGGTTTCGCAATGAATGCTTTGCGGAACAATAAATTAAGAACTTTGCTTTCTTTATTAGGTGTAACTATTGGTATATTTTCAATAATAGCGGTGCTTGCAGCCGTAGATTCTTTAGATAGAAAAATTACCAAAGATTTAAGTAGTCTTGATAAAAACACTATTTATTTAATGAAATTTTCTTTTGGTCCTTCGGATATTCCGCAATGGAAAAGAGAACAGTTCCCAAATGTAAAGTATGATGAGTACGCCTATATGAAAGGGGTAATGACTAATACTGCCCAAATGGGATATCAAATATTTACTCGAAGGGAATCTATTAAATATGATTCAAAAACGGTAAGCGATGTTAATATTGTTCCGGTTTCCCATGAGTTTATAGATATTCAAGGCCTGGAATTTGATAAAGGAAGGTTTTATAATGAGTCTGAAGCCAATTCTGGTTCTACAGTTGTTGTTTTAGGAAATGAAATTGCAAAATCATTATTTGATGCATCTGAACCATTGGGAAAAAATGTTCGTTTATACGGTAAGCGTTTCACTGTAATTGGTGTTTTGAAGAAACAAGGAGCGGGATTGTTTGGGGATAGTGATGATACTTCCGCTTTTATTCCGGTAAATTTTGTTCGTCAACTATATGGTGATAATAATACTTCATTGACAAACGTAATCGTTTTTAAGCCAGAGAGCGGCATTGATATGGAAGCTTATAAAAGCGAAATATCTCAAAAATTGAGAAGTTATAGAGGTTTGAAAGCAGGAGAAATCGACAATTTTTTTATAAATGTATTTTCAGGTTTTACAGATTTTATTGATGGTATTTTAGGACAAATGAATGTTGTAGGTTGGATTATCAGTGGGTTTTCTCTACTTGTAGGAGGGTTTGGGATTGCCAACATCATGTTTGTTTCAGTAAAAGAGCGCACAAATTTAATAGGAATTCAGAAATCATTGGGTGCGAAAAATAGATTTATATTGTTTCAGTTTTTATTTGAAGCAATTATATTATCTGTAATTGGGGGAATAATTGGACTTTTATTAGTTTGGATAATTTCGGTGGTTTTAACAAAAGTATTAGATTTTGAATTTGTTTTGGGTATGGGGAATATTCTCTTGGGAACTGGACTGGCTGCTTTGATTGGTTTGATTTCAGGTATCTTGCCTGCAATTGCGGCTTCAAAACTAGATCCTGTAGAAGCGATTAGAACTGGGATGTAAGGTTTTAAATTCATTTAATCATTTCGAAAAAGAATCCAAATTTATATGAAAACGGCTTTCAAAAATTATTTGAAAGCCGTTTTTGACTTGTTTTTTTCTTAAAAATAAAAATTTAGATTGCATAAAAAATCCCGATTAATCGGGATTTTCATTTATCTAATATTGTTGTTTTGAATCAAATCGATGTACAAGTTAATCTTGTCCTTCAATTCTTTTCTTGGTGTTATAAAGTCTAAGAAACCATGTTCAAGAACAAATTCAGCAGTTTGAAAACCTTCTGGTAAATCTTTACCGGTCGTGTCTTTTACTACTCTTGGCCCTGCAAATCCAATCAATGCACCTGGTTCAGAAATGTTAATATCACCCAGCATCGCATAGGAAGCAGTTGTTCCACCGGTTGTTGGATCCGTACATAACGAAATATAAGGCAATTTTGCTTCGGCTAGTTGAGCTAGTTTTACAGATGTTTTAGCTAATTGCATCAAAGAATAAGCTGCTTCCATCATTCTTGCTCCACCTGATTTAGAAATCATTACAAATGGTAATTTGTTTTGAATAGCGTGATCGATTCCTCTTGCGATTTTCTCTCCCACTACAGCTCCCATAGAACCACCAATAAAGGCGAAATCCATACAGCAAATCACTACATCTTTTCCTTTGGATTTTCCAACTCCGGTACGCACTGCATCTTTAAGTTTGGTTTTTTCCATAACATCTTTCAATCGATCTGCATATTTTTTTGTGTCAACAAAATGCAAAGGATCTTTAGAAGTCATATTTTTATCTAATTCAACAAATTCATTGTTGTCAAATAAAATTTGGAAATATTCTGCACTTCCAATTCTAACATGAAAACCATCTTCGGGACTTACAAATAAGTTACGAGCTAGTTCATCGGCATCAATAATTTTTCCAGTTGGAGATTTGTACCAAAGCCCTTTTGGGATGTCCATTTTGTCTTCGGTAGCAGTAGTAATCCCTTTTTCTTTTCTTTTAAACCAAGCCATTTTTCTAGTATTCAGTGTTCAGTAATCAGTAATCAGTATTCAGTGTTCAGTTTTTTAGTGTTCAGTTCTCAAGACACTGAACACTAAAAAACTGAACACTGAATACTTTTTTTATAAAGTATTCACGTTGTTCAAGTCAGCAAATGCTTGCTCAAGTCTTGTGTTGAAAGTAACTTCGCTTTCACGTAACCATTTTCTTGGGTCGTAATATTTTTTGTTTGGAGCATCAGAACCTTCTGGATTTCCAATTTGAGTTTTCAAATAATCAATATTTTTAACCATGTAATCACGAATACCTTCAGTAAATGCAAATTGCAAATCAGTATCGATATTCATTTTTATTACACCGTAGCTGATACCTTCTCTGATTTCTTCCAATGTAGAACCTGAACCACCATGGAAAACAAAATCTACCGGATTAGATCCTGTATTGAATTTGTTTTGTACAAAATCTTGAGAATTTTTTAAGATTTTTGGAGTCAATTTTACATTTCCTGGTTTGTATACACCGTGAACGTTACCAAAAGCTGCTGCAATTGTAAATCTAGGGCTTACTTTTGAAAGTTCTTCGTAAGCGTAAGCTACTTCTTCAGGTTGAGTATATAGTTTTGAGCTATCAACATCAGAGTTGTCAACACCATCTTCTTCACCACCTGTGATTCCAAGTTCAATTTCCAATGTCATTCCCATTTTGCTCATTCTTTCTAAATAGCCTTTGCAAATTTCGATGTTTTCTTCGATAGGCTCTTCAGATAAATCAATCATGTGAGAAGAGAACAATGGTTTTCCTGTTTCAGCAAAATGTTTTTCTGAAGCATCTAATAGTCCATCAATCCAAGGCAATAATTTTTTTGCACAATGGTCAGTATGTAAAATTACAGTTGCTCCGTAAGCTTCCGCCAAAGTGTGAATGTGTAATGCTCCTGCAATTCCACCAGCGATAGCCGCTTTTTCACCTGCATTTGAAAGTCCTTTACCCGCATTAAATTGTGCTCCTCCATTAGAAAATTGGATGATAACTGGCGCATTTAATTTTGCTGCAGTTTCGAGAACACCATTGATGGTATTTGATCCCGTAACATTTACTGCAGGAAGTGCAAATCCTTTTTCTTTTGCATAATTAAAAATTTCCTGAACCTGATCTCCCGTAGCTACGCCTGGTTTTATGTTGTGTGCCATTGTAATTCTTTTTAGTTGTTTTTTAGTTTTTAGTTTGCAAAAATAAGAATTAATTAGCATTAGAACGGATAATTTATTCCAAAATTTAAAACAGAGTGTCCAAAATTGTATTCATTAAACCATCGTTTGCTTGTTTCATTGGCCGGATTGTAGGTTTTAAACCCTAAATCAAACCGGATTACAAAAAAACTTAAATCGTATCGCAACCCAAATCCAGAGCCTATTGCAATGTCTTTTAAATCGTTTAGATTTTTAAATGTTGCCTTTTCATCTTCCACATTATCAAGTACATTCCATATATTTCCGGCATCTACAAAAAGTGCTCCTTTTAGACTGCCTAATACTTTAAATCTAAATTCTCCGCTAAGAGCAATTTTCATATTAGCTTCATTAAAATCATTTGAAGCACCACTGCTTCCAGGACCTAAACTATAAGGTTGCCACGCTCTGTTATCATTGGAACCACCAGAAAAATAACTTCTCGAAAACGGAACGTTGTCCGAATTGCCAAAAGGAATGGCTATTCCAAAGAAGGTTCTAACAGCAAAAACTTTCTCTTTTGTCAGATCCCAGTGTTTGATATAGTCGAACTCCGTTTTTATATATTCTGAATATTCTAAATTGAATATTTCGTAATTGTTATCTGAATTTTTAGGTAAACTTGCTGTTTTCGAAACTAATGATAATAAAGTCCCGGCAGATTCAATTTTTGTTCGGAAGAGGTAAAAATTATTGTCTAGCAAATCTATTTTGGTAGTTTTAGTAAAACTATAACTTGTGGCCAGAATAAAATCATTCTCGGAAAGTCTAATTCTTCGTTCTTCTATACTTTTTATTGATGCGAAATCGCTAGCGTTTGGAAAGATACTTGGGTTTGAGCCTAAAACGCCATTGATAAAGCTATTAGTTCCGTTTTCAATAATTAAATCATTATTGTCGTTAAAATATGTTGGATTGACTCCATAACTAGGCTTTTGGGCTAATTCATTCAAAGCGTTGTAAGAAGACCGATAAACATTGAAATAATTTTGTGGATTTAGATTGCGCACAAATTGCGCATTGAAAAGGTCAAAACGAGCGGTATTGTTTCTTTTTGGCGTCCAATTATAAGATAATGCTCCGGTAAAATTTTCTTTATCCAGACCAATATTTCTTTGCTTGGCAAAACCCATAGTAATAAGAGTGGAAGGAATCATACTCTTAGGAATGATTTTTTCAGTTGCAAAAGGTATAAAAATTCTTGGGAAGCTAAGTTTTAAATCCAGTCCGTATTCTGAAACATTAAAAAAGTTATTATTTGGATTTGCTAAATCTTTTGATGACCCTATATTTCCACGAGCAGCAATTTCTAATGTTTCGGCGCCGTTAAATACGTTTCTGATGGTTTCTGAAGCACTCAGTCCAATACCAATATCTTGTATGTTTGAATGTGTAACATCCAGAGTAGTGCCAAAACTATATTTTTTTCTTGGGGTTAAATATACTTTTGCAATCAATGAGTGAGCGGTTGTATCTCTTTTGTCGACTTCGTATTGTATGGTTGGATAATTGAAAATCTTCAGATTATTCAAATATCGGGTTGTCAGCACCGTTTTATAATCCGCAAACAAAGTTCCTTTCGTAATAAAAATGGCATTCGTTATGGCACGAGGTTTGTATTTTATTTTTTTGCGACCATACAAATTAAAATTGTTGTAGGAAATACTATCCGTAATTTTTTGATTGCCACCATTAGGTAAATAATCGGTATAAATGTTTACATCGCTTATTTTATATAACTTGAAAGGTTCTGTTTTACTTGAGTCTTGTTGTTGATAAGAATAATTATTGATGATTAAATTTACATATGCTTTATTTACTTTATTAATGGTATCTAAATCAAAAGTGATGTAATTAGGTTGGAAATTATATGCGCCATTGTTTCTGAAGTGAGTGGTAATTCGGTTTTTTTCATCCTCAAAATTGGCTGTTTTATATTGATCTCCGGATTTAATTAAAGTTTTAGATTTGGTTACTTCGTACAACGAATCAAGTACAGGAGTCAAAATAGTTGTTTTTAGTGTGTCTAAAGTATAGGGTTCAAGCGTAGTTATTGCATATTTAATTTTGGCTCTTTTGGTTTTTAATGTGTCTATGGTGTAGTTCGCTTTAACATTAAAAAAACCAATATTAAAATAATAATATTTCAATCGTAATATCGATTTGTCAATTTTTGATTTGTCAATAATTACAGGTGCTTCACCAGTTTTTTTTAGAAAATCATGAATTCCATGATACAAAAAAGATTTTCCAAGTCGGTTAACTTGTTTTGCAGATAGCCATTTGGATTGTCTTTTGTATTTTTCAGGATTATTTGTAAACTTAGCCTGATAAGTGGAGTCAGGATTCAGATTAGCCAAATTATACAAATTCAATCGCAAACGAAAGCCCAATAATAAGGTGCTGTTTGGATTTTGATATAATTGATTGAAAATAATTTCTTCTTTTGTGGCTTTGTTATTTACTAAAACTTCATTTTTAGTAAGTAGGTGTTTGCCCTCTGGAACTCTTTTTACAGCGTTACATGCACAGATTAATGTTGCAATTAGAATAAATGCTGTTATTTTTGTGGAAATCTTTTTCAAGTGTTATAAAATATTTAATTCAAAAGTACATTATTTTATGGTTAGTAAAAACCAAATAAAACTTATAACGAGTTTACAGCAAAAAAAATATAGGTTCACTAATAAATTATTTTTTGCCGAAGGCGTAAAAGTAATTCAGGAATTATTGCAGTCAAATTTTGAATTGGAACATTTGTACACGACTCAAAACGATTTTGAGGAAGTTTTAAGTGCAAAAAAAACGGTTATTGACGATAATGATTTAAAAAAAATAAGTGCTCTTTCATCGCCAAATTCCTGCTTGGCAGTTTTTAAGGTGCCAGTTGAGAAAAAAATGATTGAATCTGGATTGATTCTCGCTCTTGATAGCATTCGCGATCCGGGAAATTTAGGAACGATTTTGCGATTGTGTGACTGGTTTGGAATTCATCAGTTAGTGTGTTCTAAGGAAACAGTTGATATTTATAATCCAAAAGTAGTCCAGGCTACAATGGGTTCAATTGCGCGGGTAAATGTGAGTTACACAGATTTGAATGCTTTTATTTCTAAAACCAAATTACCTGTTTTTGGCACTTTTATGGATGGCGTGAATATTTATAAAACCAGTTTGTCTCAGGAGGGAATCATCATCATGGGGAATGAAGCCAATGGAATTTCTGCAGAAATTGAAAAACTGGTTCAAAACAGACTGACAATCCCTCGTTTCGGAGAAATTCAAAAGACGGAAAGCTTGAATGTGGCAACCGCAACTGCTATTATTCTTAGTGAATTTAGAAGAAATTCTTAAAAAAAATTAAGAATAGTAATTGTTTTAATGAAAAGTAAAATTGATAAAAACAGCTCTGGATTTTATTGATTCTATGTCGCCTGTCCAGGGACTGTTTGGATCGTTGTCTCTAATTAGTTCATCTTTAAGACCAAAGACACCTCTTATGGAAGGGGAAAATATAAAATATGGAGAAAAGAAATCGATTCCCAAACCCATTTCGTAATTTGTAGTCCAGGGTTTTACCCTAAAACGTTGTTCTGAATTATCGTCTACTGATTTTGAATTGCTCGATAAATTTAAAGTCGTCGAAAGCCCTCCTACAATATACGGACGAATATTTCCAGTTCGAAGAGACAAAAACTTTAATAATAAGGGAAAATGAATGTAAGTGCTGTTTACTTCTCTCAGAGCATCGGCTTTTGTTGTAAAACCAGGAAAGTTTAAATCTCTTTTAGTGTAATACAACCCCGGTTCAAATCGTAAACTGATATATTCATGAAGTTTTAAATCACCAACAATTCCCACATTAAAACCCGTTGTTTTTTTTACTTGGATATCAGGCCCGACGGTTTTATAGTCAATTTTAAAATCATAAGAATTGAATCCCAAAAAATATCCAAAATAAAGTCTTTTATTCTGAAAATTTTCAAGGTTAATGATTGGATCCTTACTAAACATGTTTTTAGTAAACTGTGCAAATCCATTCAGAGTGAAAGTTAATAAAACTAAAACAACTATTTTTTTCATCTTATTTTTTAGAAGCAGAATAAATGGTAGCCACGCCAAATGTTTGTGGCATTGCTACAACATCTATAAACCCAATTTTTCTCAAAATATTGTTCAATGCTTCACCGTATGGAAATGCTGCGGAAGATTCAGATAAATAACCATAAGCTACATTGTCTTTAGAGAATAATTTTCCTATAAGTGGAAGTATGTTTTTACTGTAAAAAGTATATCCTTGTTTATAAGGAGTTTTATCCGGAACTGAGGTTTCTAAAATTACAAACACACCGTTTGGTTTTAAAACTCTTAAAATTTCTGCTAAGCCTTTTTCGAGAGTTTCAAAATTTCTAACACCAAAAGCAACTGTTATGGCATCAAAATAATTATCATCAAAGGGCATGTTTTCAGAGTCGCCTAAAAGCATTTCAATGGTATCAGTCATGTTCTTGGCGGCAATTTTTTTCTTGCCAACTTCAAGCATACCTGCAGAAATGTCTAATCCAATAATTTTTTCAGCATTAGTTTGTGCCATCAAAATAGCCAAGTCACCAGTTCCGGTTGCAATATCCAGAATTATTTTTGGATTGGATTTGGCAACAATTTTGAGAACTTTCTTGCGCCATTTGATGTCAATGCCAAAAGAAATGACACGATTAAGATTGTCATAATTTCCAGATATGGTGTCAAACATTTTCGCAACTTGTTCTTTTTTGCCTAAAGTTGAATTTTTATAGGGTGTTATGTTTTTTGACATTTTTTTTAATTTCCACAAATATAATACAAACTGTACAAACTAAAAATCAGTTTTGGAATTAGGTGCAGACTTTCTTTTAATCAGAAAAAATAGTAAAATAGTTAGTTTTTGTTCTTCGAAGAGTAATTATGAAATAATTACAACAAACCTTAAATATCACTAAAAGTGGGTATTGCAACAAATGTTTTTATTGTTCAATTTTACACTATAATATTTTAAAATATTTATCAATGATTAATAGGGATTCAATGACCCAAATCAAATGGTTGTTTCTTGCGTTAACAATATCATTTGTTCTTGTGAGCAGTTTTGAAAGTGCTATTTTACAAAATAGTACTGTATTTAAAGCGCAACACACGTTCTTAGGATTAAATTTGTTTTTGGAAATTTTGATTTTCTTTGTTTTTAGTACCTTCGTGGTATTTGGTATTAAAGGCTTTTTTGAAATGTACTCCCAAAAATCATCAAATGCTATTATCTTCATATCTGGAGTGTTACTAGTATTTGTGATTTTTATTTTGAGTTATCAAATACTGTTTCAAGAATAGGTCATTTCCCTTATCATTGTTGAAAAAAACATCCCATTTTGGGATGTTTTTTTATTTTCTGGAAAAAGTTTGATACGTATAATCGTAAAGGTGTTTTTCGTCTTTCGTGTTAAACACAGATTCTATAATTTCCCATTCTTCAAGATCGATTTCAGGAAAGAAAGCATCTGCTTCAAAACTATTATGAACTCTTGTGATTTCAATCTTGTCAGTAAAAGGAAGTCCCAGATTGTAAATTTCTCCGCCTCCAATAATATAGGTGGTTTCATTTCTAGGACAAATATCTAATGCTTTTTCTATGCTGTCTACAATGATACAGCCTTCAGGTTGGTATTCTTCCTGTCGAGATATCACAATATGAGTTCGATTGGGTAATGGTTTTGGGAAGCTTTCAAAAGTTTTCCGTCCCATTATGATATAATGTCCGGAAGTAAGTGTTTTAAATCTTTTAAAATCATTTGGAAGATGCCATACTAATTCATTGTTTTTTCCAAGCGCATTATTTTCGGCAACAGCCGCAATCATTACTATCATAGTTCTCTTAATTTTTATTTTATATAGAGGATTCTTCGTTAATCTTTGTTTCTAATTGAGTGATTTTTTTTTGCTGAAGCGCAACAAGTCGATCTATTTGTTCTCTTTCCCAGTTTTTATTCATAAAACGATCTGTAATGTAAACTTTTATAAAATGTAATATGAATATGAAAAACCATATTGTAATTCCCCAAATATACCAATCTGAATTTATACCGATTCCGAAAAAATTATTGGATATAAATAAAAATAGACTTCCTAAAAGAAACAAAACAAAATGGAAATAAAGTCTTTTTTTTTGCTTTATTCTTCTTCTAGCATATTCATATTGTTCATGTTGTTCTTTTTCCATAGGTTAAATTTTGTTTATAAAGATAAATTTTATTTTGTAAAGGCACTATTTTGATTGGTGATTATTTAGTAAGAAAACGTTTTCTTATTTAGGATATAAAAATTAAAACTCATATAATTAAGGATTTATTTAAAAATTAACATTGTTTATGTCATTCTACTAAAACTTCATGTGCTTTGTTGAAAGTTCATTTGAATTTATTTTCTTTGCTACATAATTCTAAAAATGAAATAGTTATGTCAATTAAGAAACAATTTGTAAAAACAAAACCGGTTTGTAAAGTTACATTTTCAGTAGAAGCAAAGCAAGCTACATCGGCATCAGTGGTTGGTGATTTCAATAATTGGAATTTAGCCGAAGGTGCTTTAAGTAAATTGAAAAATGGAACTTTCAAAGCAACTTACGACTTAAACAAAGATGCGTCTTATGAGTTTAAATATGTAATAGATGGAGAGTTCGTTAATGAGCCAGAAGCTGATTCATTTGTATGGAATGATTTCGCCGGTGCTGAAAATAGTGTTTTATCTATCTAATCAAATGTAAAAAAATCCGCTGAGAAGCGGATTTTTTATTTTCTTTTATCGGGAATTTGAGTTTTAAGCTTTTGTTGATTTTAGTTTTTAACTAAAACAATAAATCATGAAATTTATGATGTTTTACACCGCAACGCTTCCTTTTATAAGGGCGTGTGGTTCATAACCTTCAAGTGTGAAATCTTCAAAATCAAAATCGAAAATATTTTTTATTTCAGGATTCAAAATCATTTTTGGTAATGGTTTTGGCTCACGTGACAATTGTAATTCCAGTTGCTTAAAATGATTGTTGTAAATATGTGCATCACCAAAAGTGTGAATAAATTCGCCTGTCTCTAATTCGCAAACTTGTGCAATCATCATGGTTAACAATGCGTAGGAAGCGATATTAAACGGAACGCCCAAGAAAATATCGGCGCTTCTTTGGTATAATTGACAAGATAATTTTCCTTTCTCCTCTCCTTTGGAGAGATCGGGTGAGGTGACATAAAACTGAAAAAATGCATGACAAGGAGGTAAAGCCGCTTTATTGTTAGCTACATTTTCTTCGAATGATTTTTTCGTGTCTGGAAGTACAGAAGGATTCCAAGCCGAAACAAGCATTCTACGGCTATTTGGGTTGGTTTTTAGTTCTGTGATAAGTTCTGTAATTTGGTCTATTTCTTCGCTATTCCAGTTGCGCCATTGATGTCCGTAAACAGGGCCTAAATCTCCATTGGCATCTGCCCAAGCATCCCAAATTTTCACTCCATTTTCTTGAAGGTACTTAATATTTGTGTCGCCTTTCAGGAACCAAAGCAATTCATAAATAATAGATTTTAGATGTAATTTTTTAGTGGTAACCATTGGGAAACCTTCATTCAAATCAAAACGCATTTGATAACCAAACACACTTTTAGTTCCCGTTCCGGTTCGATCTCCTTTTTGACAACCGTTTTCCATAACGTGTTGCACTAAATCTAAATATTGCTTCATTCTTAAGGTATTAGGTGTGGGGTATTAGGTTTTGGGACTGTTAAAATTCTTATTCTATGGTTAAGTACACTTAATTTATTTTTGATTGTAATCGCTCTGGACAACACCTAAAACCTAGAGCCTAAAACCAATTTATGATTCTCTTTTTGAAATTTCGTCTCTAATCTTAGCTGCTTTTTCGTAATCTTCATGTTCTACAGCTTGATCTAGTAACTCGTTCAATTCCTGTAAACTGTGTTTGGAATAAGTATGTCCGGATTGATTGGTTTCTTCTTCGCGACCAAAAGTATCAGGATTAGACAGCACATCATCTATTTCTTGTGAATCTTTATTGGCTTCCAAGGGATTTGCTTTCAAATAGATTCCAGCTTTATCCAGGATGTTTTTATAAGTGTAAATCGGGGCATTGAATCGCAATGCTAAAGCAATAGCATCGGATGTTCTGGCGTCTATTATTTCTTCAATTTTATCTCTTTCGCAAATGATACTTGAATAAAAAACACCATCTACCAGTTTATGAATAATGACTTGTTTTACCACAATATCAAAACGCTCAGCAAAATTTTTGAATAAATCATGTGTCAAAGGTCGAGGCGGTTTGATTTCTTTTTCTAAAGCAATGGCAATAGATTGGGCTTCAAAAGCACCTATGACAATAGGTAATTTTCGTTCACCGTCAACTTCATTCAAAATCAAAGCATACGCTCCGTTTTGGGTTTGACTGTATGAAATCCCCTTTATGGATAATTTAACTAAGCTCATAGTTGTTAAAATGGGAAAGTACGATGTACTTATTTTTTAATAAAAATTAGGTGCGATTTTTTATTCAAAAAAAATGCTGCCCAAAAGCAAAGATACAAATATCTTGTTTTTTAGGCAGCAATTTGAAGAGATTTATTGAATTATGACTGTTGTGCTTTAAAAGCTTTAAATTTCTCAATTAATTTTGGAACAATTTCAAAAGCATCACCCACAATTCCATAGTCAGCTACTTTGAAGAATGGTGCTTCCGGATCGCTATTGATAACCACTTTTACTTTAGAAGAGTTGATTCCTGCAATGTGTTGAATTGCTCCCGAAATTCCTATAGCAATATAGAGGTTTGTAGCAACAGGTTTTCCGGTTTGTCCTACGTGTTCTCCGTGAGGTCTCCAGCCTAAATCAGAAACGGGTTTAGAACAAGCAGTTGCAGCACCAAGTACCGAAGCTAATTCTTCTACCATTCCCCAGTTTTCAGGACCTTTTAATCCACGTCCTGCAGAAACCACAATATCGGCATCGGCAATAGAAACTTTTCCGGAACCTTTTTCCACTGATTCTACTTGTACTCCAAAATCGTTGTCTCCAATTGTTGGATTGAAATCTTCTTCAGTTAAAGTGGAAGTATTTTCGAAAACACCATAGGAGTTTTTAGCAAGACCAAGTACTTTTACATCGGTATTAATTTCAGTAATATTGAAAGCTTTATTTGAAAAAGCATTTCTTTTAACTTGAAAAGGAGATGTACTTACCGGTAATCCCACAACATTTGAAGCAAATCCAGCTTCTAACGCCACAGCTACAAGAGACGAAAGGTAAATGCTGTCCGTAGTGGATGAAAGCAAAATTAATTTAACACTTTCTTTTTGTGCAGCTTGCTTGATTACATCAGCATATGCTTTTGCAGTAAATCCTGATAATTTATCATTGTTTACTTTTAATACTTTGTCTACTCCGTATTTTGATAATTCCGAAACATCTCCAGCGTTTACGGTTACAGCTGTAACGGTTGTCCCTAAAGATTCGGCTACTTTTTTTGCATAAGAAGCTAATTCGAAAGCTACTTTCTTAAATTTTCCTTCTGCGTATTCTGCATATATTAATATTGACATAATGATTTTAGATTTAAAGATTAAATAATTGAAAAATTTAAAGATTTCAAAAATCCGTAATTATATTACTTTCGCTTCGTTGTGTAATAAATTGATTAATTCATCTAAATTGTCAGGAGAAATTAATTTCACCGCTGATTTTGGAGCTGGTTTCTCAAATTTCACTGCTTTAGTGTTTACTGGAGCTTCAACTGGTTCCAGTATGGTCAATACTTTAGTTCTTGCAGTCATAATTCCTCTCATGTTAGGAATACGCAAGTCTTTTTCTTCAACCAGTCCCTTTTGTCCACCAATGATTAAAGGCAAAGTAGTGCTTACTGTTTCTTTTCCACCATCAATCTCACGAACTGCTTTTACATTAGCTCCATCAACAGTAAGGCTTGTGCAAGAATTTAGGAAGTTATAACCTAAAATACCTGCAATCATTCCAGGAACCATTCCTCCATTATAATCAAGAGATTCTTTTCCTGCGATGATAACATCGTATGCGCCGTTTTTAATTACTTCGGCAAGTTGTTTAGCAACAAAAAATCCGTCAGTAGGAGTAGCGTTAACACGAATGGCTTCGTTTGCGCCTATTGCTAATGCTTTTCTTAAAGTAGGTTCCGTTTCCGGTCCTCCGACATTTACAACAGTAACGGTTGCACCTTGTTGTTCTTGAAACCAAATGGCACGTGTTAAACCAAATTCATCATTTGGATTGATTACGTATTGTACGCCGTTAGTGTCAAATTCAGAATCACCATTGACGAAGTTAATCTTTGAAGTAGTATCAGGAACGTGACTGATGCAAACTAATATTTTCATAAGTATTGATTTTATTATTCAAAATTTGTTTCACAAAATTAGAATAATAATTTGAATAATTTACTATGCACGCATAATATTTTCAAATACTATTACGATTTCGCAATTTTGTAATAAAAGCGGATATTTTTTTGATAAGAGATTGATTGGTTATTAATTTGAATGAATTAATGAAAAAAATCCAACAAAAAGAAACCAAATTGTTGCTTTCGACTTCTCATTTAATGTGCAGATTGAGGTGAGAAGTTGCTTAAGATGTACAAATCTTTAATGCTACATCGATTTCGTAGCCCGGATAGCAGCGGTATCCTTCCTGTGGTTCCTTTAACCATAGGAAGATATAGCGTATAGCCGGAAATAGCTCCTGATTATTTTAAAGTAATTTATGCTTTTAAGTGGTTTAAAATATTTATTTTTGCTTTTCGAAAATTATACATATACAATATACAACTATGAGAACTATACAATTTAGAGAGGCCATTTGCGAAGCAATGAGTGAAGAAATGCGTCGCGATGAGTCCATATATTTAATGGGTGAAGAAGTTGCAGAATACAATGGTGCGTACAAAGCATCTAAAGGAATGCTTGCTGAATTTGGCGAAAAAAGAGTGATTGACACTCCAATTGCTGAACTTGGTTTTACCGGTATTGCAGTAGGTTCAGCAATGAACGGTTGTAGACCAATTGTAGAATATATGACTTTCAATTTCTGTTTAGTAGGGATTGACCAAATTATAAATAACGCTGCTAAAATGCGTCAAATGACTGGTGGACAATTCAATGTGCCTATCGTTTTTCGTGGTCCAACCGCTTCGGCAGGACAATTAGGAGCGACACACTCGCAAGCACTTGAAAACTGGTTTGCGAACACCCCTGGTCTTAAAGTAGTAGTTCCATCGAATGTTTATGATGCAAAAGGATTGTTGAAATCAGCTATTCGTGATAATGATCCTGTTATTTTCATGGAGTCAGAACAAATGTATGGTGATAAAGGAGAAGTCCCAGATGGTGAGTATACTATTCCGATTGGAGTTGCTGATATCAAACGGGAAGGAACAGATGTAACTATCGTATCTTTTGGAAAAATCATCAAAGAAGCTTATGTTGCTGCTGATGAACTAGCTAAAGAAGGAGTTTCATGTGAGATTATCGATTTAAGAACGGTTCGTCCTTTGGATTTTGAAACGATTTTGACTTCAGTAAGAAAAACAAACAGATTGGTAATTCTTGAAGAGGCTTGGCCATTTGCAAGTGTTTCTTCTGAGATTACTTATTTAGTTCAAGAGCGTGCTTTTGATTTTCTTGATGCGCCTATCCAACGTATTACAACAGCTGATACTCCTGCGCCTTACTCTCCGGTATTGCTTAAAGAATGGTTGCCAAACGCTGGTGATGTTGTAAAAGCAGTTAAAAAAGTAATGTACAAAAAATAGATTTTTTTTAAGGATTTGATTTTTAGATAAAATTTAACAGTCAACAATCTTAATTTAGAATAATCTAGATTTCTAAATACCTATATTTGAAACTTCATCAATTATTTATTTGATGGAGTTTTTTTTTGAATGATTATGAAAAAGCCTCTCTTATTTATCTTGTTTTTTTTGCTGATTAGCGCAAACGTCCTTTTTGCGCAAACTAAAGTTAGCGGTATAGTTTTAGACAAAACAAATCAGCCCATTCCATTTGCCAATGTTGTTTTTAAAGATTCCAATGAAGGTGTCGTTTCTAATGAAGATGGACGTTTTTACATTGAATCAGCTAAAACCTATACAGCCATAATAATATCATCGGTGGGATTTTCTGAAAAAGAAATTACTTTAAATAAACTGGTGAATTATAATTTTAAAATTCAATTAAACGAAGCCGAGAGCCTCAAGGAAGTAGTTATTTTTACTGGTAAAACTTCTAAAAAGAACAATCCGGCACTTGATATTCTGAGGAAAATATGGGAGCACAAGCGTAAAAACGGATTGTACTTATTTGATCAGTACCAGATGGAAAAGTATGAGAAAATAGAATTTGACATGAATTCTATTGATAGCACTTTCATGAAAAGCAAGCTTTTCAAAGGGATGGAGTTTATATTCAATCAAATGGATACTTCAAAAATTACGGGTAAAACGTATTTACCCATTTTTGTAAACGAATCACTTAATGATGTTTATGGAGATAATAAATTAAAGAAAGTAAAAGAGAAAATAAAAGCCAATAAGACTTCTGGTTTTAATGGAAACCAACAGATTTTGACGTTTGTAAAAGATTTGTATTCCAATTACGACATCTATAATAATTATTTAACTTTTTTTGATAAAAGTTTTACCAGTCCATTATCTAAAACAGGGATTGATGTTTACAATTATGTTTTAAAGGATAGTGCATTCATTGATAAAAAATGGTGTTATAATATTATTTTTTATCCCAGACGAAAAAACGAATTGACTTTCAAAGGTGATTTTTGGGTGAATGATTCCACATTTGCCATCAAGAAAATTAACATGGCAGTTACCAAAAGCGCCAATATCAACTGGGTAAAAGATATTTATTTAGAGCAGGAATTTGAAGTGGTCAGCGATTCTGTTTTCCTATTAACCCGAGATTATTTAATGTCCGACTTTGCTTTAAACAAAAAAGAAAAATCAAAAGGTGTTTACGGAAAGCGAACCACTTTCTATAGAAATCATCAGTTCAATAAAGAAAAATCAGTCGCTTTTTATAAAGATGAGGTCAATTATATGGATACGGATGTCTACAATAAATCGGATGAGTATTGGAACGAGAATCGATTCGAGAACTTAACCAAGGACGAATTGGGTGTTTATAAAATGCTGGATACACTGCAAACGGTTAGGAAATTCAAGCAAATATACAGTACCGTTCAGGTTCTGGCCAGCGGATTTTTGCAATTTGGAAATTTTGATTATGGTCCCATTTTTTCCACATTTGGATACAATGAAGTCGAGGGTGCTCGATTGCGAGCAGGTGGAAGAACCTATTTTGGAACGAACGACACTTGGCGTTTGCAAGGCTATACAGCCTATGGTTTTAAGGATGAAAAATTCAAATATGGATTTTCCGGTAAATGGATGGTCGATAAGAAAAAAAGAATCATTTTGTCTGGAGGCAACAGGCGTGATATTGAACAAATTGGTGCCAGCTTGACTACCACCTACGATATTTTGGGTAGAAGTTTCGCTTCGTCTTCTGTTTTTTCATCAGGAAGTAATGGGAAATTGACCAACATCAATTTGAGTAATATTGCGGTAGAAATAGAGCCGGTTAAAAATTTAATATTTCAAACTGGGATTTCGTATCGTATACTGGAGTCCGCTTCCCCAACATTTAGTCTGGATTATTACACGGATATAGCGAATGCTGTGACAAAAAGTGAAGTTAAACAATCGGAAGTTAACTTTCAGGTTGAATACACACCAAAGAGAAAAACCATTGGATTTGCAGTAGAAAGAGAGAATGTTGACAGTCCGTACAGCCGCTTTTTTGTCAATTACAGTCATGGTTTTAAAGGATTATTGAATAGTGATTTCAAATACGATAAAATACAATTGTATTATAAACAACCGGTAATTATTGGACCATTGGGACGCACGAATATAATTATGGAAGTGGGGAAAACTTTTGGAACCGTTCCTTTGGGATTGATGAGCGTTATTCCGGGAAATCAAACTTTTTTTACTCTTGAGAACACCTTTAGCAACCTTAATTTTTATGAATTTGTGTCGGATCAATATGCTACTTTGCAGTGGAACCACAATTTCAATGGCCGACTTTTTTCCAGAATTCCATTCATGCGAAAACTCAATTGGAGAGAAATCGTATCGGTAAAAGGCGTTTATGGCAGTATTTCAGATGAAAACAGAGCTATAAATGCTTCTGGTTTGGTCTACAACGCACCCGAAAAAGGGTATTGGGAATACAGTGCCGGAATTGGGAATATTTTCAAAGTATTCCGCATCGATTTCGCTTGGCGAGGCAGTTATCTCAATACGCCAGATACGAATCGTTTTTCGGTAAAAGGGTCGTTTGGGTTTAATTTTTAATAAGCGATCAACTAAATTGTCATTCCGACGATAGGAGGAATCAGGAGCTATTTACTTCGTCAGTTCGCTTCGCTCGTGTCCAGCTGTTCACTATATCTTTTTATCTCGTTTAAAAAAACGAGATAAAAGGATGCCGTTTTCTCCCGAAATTTCGGGATGGGCTAAAAACATCAGATTATGCAACAAGCCATTGAATATCTTTTAGAAAAAGATACCATTTTCAAAGTGATCATTGAACAATATGGAATGCCAACCATTCCTATAAGGCCTCAAGGATTTGAGACTTTAGTTTTATTGATTTTAGAGCAACAAGTATCTATAGATTCCGCGAAAGCAACTTTTTTAAAGTTAAAATCCAAAGAAAAAAACGTTGAACCTAATGCACTTCTTAATTTATCAGATGAAGAATTTAGGAATCTTGGCGTAAGCCGTCAAAAAACGTCTTATATCAAAGCGTTGTCAACTGCAATACTAAATAAGGATATTGATTTGGAAAGTTTGCCAACCAAAACGGCTCAGCAAGTACGGGAAGAACTCATCAAGATTAAAGGAATAGGGAACTGGACCATCGATATCTATTTAATGTTTTGTCTTCAAGCACCAGATTTGTTACCGCTGGGTGATATTGCCGTAGTAAATACCATAAAAGAATTGTTGGATATTCACAATAAAGAAGAAATGGAAGTCCATACTATAAAATGGAGTCCGTATCGTTCCGTGGCCACCTATCTTTTGTGGCATCATTATTTGAATAAAAGAAATAGAACGGTGGTTTACTAAAGTGCTGTTTATTAAAATTTAATCGACAGATAACCTGAATTTTTCATTGTTGAAAGGGATTCTTTACTTATTTTTGCACCCATAAATATAGAAACGAAAAACTAAGATGACTGCAGACAAATTAACAACTTTCGATGTCTTAATCGAAATACCAAGAGGAAGTAGAAATAAATACGAATATGATTTCGAAATAAAAAGAATGCGTTTTGACAGAATGTTATTCTCGTCTATGATGTATCCAGCTGACTACGGATTCATTCCTGAAACATTAGCATTAGATGGAGATCCATTAGATGTTTTAGTTTTAGTAAACGAACCAACTTTTCCTGGATGTGTAATGGAAGTAAAACCTATCGGTGTTTTCCATATGGCAGATGATAAAGGACCGGATGAAAAAGTAATCTGTGTACCGGTTTCAGATCCAATTTGGAATTCATTAGAGAACTTATCTGATATTAATCCACACTTGCTAAAAGAAATTGAACATTTTTTCCAAGTTTACAAAGATCTTGAAAACAAGCAAGTTGATGTAGAAGGTTGGGGAGATGTAAATGAAGCGTTTGCCATTATCAAAGAATGTACCGAGCGTTTTAATCAAATTGAGAACAAACCAGAGGGATTATTTAGTATTAAATAATTTTTACCTATAATTTTTACAAAAAAAGCAATATTCCGTTAGGAGTATTGCTTTTTTGTTTAAATTCGTTTTGTTACATTAATAATACTAACCAAAAACCAAAAGAAATTTATGAATACAATAATGATTTACTTGCCAATAGTTATGGCAATTGTAGGACTTCTGTTCATGTGGGTTAAAAGAGCTTGGGTATTAAAACAAGACGCCGGAGATGGTAAGATGGCAGCCATTTCAGATTATATTTACGAAGGTGCATTAGCTTTTCTTAAAGCAGAATATAGGTTATTAGCTTTCTTCGTAGTGGGAGCAAGTATTGTTTTAGCCGGAGTTTCATTTGTGGTTCCTACAACACATATATTAATAGTAGTTGCTTTTATTTTTGGAGCATTTTTCTCCGCTTTGGCTGGAAATATGGGAATGAAAATAGCAACAAAAACAAATGTTAGAACAACGCAAGCCGCACGTACCAGTTTACCGCAAGCCTTAAAAGTTTCCTTTGGCGGTGGAACAGTAATGGGATTAGGAGTTGCGGGTTTAGCAGTTTTAGGTTTAACAACATTCTTTATTTTCTTTTTCCACTTTTTCATGAATGGAACTTGGACTTCAACAGAAGATATGACCATTGTGCTTGAAACATTAGCCGGTTTTTCTCTTGGAGCGGAGTCTATCGCTTTGTTCGCACGTGTTGGTGGCGGGATTTATACAAAAGCTGCTGATGTTGGGGCAGATTTAGTGGGTAAAGTAGAAGCTGGAATTCCAGAAGACGATCCTCGTAATCCTGCTACAATCGCGGATAATGTAGGAGATAATGTGGGTGACGTTGCCGGAATGGGTGCCGATTTATTTGGGTCTTATGTAGCAACAGTTTTGGCGGCTATGGTTCTTGGTAATTATGTTATCAAAGATATGGGTGGGAATATTCAAGATGCTTTTGGCGGAATTGGACCAATCTTATTACCAATGGCAATAGCCGGTTTCGGAATTTTATTTTCTATCATTGGAACAATGTTGGTAAAAATTACAGATGATAATGCCAAAGAGGCGCAGGTTCAAAATGCGTTAAATATAGGAAATTGGGTTTCCATCTTATTGACAGCCGTGGCGTGTTTCTTTTTGGTACAATACATGTTGCCAGAAACCATGAAAATGGATTTCTTCGGAGAAGGGACAAAAGAAGTTTCGTCTATGAGAGTTTTCTATGCCACCATCGTAGGATTAGTGGTAGGTGCCGTTATTTCATCTGTTACAGAATATTATACCGGATTAGGAACAAAACCAGTAATGGCGATTGTGCAAAAATCAAGTACTGGAGCAGGAACAAATGTAATTGCAGGATTAGCGACTGGAATGATTTCTACATTTCCAACGGTTTTATTATTTGCTGCTGCCATTTGGACTTCTTATGCTTTTGCAGGATTTTATGGTGTGGCTTTAGCGGCTTCAGCCATGATGGCAACAACGGCTATGCAATTAGCAATCGATGCTTTTGGACCAATATCGGATAACGCAGGTGGAATTGCTGAAATGAGTGAGTTGCCAAAAGAAGTTCGTACAAGAACGGATATTTTAGATTCTGTTGGAAATACCACTGCTGCAACCGGAAAAGGTTTTGCAATTGCTTCGGCTGCATTAACTTCATTAGCATTATTTGCGGCATATGTAACTTTTACAGGAATAGACGGAATTAATATTTTCAAAGCGCCCGTTTTAGCGATGTTATTTGTAGGTGGAATGATACCCGTAGTTTTCTCTGCTTTAGCGATGAATTCTGTTGGAAAAGCTGCGATGGATATGGTGTATGAAGTACGTCGTCAGTTCAGGGAGATTCCAGGAATTATGGAAGGAACCGGAAAACCGGAATATGCTAAATGTGTTGATATTTCAACCAAAGCCGCTTTACGTGAAATGATGTTGCCTGGAATTTTGACTATCGGTTTTCCAATAGCAATTGTATTACTGGGTAAATTAGTTTATGGAGACAATAACCAGTTAATTGCTGAAATGTTAGGAGGGTATATGGCTGGAGTTACTGTGTCTGGAGTGCTTTGGGCAGTTTTTCAAAACAATGCAGGTGGTGCCTGGGATAATGCCAAGAAATCTTTCGAAGCGGGAGTGTTGATTAACGGTGAAATGACATACAAAGGTTCAGATGCGCATAAAGCAGCAGTTACTGGAGATACAGTTGGGGATCCGTTTAAAGATACTTCGGGGCCTTCTATGAATATTTTGATTAAATTAACTTGTTTGATTGGTCTTGTAATTGCGCCAATTTTAGGCAGCGGAAATCATACGATTTCGGATAGCGCCCCTTGTTGTGCCAATACTGAAATGTGTGCCTCAATGTCTAAAGAAGAGTGTATCGCAAAAGGATGTACAAACAAAACCTGTGAGTATATGAATGCTGCTGCGACAGCAACTAGTGCAGTTTCTAAAGAAGTCTCCATTGAAAAAACTAATGTTGATGGAAAAGTAAAAGCTACGATTAAAACAACGGTAAATGGTAAAGTAGATATTCAGAATTTTGAAGGAACTGATGCAGAAGTTCAGGCAAAAATCGATGCTTTGAAATAATAGATTTTGTTGCTAAAATAGTAAATGCCCTGCAATTGCAAGGCATTTTATTTTTAATACTCATAATGCATTTGTTTTTGGTAAACACCTCATTTAATGTGTGTTACGAATGTGTTTCCGAAATATTCAATAGCCCCAATTACCCCAATTATCACCCAAATCAGAAAGTTCTATAGCTGCAACAACTAAGAGAACAGTCCCTATAGAACCAACGACAATCGCAACATTTCCCATTGTTGTTGCTGTTTTGTCCAGAACACGTATTGTTTTTAAATCACTTTCGGTTAAAGGTATTTTTTCAATTCCACCTCTAGTTTTTATGCGGCCGTAATATATACCGTCAATTTGTTCAATCCTGATAAATTTGAGTTTTATATTGTCAACTTTAACAACTAAAACTTTTCTATCCGCAGTTACAGCCTCGTCTAAAGTTACAGGCGTTTTTTTATAAACGCTACAGCTTTGCAGAATAAGCGCAATAACTAGTAAAAAACAAACAGTTTTGCTTTTTAAATTTTTGAGTCTCATGATTTTTAGATTTTAATTAATAATCAGAAAAACCAATTGATTAGTGTTTTTATGTATGATAAATTAAGGGGAATCAAAATAAATCAATTTCAAGATATATTTTGATGTGAATGCATTGATTTGTAAAGGTATAAAAATTAAAAATATCTCACAGTTGTGAGGCATTTTTAATTTTATGTCTTGTTATTTTATTCTAAAATAATCCATTCAGTTCTGCATTAATCCTATTTAAAATAGTCCCTAAATCTTCAGGATTGTCAACAAAATTAATGTTATCTACATCGATAATTAATAGTTTTCCTTTGTTGTATGTATGAACCCATGCTTCATAACGCTCATTCAAACGACTTAAATAGTCAATAGAAATGGAGTTTTCATATTCGCGACCGCGTTTGTGAATCTGTCCTACTAAATTTGGGATGGAACTTCTTAGGTAAATCAACAAATCAGGTGGTTTTACCAATGATTCCATTAATTCGAAAAGGGTAGAATAATTCTGAAAATCACGATTCGTCATTAAACCCATTGAATAAAGGTTGGGTGCGAAAATATGGGCATCTTCATAAATCGTTCTGTCTTGAATAATTTTTTTACCACTCTCCCGAATTTGCATTACTTGACGAAAACGACTGTTCAAGAAATAAATTTGTAAATTAAAAGACCAACGCTCCATTTGATGATAGAAATCATCTAAATAAGGATTATCGACTACATCTTCAAAATGGGGTTCCCATTTAAAGTGTTTTGCCAATAAGTGTGTCAAAGTTGTTTTTCCTGATCCAATGTTTCCTGCTACTGCTATGTGCATTACGGTATTGTGATTTTATAATTTGTAATTCCTCCTGATGTAAAAATAGATAAAATTTGGTCTTTGTAACCGAATTTTTTAAACGTTTTTTCTAAAATTTCAATTTCGAATTTTTGATTCTTTTCAATGTCTTCAATTGTTAGAATGGAGTTCTTGGAAAAGATAAATTGATTGTCGTTGATGATTTCTATCGAATCAAAATCGGGTGTTTTTCCCTTCTTTGTTATTTTTCCAAAAATGTCACAGGAGAACCAATTGTTTTTATCATCTATCCAATAAAAAGCATTAAAATTTGATTGATAGTATTTTATGCTTTCCGGGAATGAAGTAGAAATGACTTTATAGTCATTTTTTAAATAATCATAAAGTCCAATTTGCTGATTTAAACTGTTGTAAACCCATAATTGGTTTTGAGAAGCTATTCCTATAGCGTTCACAACTATTGGAATTGGGTTTTCTGAGAAGTTTATTTTTTGAGTCTCGTTCAGTTGGTTGTCAAGTAAAATAGCGGTATTAAAATTTTCGTAGAACAAAACAATTTTTAAAGAATTTAGTAAATCTATTTTCGTGATTTTCCCCAAAGTAATGTTTTTGTATTCTAAAGATTCTTTGTCTTTTATTTTAGAAAAGACATTGTTCTTAATCGTATAATAGTAGCCAAATTGATCGTATCCTAAAAATTGATCGGCGTCAATAATTATGTGATTTATCTTCGAAGAAAGTAGTTTTTGGTTTTGTCCGAATGCAATCGAGATTGTAGTGAAGAAGAAGAATAGAATCAGGTTTCTCATAATTCAAGCAAATTACAAAAAAAGCGCAAAACTATTAATTTTTGACTGTTAAGTTAAATTTTTTTTCTGCTTACTATGTTTTTGGATAGTTATTATTACTAAAATTAAAAACCAGCTCAATTGAGCTGGTTTTTAGTATAAATAGAATTATAATTCTTACAATCCGAAAGCCGTTTTTACTTGGTCAACAAAGTCTAATTTTTCCCAAGTAAATAATTCAACAGTAACTGTTTTTTCGTTTCCACCTGGAGCAGAAAAAGTTTTAGTTACCGTTTCTGGAGTACGTCCCATGTGTCCGTAAGCAGCAGTTTCACTGTAAATAGGATTTCTTAATTTCAAACGTTGCTCAATAAAGTAAGGACGCATATCAAAAATGGCTTCTACTTTTTTGGCAATTTCACCATTGGTTAAATTCACTTTTGATGTTCCGTAAGTATCGATAAAAATACCCATCGGTTTTGCAACACCAATTGCATAAGAAACCTGTACTAAAATCTCGTCAGCAACACCTGCTGCAACTAAATTTTTAGCAATATGACGGGTTGCATACGCAGCACTTCTGTCCACTTTACTCGGATCTTTTCCAGAGAATGCACCACCACCGTGAGCACCTTTTCCACCGTAAGTATCTACAATAATTTTTCTTCCTGTAAGCCCAGTATCTCCGTGTGGTCCTCCAATTACGAATTTCCCGGTTGGATTGATATGGTATTGGATTTTATCATTGAATAAATGAGCATGTGCAGGATTTTCAGCAATAATCCTTGGAATTAAAATTTCAACGATGTCTTTTTTGATTTTTGTTAACATTGTAGCTTCTTCGTCAAAATCATCGTGTTGTGTTGAGATTACAATAGCGTCAATACGAGTTGGCTTATTGTCATCGCTATATTCTAAAGTTACTTGAGATTTTGCATCAGGACGCAAATAAGTAATTTCGTTATTTTCACGTCTTAAAATAGCTAATTCCTGCAATAATTTATGAGATAAATCAAGAGCCAATGGCATATAATTTTCTGTTTCATTCGTAGCATAACCAAACATCATTCCTTGGTCACCAGCACCTTGTTCTTCAGGATTTTTTCTGTCAACCCCTTGATTGATATCGGCAGATTGTTCGTGAATGGCAGAAAGGATTCCACAAGAATTGGCTTCAAACATGTATTCGCTTTTAGTGTAACCAATTTTTCTGATTACATCACGAGCGATTTGTTGTACGTCTAAATAGGTGTTTGATTTTACTTCACCAGCCAAAATTACTTGACCAGTAGTTACTAAAGTTTCGCAAGCTACTTTTGAGTCAGCATCAAATGCTAAAAAGTTATCGATTAACGCATCCGAAATTTGATCTGCAATTTTGTCTGGATGTCCTTCGCTTACAGATTCTGACGTAAATAAATAGGCCATAATAATTATTAGTTTAAAATTAAGCGAGAAAAAATAATTGCTGAAAAGGACTAAAGAAGAGTTTCTGCTTTAGCATTTTTCTGCTGAAAAATTTTCAGCATCCATAATGAATTCGTTTCATTATGAAGAGGTTGCAATCAGTTCAAATTTTTCCTCTTGTATTCGGGTGCAAATGTATGAAACCATTTTGAATTGCAAATTAATCTTAACTTTTTTTTGCTGTTAAAATAGTTCCTGCTTTTTTGATCCATAAAAAAGAAAAAAGGGTTCTTCGCCAAAATTAGTGGAAAACCAAATTAGGTTGATTAGAGATGGAAATTAAAGTTTAAATAAGCACCTGTTTTTAAAGGATATTTTGCGACAATTACGAAATCTATTCATTGATTAATAGATGTCTTTTTTTTGAATTCCACTAATTTAGGCGAAGAACCAAGAAAAGATTTGATTGAATTTTTTTAAATTTTATTTGGAAAATTCAAAAACAATTAGCATATTTGCTATAAGAAAAAAACAAAGATGAAATTTAATGTGTGCAATATGTCAAAAGCCATTCAGGAAGTATCCTGCGGGTCGCTTGTTGCTTAAATTTAAATTAAAAATTTATATAGCAAAAGCCTCCCGGATAACGGGAGGCTTTTTTTTTGAAATGCATCGGTTGTAATTTTTTAAACATAAAAAAACAAGAATAAAATGAATACGTTAAATCAACAGAAAACAAATAATTCCAAGGTCAAAAATAGGTTTTGCGCCAATGCCATTATGTGTATTCATGTCTGTTGATTCCAAAAGTATAAGTTTATAACACAACTTAAAACCCTTTTGGATACCTATCTAAAAGGGTTTTTTCATTTATTCTGAATTTGTTTCAGAACCTAATTCACAAAAAGAAAAATAATAATAGCTAATATCTTAAAATTATGAGAGCATTAAAATATTTCCCAAGGACCTTTCGGTTGCTAAAAAACTTTAGTTTCAGGAACAAAACAGAAAACAGTAACGATTCAAAAAACGAATTGATTCATCCAAGATTTGAAGTGTCAAAAAACGATCCTTTAGCGCAAAAGATGGTGCCAAATTCTTTGCTTTTTCTAATGTATTCAAAGGAAAATGAAGAACTTTTTATTTAAAAAATCGAATTGTAATATCGGTTTTGATTCCGTGAGACTGTTGGTCGACGTTGTTATTTCGGCGAAGGATAAAATCCACATAATGGGGGCATTCCTTCGTCGTAAAAACAATTGCGAGTTGTTTTTTAGATTGTTTTTCAATGAAACAATTAGAATCAATTCTCATAAAATTTGGTTGTTAAAAAAAATAGTAGTTAATTTGTGCCTTTAAGTTCAAAAACGTATTGAAATGTTATAAAGAAAGGCAGAGGGATTAGACCCGATGAAGCCTTAGCAACCCTTCGGTAAATCGAAGAAGGTGCTGCATTCTACCTTTGTTCTGAATTTGTTTCAGAAACTAAAGGAAAGATAACACTAAGAATTCTTCTAGTTTACTTCTAGCTTTCTTTCTAATATTTCCAGACACAAATCAAAAATCATAAAAGATTTGAAATTGGAAAATAAACCAACACCTATTACATTACAAAATTTCACCACCGAAAGTGGGGCTTTTTATGCTGCCTTAAACTTAAGTTTTCAAGTTTTTGGACCAGCTTTACATACGGCTCCAATAGTTTTGGTAAATCACGCATTGACCGGAAATTCCCAAGTTATTGGTGAAAATGGGTGGTGGAATAGTCTAATTGGCGAAAACAAAACAATCGACACCAATAAATACAGCATATTGGCTTTCAACGTTCCTGGAAATGGTTACGATGAAATCATAATAGAAAATTACTTGGATTTTAATGCAAGAGATATTGCCAGAATTTTTATTCAAGGCATTCATTTCCTTAAAATCAAACAACTGTACGCTATTATTGGCGGTTCAGTAGGTGGCGGAATTGCTTGGGAAATAGCGGCTTTGGAGCCCAAAATCACACAACATTTAATCCCTATCGCAACGGATTGGAAATCGACAGATTGGTTGATTGCCAATTGCTTTTTGCAGGAGCAAATTCTGAATAATTCTTCGAAACCTATTGAAGATGCAAGAATTCATGCGATGCTTTGTTATCGAACTCCAGAATCGTTGAAGGCAAAATTTCAGAGAACCACGAATGAGGAATTAGCTATTTTTAATATAGAAAGCTGGTTGTGTCATCACGGTGAAAAACTCCAAAAACGATTCCAACTTTCATCTTATAAAATGATGAATCAGTTGTTGAAAACCATAGATATTACCAGAAATAGTGGTTCATTTGAAGAAATTGCATCCAAAATTGAAGCCGATATTCACATCATTGGAATCGATTCAGACTTGTTTTTTACGGTAAATGAAAATAGAGCAACCTATCAGGAATTAAAAAAACATAAAAATAATGTCACCTATCAAGAAATTGTTTCCATTCACGGACACGATGCTTTTTTGATAGAATACAAACAATTAGACAATTTGCTTGCCTCCATTTTTTAGGGGCAACACCATATAAAAACATACACAATGAAAATATTAAAATTTGGAGGTAAATCTTTATCGAATGGCGAGGGAATAAACAAAGTAGTCGCTATTATTACGGATAAAGTAAATCAAGGAGAAAAAATTGCTATAGTAGTTTCGGCAAGAGGAAATGCTACAGATGAACTAGAAGAAATTTTAGGAGTTGCTTCTAAAAACGGGAATTATAAACCGCTATTTGATGACTTCAAAAAATACCAACAAGACGATTATCAGGACGTAGACTTGTCGGAAGAATTTAATGTTTTGGAAAAACTTTTTGAAGGCGTAAGTTTAATAGGTGATTACAGTAATAAAATTAAAGATCAAGTGCTGTCAAAAGGAGAGTTGCTTTCTGCAAAATTACTGACGGCTATTTTAATCAAAAATGGAGTAAATGCACGTTTTGCAGATACCAGAGAATTGATTAAAACCGATTCTAAATTTGGAGATGCACAACCTTTGGAACAAATTTCGAAGAAAAATGTCATCAATTATTTTAAACAAAATAACGGAACTACAGTAAATATTGTTACTGGTTTCATAGGTTCAAACAGTAAGAACGACACCACAACTTTAGGAAGAAACGGTAGTAATTACACCGCTTCATTGATTGCCAATTATATTGATGCGGAAGAGCTTCAGAATTATACGCATGTTGACGGAATTTATACCGCTAACCCGGATTTAGTTCCTGATGCTAAAAAAATAGACCATTTGACTTTTAATGAGGCGAATGAATTGGCTAATTTTGGAGCAACAATACTTCACGCCAAAACGATTATTCCTTTATTGGAAAAAAACATTCCGCTTCGTATTTTAAATACATTCAATCACGAAAATAAAGGGACATTAATCACTTCAAATTCAAATGCAGCTGGGATTAAAACGCTTTCAGTTCTTGAAAATGTGTCGTTGGTAAATCTGGAAGGAAGAGGATTACTTGGAAAAACTGGCGTTGATGCCCGTATTTTTAGAGTGATGGGTGATAATGATATTAGTGTTAGTATCATTTCTCAAGGTTCGTCAGAAAGAGGAATTGGATTGGTTGTTGATGCTGATAAAGCGACCAAAGCAATGATTGAATTAGAGAAAGAATTCGAGAATGATTTCTATTCAAAAGATGTGAATAAAATCACGGTAACTGATAATGTTTCGGTGATTTCTATCATTGGTCAGGATTTGAGTACGTTCCATAAGCCATACACGGCATTGATAAAAAATAAAATTGTCCCTATACTTTTCAATAATACCGTTACGGGTAAAAACGTGAGTTTGGTTGTGAAAAAATCGCAACTTCACAAAGCATTAAATGTGATTCACGGAGAGATTTTTGGAGTTTCTAAGAAAATTAATATTGCCATTTTTGGACATGGGTTAGTAGGTGGAACTTTGATTAACCAAATACTGGAATCAGCAGCAACTATTGAGAAAAGAAAAGATATAAAACTGAATGTTTTTGCCATCGCAAATTCTAAAAATGTGCTTTTAAATAAAAATAGCGTCACTCCAAATTGGAAAAATGAAATCCAGAATAATGGGTTTTCGTACAAAATTGATGATGTTATCGCTTACGCAAATGAGCATCACTTAGAGAATTTAATTGCTATTGATAACACGGCAAGTGCTGCATTTGTAGAAAATTATATTCCTTTGATAGAGAATGGTTTCGATTTGATTTCTTCTAATAAAGTAGCGAATACATTAAGCTATAGCTTTTATAAAAAATTGAGAAAAATATTGGCGGATAATCAAAAGAGTTATTTGTATGAAACCAATGTTGGAGCGGGATTACCACTGATTGATACGATAAAATTATTGCATCTTTCAGGAGAAAATATCACGAAGATTAAAGGAGTTTTTTCGGGGACATTGAGTTATTTGTTCAATAATTTTTCTGCAAAACAGGCTCCATTTAGTGAAATATTGAAAGAAGCAATTGATAATGGATATACCGAACCGGATCCAAGAGAAGATTTGTGTGGGAATGACGTCGGTAGAAAATTACTAATTTTGGCAAGAGAATTAGATTTACAAAATGAATTTGAAGAAATTAATATTCAGAATTTAATTCCGGAACATTTACGTGAAGGTGATGTTTCTGATTTTCTTAATAAATTGAAGGAATTTGATCCTATTTATGATAAAATCAAAAGCGAACAAAAACCAAATCACGTGTTGCGATACATAGGTGAATTATCAGGTGATTTGCAAAACGACAAAGGAAATCTAGAAGTGAAATTAGTTTCTGTACCTTCGGATACCGCTTTGGGTGGATTGAAAGGTTCGGATTCTTTCTTCGAAATTTACACCGAATCGTATGGTGACAGACCAATTGTAATTCAGGGTGCAGGTGCAGGTTCGGCAGTTACGGCGAGAGGTGTTTTTGGGGATATTTTGAGATTGTCGGATAAAGGGTAAAATAGTGTTTAGTATTCAGTCCCGACATTTCGGGATGAGTGTTCAGATAAAAAAATAAACAGTAACAATTCTCCAGTTTGGGCTCCCTCTCCTTTGGAGAGGGTCGGGGAGAGGAAAATAGATAACAATGAAAATAACATTAGAAAGAGTAAACGACAACTTCCACTTTGAATTAAAAAACGAGCGTGGTCACTTAGTAAATGTAGATAGCCGACCAGAATTTGGCGGAAATGATATGGGTGCTAGCCCAATGGAATTGGTATTGATGGGTGTTGCGGGTTGCAGCGCCATTGATATGATTTCGATACTTAAAAAACAAAGACAAGAAATAACATCTTTCAAAGCTGAGGTTGAAGGCGAGCGTCTACAAGTAGGAGAAGCAAAACCTTTCAAGGAAATTATGGTAGTTTTCTTTTTGGAAGGACCTATAAATGAAGAAAAAGCGGCAAGGGCGGCACAACTTTCTTTTGAAAAATACTGTTCGGTTTCAAAAACATTGGAACCAACAGCAACTGTACATTATAAAGTAGTTTTGAATGGTAATCAATTAGACAAATAGAATATTCTACTCTAACAGAAATAAAATAGAACACAGATTAGACAGATTAAACAGATCCACACGGATTGTTTAGTTTGTTTGTGAAATTTAAAACAATATGAATTCGTGTAAATTCGTGCAATTCGTGTTAAACTTTAGAAAATATGAACGAACAAGATTTTGGTTTTGAAACCCAAGCCATCCGTACGCAAATAGAAAGATCACAATATTTAGAGCATTCTGTGCCTTTGTATTTATCATCCAGTTTTGTATTTGAAGATGCCGAAGACATGCGTGCCTCTTTTACAGAAGAAAAAGAACGCAATATTTACAGTCGTTTCAGCAATCCTAACACAACTGAGTTTGTAGAGAAAATTTGTAAAATGGAAGGTGCCGAAGCCGGTTATGCTTTTGCAACAGGAATGGCTGCGGTATATTCTACTTTTGCAGCTTTGTTGAATTCAGGGGATCATATTGTTTCTGCAGGTAGCGTTTTTGGTTCTACACACGCTTTGTTTATGACTTATTTTCCAAAATGGAATATCGAAACCTCGTATTTTGATATTAATAAACCAGAAACTATTGAGAGTTTCATTAAACCAAATACAAAAATATTGTATGCCGAATCGCCTACGAATCCTGCGGTAGATATTATTGACTTGGAATTATTGGGAGCAATTGCCAAGAAATACAATTTGATTTTAATCATCGACAATTGTTTTGCAACACCTTATATTCAACAACCTATAAAATGGGGAGCGCATTTAGTGGTGCATTCAGCTACCAAATTAATTGATGGACAAGGAAGAGTTTTGGGCGGAGTTACAGTAGGAAGCGAAGATTTGATTCGTCAAATTTATTTATTCTCCAGAAATACCGGACCTGCGTTATCTCCATTTAACGCTTGGGTATTGTCTAAAAGTTTGGAAACATTGGCAGTTCGTGTCGAAAAACACTGCGAAAATGCCTTGAAAGTGGCTGAGTTTTTAGAAAGCCATCCAAATGTGAATAGTGTGAAATATCCATTCTTGAAATCCCATCCGAAATACGACATTGCCAAAAAACAAATGAGTTTGGGAGGTAATATTATTGCGTTTGAAATCAAAGGCGGTATAGATGCAGGGCGACAATTTTTGGATAAAATAAAACTCTGTTCGTTATCGGCAAACATTGGAGATACCAGGACCATCGTGACGCATCCGGCATCTACAACGCACAGTAAATTATCAGTTGATGAAAAATTATCAGTTGGAATCACTGAAGGATTGGTACGTGTTTCTGTTGGATTGGAAACTGTGAAAGATGTTATTGCTGATTTAGAGCAAGCGCTTTCGTAAATTTTTTGAATGAAGATTAACGATTTTAGATTGCAGATTTAAGATGCATCAAAAATCGTTAATCTCCATTCACTATTCTTAAATCAAAAAGTATATTTTTGTTGTTGTAAAAAAAGGTGTGATGATTTCAGATTTGTAAACCATCAAAAATCAACAATCGTTAATCAACAATCTTAAATCACTTCAACATGCTTTCAAAAAAGACTAAATACGGAATAAAAGCTTTATCATTTTTGGCGCGCCAGGAGAACCAAACCCCGGTTCCAATTGCGGATATAGCAAAAAGTGAAAATATTTCGATAAAATTTTTAGAAAGTATTTTACTGTTATTACGCTATTCTGGTTTTTTGGGGGCCAAAAAAGGAAAAGGTGGTGGTTATTATCTGATTAAAGAGCCAAAAGATATAAATATGGCTCATGTGTATCGCATTCTTGAAGGACCTATAGCGCTATTGCCTTGTGTGAGTCATAACTTTTATGAAAAATGTGATGACTGTATTGATGAGGCAAATTGTTCGGTTCATAAGCTAATGACTGAGGTACGGGACAATACACTCATGATATTGGAAAACAATTCATTAGCAGATATTACATTTTAACAAACATTTTTTTAAAATAAGTTTTGTAGTTAAACAAAATGTATTATTTTTGCACTTTAATCTACCATTCCGATAGGGTAATGGATTTAAAATAAATTAATAGTTGAATTATAAAAGACATGAGTAAACTGAAAGAAAATAATGTGGCTGTAAAAACCGAAGTAACATTCAAAGAACGTTTGTGGGTTGTTATTCCAGTTACTTTATTGATAGGATTGATATCTACATTAGTGTATAACCACCACGCTGAATTTTCCTGGAATGGTTTTGTGGGTGGGTTTAATCAGGAATTTTTAATCTTTTTCTCTATTGGAATCTTTGCACAATTGGTGGATGGAACTTTAGGAATGGGTTATGGAGCGACATCAACTTCTTTTTTATTGGCTTATGGAATTCCTCCTGCAATCAGTAGTACAGGGGTTCACGTTGCCGAAATGTTTACGACGGGAGCCTCTGCGATTTCTCATCATAGATTTGGAAATATTAATAAAAAACTGGTTAAACATCTATTAATTCCTGGTGTATTAGGTTCTATAGCTGGAGCTTATTTGTTGTCGGATGTGATTGATGGGGATGCGATAAAACCTTTTATTGCGGTTTATATGATCGCTTTGGCTGTTATAATTATCAGAAAAGCAATGCAAAAAAACATCATTAAAAAGAAAACGAAACGCCTCGGTATTTTGGCTTCTTTTGGAGGTTTTATGGATGCTGTTGGTGGTGGTGGCTGGGGGCCAATTGTCACTTCTACATTATTAGGACGTGGTCGAAATCCTAGATATACTATCGGTTCTGTGAACGCTGCCGAGTTTGCGGTTTCTTTTGCAAGTGGAATAACATTTATGATTTTTGGAGGAATACAAGGATGGCAAGTGATTATAGGTTTGATTTTAGGTGGTGTTATTGCTGCGCCAATTGCTGCTTTATTAGTCAATAAAATCAAAAGAAAACCCATGATGATTTTGGTAGGTGTCTTAATTATCATTTTGAGTTTAAGAACCTTGTCGAAATTATTATAAAAGATAAAAGGAATTATGAGCACAGAAATAGTACACGCTTTATTAGATAAAACAAAAGATTTTTCCATTGAGGAAACGCTTGCATTTTTAGCTAATGAATACAAGGATAAAGTTGTTTTTTCTACTTCTTTCGGTCAGGAAGATCAAGTGATAACGGCTTTAATTGCAAAAAATGATTTGCCGATTACCATTTTTACTTTGGACACCGGAAGATTGTTTCAGGAAACGTATGATGTTTTTCATAAGACATTGAAAAAGTATAAAATAGACATTAAAACCTATTTTCCTGAAGCTAGTGCGGTGGAAGAATTAGTAAATAAAAAAGGTCCAAACAGTTTCTACGAATCGGTTGAGAATAGAAAAGAATGTTGTTTTATTCGAAAAGTGGCGCCGTTGACTAAAGCATTAAAAGGAAATGAAATTTGGATTACCGGTTTACGTGCTGAGCAATCAGAAAATAGAAATGATTTGGCAGCCTTTGAATACGATGCCCATTTTAATATCATCAAATTTAATCCATTGTTGAAATGGACTTTGGCCGAAGTTCAAAAATATATTGATGATAATAATGTGCCACAAAATGCATTGCACAAAAAAGGATTTGTAAGCATTGGTTGCGCACCTTGTACGAGAGCCATAGCCGAAGGAGAAGATATCAGGGCGGGAAGATGGTCATGGGAATCGAGTCATAAAGAATGTGGTTTGCATCAGAAATAGAAGAAAGAGGTTAGAATAAAGAGAATAGAAAATAATAATAATAGTTGCAAGATTTTAGTTTAGGTCACAACAACCTTAAACTTTAAACTTTAAACTTTTAAACTAAAAAGATGAGTACGATATTAAAAACAAACGCTTTAGAAAGCGAAGCGATATACATTTTTAGAGAAGTAATTTCTCAATTTGACAAACCAGTTTTGCTTTTCTCTGGTGGAAAAGATTCAATTACATTGGTACGTTTAGCACAGAAAGCATTTTTTCCTGCAAAAATTCCTTTTCCATTGTTACACGTAGATACAGGACATAACTTTCCTGAAACTATTGAGTTTAGAGATAGATTGGTGGCTGAATTAGGATTGGAATTAATCGTTCGTAATGTTCAGGATGCTATTGACGAAGGGAAAGTGGTGGAAGAAACGGGTAAATATTCAAGCAGAAACAGTTTGCAAACGATAACGCTTCTAGATGCTATTGAAGAATTCAAATTTGATGCTTGTATTGGTGGTGCCCGTCGTGATGAAGAAAAAGCAAGAGCCAAAGAACGTATTTTCTCGGTTCGTGATGATTTTGGTCAATGGGACGAAAAAAATCAGCGTCCTGAATTATTTGATCTTCTTAATGGAAAAATTGAAAACGGTCAAAACGTTCGTGTTTTTCCAATTTCGAACTGGACCGAATTAGATGTTTGGAGTTATATTGAAGAAGAGCAAATCGAAATCCCATCTATTTACTTTTCACACAAGCGTAAAGTGTTCTTGAGAGATGGTATGATTTGGTCACATTCTCCATTTGTGTTTCAAGAAGAAGACGAAGAAATCGAAGAGAGAATTGTTCGTTTTAGAACTGTTGGGGATATGAGTTGTACTGCTGCTGTTGATTCTTATGCAGCAACTATTCAAGAAGTGGTTGGTGAAATTAGATCTTCAACTATTTCTGAAAGAGGAGCCAGAATTGATGACAAACGTTCTGAAGCTGCGATGGAAAAAAGAAAACAACAAGGATACTTTTAGGAGATTGTATAATGTAAAAATTGTATAATGTAAAAACTGTATTTTGTGATTGAATTTACAAAGTACATTATACAAAATGCAATTTTACAACAGCATACAGTTTACAAAATACAATTTTACAATATACATTATACAATTTCAGAATATGGAAGTTTTAAAAATAGCAACAGCAGGAAGTGTAGATGACGGAAAAAGTACGTTAATCGGGAGATTATTATACGATACAAAATCGTTGACTACAGATAAGATTGAAGCAATAGAAAAAAGCAGCAAACAAAAAGGATACGATTACTTAGATTTTTCATTGGCTACCGATGGTTTGGTTGCCGAAAGAGAACAAGGAATCACGATTGATGTGGCTCATATTTATTTTTCGACTGCAAAGAAAAGTTACATTATTGCCGATACTCCAGGTCACGTAGAATATACACGTAACATGGTTACCGGAGCTTCAACTTCACAAGTTTCAATTATATTAATTGATGCTCGTAAAGGAGTTATTGAGCAAACCTACCGTCACTTTTTTATCAATAATTTATTGAGAGTAAAAGATGTAATTGTTGCGGTAAACAAAATGGATTTAGTTGATTATTCAGAAGAAGTATACAACAAAATCAAAGCAGACTTTCAGGCATTAAATGCAAAAAGTGCTTTCAAAGAACAAAATGTAAGCTACATTCCGCTAAGTGCAATCAATGGTGGTAATGTTGCCGATAAATCGGAGAATATGCCTTGGTACACTGGACAGACGGTTTTGGAGCATTTGGAATCTTTGGAACCAAATGATATCTACGAAAACGGGATCGCACGTTTCCCTGTTCAAACAGTAATCCGACCAAAAACCGAGGAGTATCACGACTTTAGAGGATATGCCGGGAAATTATACGGGAACAATATTAAAGTAGGAGATGCCGTAACGGTACTTCCTTCTTTAACAGAATCTACAGTAACGAATATTCACTTTTTTGACAAGCAATTTGATGAAGCTACTGCAGGTTCGTCTATTACTATCGAATTAGATAATGACATCAATGTAACCAGAGGTGATATGATTGTAAAATCTAATGAACTTCCTAAAATTGAAAAAGACATCACAACAACTGTTTGTTGGATGGACAGTAAAAAATTAGTGGCAGGTGCAAAATATTATGTACAACACAATAGCAATAGAGTTTTGGCGAAAATTGATAGTGTAAAAAACGTAATCGCAACCGATTATTCTGGAACAACTCCAGCGACTCAATTAGCGATAAATGAAATTGGAGAAGTAACCATTAAATTGAGCAAAGCCATTTATTTTGATGCTTACACTGATAATAAATCTAACGGAGCTTTCATCTTAATAGATGCTGCAACCAACACAACAGCAGGAGTTGGTTTTATAAAATAATCCCCACCCCTCCCGAAGTTTCGGGACTCCCCGAAGGGGAGGGAGACATACAGGATAAAAAGTTTTCCAGTAGTAAGGGTTTTGCTTTTACAGTAAGAATATAATAATAATTGAGTTAATATAAAATGTAATAATATTTCCAGTTTCGGCTCCCCCTCCTTCGGAGGGGGCTGGGGGGAGGATAAACATAACTACAGATGCAAAGTTTTAGAAACGAAATAGAAGATCCGATTGTCCAAAAAGACATTATCGATTTAGAAAGAAAAATTGCTTTATTCCGTGATGGAAAAATTGACGACGAGCGTTTCCGCAGCCTTCGTTTGGCCAGAGGAGTTTACGGTCAGCGTCAGGAAGGCGTTCAAATGATTCGTATCAAATTACCTTTCGGGAAAGTGACAAGCGAACAATTGTTGCGTATTACCAAAGTTTCTGATGAATATTCAACAGGACGTTTACACATTACAACCCGTCAGGACATCCAAATTCACTATGTAAGTTTGGACAGAACTCCACAACTTTGGGCAGAATTGGAGAAAGATGATGTTACTTTGAGAGAAGCTTGTGGAAACACCGTGAGAAATATTACGGCTAGTGAAACAGCAGGAATCGATGCAGACGAACCTTTTGATGTGTCGCCTTATGCACACGCGTTGTTTCAATTTTTCTTGAGAAACCCAGTTTGTCAGGAAATGGGACGTAAATTCAAAATATCATTTTCATCTTCGGATAAAGATACCGCTTTGAGTTATTTACACGATTTAGGTTTTATTCCAAAAATTGTAAATGGAGAAAGAGGATTTAAAGTAATGCTAGGTGGTGGATTAGGTTCTCAACCAAGTCATGCTGAATTATTGTCTGAATTTATTCCGGTAAACCAAATTATCCCAACAACCGAAGGGGTTTTGAGAATATTTGACCGTTACGGGGAAAGAGCCAAACGATTGAAAGCACGTATGAAATTCTTAATCAAAGATTTAGGAAGAGACGCGTTTTTACGATTGGTTGAAGAAGAGAAAAAAGCATTGTCATACCAAACCGTTGAAATTGACACGACTGCTTTTGACGGTGGAATTCCAGCTCCTTTATTGGTAGCGCCAAAAGTGGTTATCGAAGACACAGCTGCTTTTGAAGCTTGGAAAAAATCGAATGTGATTCCTCAAAAACAAGCAGGATATGTAGCCATTGGTATCAAAGTGCTTTTAGGGGATTTTTATACGGACAAAGCAAGATTATTGGCGGATTTGATTAAAAATTATGCCGCTAATGAATTGCGTTTTTCTTTAAGACAAAACATTGTTATCCGTCACGTAAAGGAAGAAGATTTAGCATTTTTCTACCAGGAATTAGCTAAACTTGATTTTGTAGCCTTAGGATACGATAGCACTGCAGATATTACCGCCTGTCCGGGAACAGATACTTGTAATTTAGGAATTGCAAGCAGCACTGGAATTGCAGTAGAATTAGAAAGAGTTTTAGAAATAGAATATCCACAATACAGCAACAATCAGGAAATCACAATTAAAATTAGTGGTTGTATGAATGCTTGTGGACAACACAATATGGCTCAAATTGGTTTTCAGGGAATGTCAATCAATTCTGGAAAATTAGTGGCGCCAGCACTTCAAGTGTTATTGGGTGGGGGAAATTTAGGAAACGGAGCAGGAAGATTTTCTGATAAAGTAATCAAAATTCCAAGTAGAAGAGGACCAGATGCGCTGCGTTTTATCTTAAATGATTTTGATGCGAATGCCAACGGACAATCATTCTTGGATTATTATGATGCCAAAGGAGAGAAATATTTCTATGAATTCTTGAAGCCATTAGCAGATTTAACAAACCTTACCGAAGCTGATTTTGTCGATTGGGGAAATGCCGATAACTATGTGAAAGCAGTTGGAGTAGGTGAATGTGCCGGTGTAGTTATTGATTTAGTGGCTACATTACTATTGGAAGCCAAAGATAAATTAACTTTCGCGCAAGAAGCTTTTGAAGATAAAAAATGGGCAGATGCAATTTATTTAGCGTATGCGGGTTTTGTTAACGGTGCTAAAGCGTTATTGCTTGCTGAAAACCAAAAAACGAATCACCACGCTGGAATTATCGATTTATTTGATACTGTTTTTATCGAAAGCAATAAAATCAATTTGAATGCATCTTTCAAAGATTTAGTATATCAAATCAAAGGGAACGAACCTTCTGAAGGATTTGCAAAAAAATACATTCAAGAAGCAGTTTCGTTTTTTGCAAATATTGAGCACTATAGAGCAAAGGATTTAGCTGATGCATAATACAATAGAACCAAAGGTAACTTTAGTAGGTGCGGGTTCCGGCGACCCAGATTTGCTTACTCTGAAAGGAGTAAAAGCACTTGCTGAAGCGAATGTGGTTTTGTATGATGCTTTGGCCAATGAAGAAATAATGAATCACGCCCCAAAAAATGCCCTAAAAATATTTGTGGGTAAAAGAATTGGAGCCCATGAATATTCGCAAGACCAAATCAATCAGTTGATTGTAGATAATGCGCTTACGTATGGAAATGTGGTTCGATTAAAAGGGGGAGATCCATTTATTTTTGGTCGTGGAAGCGAAGAAATAGATTACGCAGAAAGTTTTGGAATCCCTACATTTGTGGTTCCCGGAATTTCATCGGCAATTGCAGTTCCCGCGTATCAAGGAATTTCTTTGACAAAAAGAGGAGTTTCCGAAAGTTTTTGGGTCATAACAGGCACAACATCAGACAGGAATTTGTCGAATGATGTGGCGCTTGCAGCACAATCCTCGGCAACAGTTGTGATTTTGATGGGAATGAGTAAATTATCGCAAATTGTGTCTTTGTTTCAAAAAGAGTCTAAAGGAAAAACTCCGGTTGCGATTATTCAAAACGGGACTACTCCACAAGAAAAAGTGGGAGTTGGAACAATAAATACTATCCAACAAGTTGTGGCGGAGAACA
Organism: Flavobacterium sp. ZB4R12; assembly: GCF_048276375.1. Classification (NCBI taxonomy): domain Bacteria; kingdom Pseudomonadati; phylum Bacteroidota; class Flavobacteriia; order Flavobacteriales; family Flavobacteriaceae; genus Flavobacterium; species Flavobacterium sp. ZB4R12. The sequence continues at coordinate 41,273 of NZ_JBLNKS010000009.1, read as the reverse complement.
AGTTAAGTTCACCAGCGATTATTGTCATTGGAGAAGTGGTAAAAGAAAGCAATAAATTGAATGGATTTTACGAAGAGTTCTTATCAAAAGAAAGTGTTTAACATAGGACAGTTCCGTAGGAACGACCGATATTGTAAAATCGGATTTTAATCCGATGAAAATAAAAATAAAATGGGAAATAGTAACGAAAGAAGCTCCGCAAAGTCTCCCCTTCCTTTGGAGGGGGCTGGGGGGAGGAACGAATTATATCCAGTATTTTTAAAATTACACAACCTCAATGTGCTTATTGTAGGCGGAGGAAATGTGGGTTTGGAAAAGTTATCGTTTATGCTAAAATCCAGTCCAAATGCAAATGTTGAGGTGGTTGCACCAAAGTTTTTGCCTGAACTGGAAGCGTTGGTTGAAAAGCATCCTTCGGTGAAATTGACTAAAGCCAAGTTCAAGAAAAAAATGTTGAAGAAACGGCACATGGTCATTGCCTGTACTGGTGATTTGAAAGTAAATAAAAGGGTGTATGATTTGTCCAGAAAAAGGTATTTGATATGCAATATTGCAGACACACCGGATTTATGCGATTATTATTTGGGTGGCATTGTAACCAAAGGAAATGTAAAAATAGCCATTTCAACAAACGGTAAATCGCCAACAACAGCCAAAAGATTACGCGAATTTTTTGAAGAAATTATTCCGGACGATATCAATAAAATGGTCGAAAACCTAAATGAATATCGCAAAACGCTGAAAGGAAATTTCGAGGAAAAAGTTAAAAAAATGAATGAAATCACCGAAGCATTGAAGAAGTGATCAGTGTTCGGATAGGGAAAAGTGAATAAAGAGCATAGAATAAAGAGCATAAATAAACAGAAATAACGAACGAAACTCTATCCAGTCTCCCCCTCCTTCGGAGGGGGCTGGGGGGAGGAAAAAATTAAACACAATGGTTAAAACAGACATATTAATTATAGGAGCCGGACCAACAGGTTTATTTGCAGTTTTTGAAGCAGGATTGTTAAAGCTAAAATGTCATATTTTAGATGCGCTGCCACAAGCAGGCGGACAACTTTCAGAATTGTATCCAAAAAAACCTATTTATGATATTCCAGGATTTCCTGAAGTATTAGCGGGTGATTTAGTTGATAATTTGATGGAACAAATCAAACAATTTGAGCCTGGTTTTACGCTGGGCGAACGTGCAGAAACTATAGCAAAACAAGAAGACGGAAGTTTTATCGTAACCTCAAATAAAGGAAAGAAATTTCATGCTTCAGTTGTTGCGATTGCTGGTGGATTAGGAAGTTTTGAACCAAGAAAACCACTTATCGAAGACATCGAATTTTATGAAAATAAAGGAATTAAATACTTTATCAAGAACCCCGAAAAATTCAGGGACAAAAGAGTTGTAATTGCCGGAGGTGGCGATTCTGCTTTAGACTGGAGTATTTTCTTGTCTAATGTAGCTTCTGAAGTAACTTTGATTCACCGTAGAAATGAATTTAGAGGCGCGTTGGATTCTGTAGAAAAAGTGCAGGAATTGAAGAATTTAGGAAAAATAAAAATGATCACGCCAGCAGAAGTAGTAGGATTAAACGGTTACGAACATTTGGAATCTATAGATATTGAGGAGGATGGTGCACACAGAACGATTCCTACTGATTACTTCATTCCGCTTTTTGGATTAACTCCAAAATTAGGTCCTATTGGACATTGGGGATTGGAAATTGAAAAAAATGCAATTAAAGTAAATAATGCATTGGATTATCAAACGAACATTCCGGGAATTTTTGCCATTGGAGACGTAAATACATACCCAGGAAAATTAAAATTGATTCTTTGTGGATTCCACGAAGCGACTTTAATGTGTCAGGCAGCGTACCAAATCATCAATCCAGGAAAGAAATATGTATTGAAATATACTACAGTTTCCGGTGTTGACGGATTTGACGGAAGCCGTAAAGAGGCTCCAAAAGCAGTGGTAAAAGCCATTGTTTAATAATTTAAGATTGTAGATTAACGATTTTTGATTTCAGAATTTGAAAAAAAGACGAAACTATTTTATTTGTCGAGAAAATTGATTTTTAGAATTTATGATGTCATATAAATCTGAAATCAAAAATCGTTAATCATCATTCAAAAATCCTTTTTCAAAAAAACAGCGTTAATACTTGCAATTATTAACGCTATGTCTTTACTTTGCAGTGTTCATATATTTATTGAAAGTTATCACGAAAGGCGGAGGGAAAGACCCGATGAAACCTTAGCAACCCTTTATCTTTAAAGAAGGTGCTACATTCTACTTTATACTGAAATTATTCAGTATTTAAGATAGATAACACAAGAATACTTCTATAGTATTTCTCAAACCTTTTCTTGACAACATTTTAATATTTTTTAGAGCGGATAATTTGGCGCATTTTTTGTGGTTAATGTTCCCGCTTTCCGTTGCAATCTTTTATTTTTTTAAATAAAAAGTAAAAGGATTTATACTGCAATCGGGGCTATAAATTAAAAAATAGTGAACTTTTGTAAATATTAATCAGAAGAACAAATCCCGATAAGTATCGCGATTTTCAAGAAAAAAAAGATATGTCAAGCATTTCAAAAGATATTTTAGGAGTTCCCCCTTCGGGGGTTAGGGGGACAATTCAAGAAGCCATTAAAAAAAACATACTCATACTCGATGGAGCTATGGGAACCATGTTACAACGTTACAATTTTTCGGAAGAAGATTTTCGTGGAGAACGTTTCAAAGATTTTCCACATTCCTTAAAAGGAAACAACGATTTATTATCACTCACGCAGCCACAAGCTATTCGTGCTGTTCACGCAGCCTATTTTGAAGCGGGAGCTGATATCGTAGAAACCAATACTTTTTCTGGAACCACCATCGGAATGGCGGATTACCACCTCGAAGATTTGGTTTACGAATTAAACTATGAATCGGCAAGAATCGCCCGTGAAGTAGCCGATGAGTTTACAGCAAAAAATCCGGATAAACCCCGTTTTGTAGCGGGTTCAATAGGACCAACAAACAGAACGGCGAGTATGTCACCAGATGTAAATGATCCAGGTTACAGAGCCGTAACTTTTGATGATTTACGTATTGCTTACAAACAACAAGTCGAAGCCTTGATGGATGGTGGTTGCGACTTGCTTTTGGTAGAAACGATATTCGATACTTTAAATGCTAAAGCCGCGCTTTTCGCCATCGAAGAAGTCAAAGACGAACGGAATATCGATATTCCAATCATGGTTTCCGGAACAATTACGGATGCATCAGGAAGAACACTTTCGGGTCAAACCGTTGAAGCTTTTTTGGTTTCGGTTTCGCATATTCCTTTGTTGAGTGTTGGTTTTAATTGTGCTTTAGGAGCTGATTTGCTTAAACCCTATCTACAAACGTTAGCGCATAATACTTCGTTCAATGTTTCGGCACATCCTAATGCGGGATTGCCTAACGCATTTGGAGAGTACGATGAGACCCCAGAACAGATGCAAGCATTCATCAAAGAATATTTAGACGATAATTTAGTAAATATAATAGGCGGTTGTTGTGGAACAACCCCGGAACACATCAAGTTGATTGCTGATATTGCGAAGGATTATAAACCTAGGGTATCAACAGCGACGATGTAACGTAGAGATGCGATTTATCGCGTCTAAATTATAACCAACAATTCACAAATTGAACATTTGATTTGAAAAAATTAGTGAATTAGCGGTAAAAATAAACAAAAATGGCACACGTAGAAAAGAGAAGAAACCTTGTATTATCGGGATTAGAGCCTTTAATCATTACGCCGGAAAGCGTTTTTGTGAATATTGGTGAACGAACCAATGTTACAGGTTCTAGAAAATTCCTTCGATTAATCAAGGAAGAAAAATACGAAGAAGCACTCAGTATTGCTAAAGAACAAGTTGAGGGTGGCGCGCAAATCATCGATATTAATATGGATGAAGGAATGCTCGATGGGGAATATGCCATGACAAAATTCCTGAATTTGATCGCTGCCGAACCTGATATTTCCAGAGTGCCGATCATGATTGACAGTTCCAAATGGCATATTATTGAGGCCGGTTTGAAAGTGGTGCAAGGAAAGAGTGTCGTAAATTCTATTTCATTAAAAGAAGGGGAAGAACAATTCATTCATCATGCTAAATTGATTAAGCGTTATGGTGCTGCGGCAATTATCATGGCTTTTGATGAGGTGGGACAAGCAGATAATTACGAGCGTCGAGTAGAAATTTGCCAACGTTCGTACGATATATTAGTTAACAAAGTTGGTTTTCCTCCGCAGGATATTATTTTCGATTTGAATATATTTCCCGTAGCCACTGGTATGGAAGAACACCGCTTGAACGCATTGGATTTCTTTAGGGGAACTAAATGGGTTAGAGAGAATCTTCCACATGCGCACATTAGTGGTGGTGTGAGTAATGTTTCGTTTTCGTTTAGAGGAAATGATACTGTTCGGGAAGCGATGCACTCTGTTTTCTTGTACCATGCTATTCAAAACGGAATGACGATGGGAATTGTAAACCCAGAGATGCTTTCTATTTACGACGAAATTCCAAAGGATTTATTAGAACATGTTGAAGATGTAATTCTAAACCGTCGTGATGATGCCACTGAAAGATTATTGGATTTTGCAGAGAATGTAAAAGGTGATGTAAAGAGTAATGAAAAAGCAGTTCAAGAATGGCGTTCGGGAACAGTTCAAGAACGTATTACGCACTCACTTGTAAAAGGGGTCGATGCCTTTATAGAACTAGATGTTGAAGAAGCTCGATTGGCTGCTACAAAACCTATTGAAGTTATCGAAATTAACTTGATGACAGGAATGAATGTTGTGGGTGATTTGTTTGGTTCTGGTAAAATGTTTTTGCCACAAGTAGTAAAATCGGCGCGGGTAATGAAAAAAGCCGTGGCCTATTTGTTGCCTTACATTGAAGCTAGCAAACAAGCGGGTGACAAGCAAGGAAATGGAAAAATCCTGATGGCAACCGTAAAAGGCGATGTGCACGATATTGGTAAAAACATTGTTAGCGTGGTGCTGGCGTGTAATAATTATGAGATTGTAGATTTGGGCGTAATGGTACCACCTGAAAAAATTATTGCAGCTGCCATTGAGCACAACGTAGATATTATTGGATTAAGCGGATTAATTACGCCATCACTGGACGAAATGGTATATCTCGCCAAAGAATTAGATAAAAGAGGGCTGAAAATCCCAGTAATGATTGGTGGAGCAACGACTTCTAGAGCACATACTGCCGTGAAAATTGCACCTCAATATAGAGAAACGGTAATTCACGTAAACGATGCTTCGAGAGCTGTGACGGTGGCTGGAAGTTTATTAAACAAGGATAGAAAGATATACGCAAGCGACATTAGAGCCGAATATGATGCGTTTAGAGAAACATTTTTGAATCGCTCCCGTGATAAAAATTTCCTAACTATTGAGCAAGCCCGTAAAAATAAATTGCAGTTGGATTGGGAGAATTTTACTCCTGTAAAACCAAATGTAATTGGAGAGCAAACTATAGAAGTCGATTTGGATGTTTTAGTTCCTTATATCGATTGGACACCGTTTTTTAGAACATGGGAATTGTTCGGAAAATACCCCGCGATTTTAACGGATGAGGTAGTAGGAGAACAAGCAACGTCTGTTTTTGCAGATGCACAAGAAATGTTGGAAGTTATTTTGAGAGAAAAGAAACTAACCGCTAAAGGAATTTACGGAATTTTTCCTGCCAATCAAGTCGATGATGATGATATTGAATTGCGTGATGAAAACGGGAAAGTATTGGAGAAATTCTTGACTTTACGTCAGCAATCGCAAAAAACAAAAGGAGCTCCCAATATTGCATTGGCCGATTTTATTGCTCCAAAAGAAAGCGGTAAAACCGATTATATGGGTGCATTTTGCGTAACCACCGGTTTCGGTGTCGATGAATGGGCGGCTGAATTCGAAAGAGATTTAGACGATTACAATTCGATTATGGTGAAAGCATTGGCAGACCGTTTTGCGGAAGCTTTCGCCGAATATTTGCATGAAAAAGTACGAAAAGAAATTTGGGGTTACTCATCAGACGAAGCGTTAAGTACCGAGGCAATGATTGCCGAAGATTACAAAGGAATTCGTCCCGCGCCGGGTTATCCGGCTTGTCCTGACCATTTAGAAAAACTAACCATTTGGAAATTGCTTAATGTAGCAGAAGAAATAGGAGTGACTTTGACGGAAAGCATGGCGATGTGGCCGGCTTCTTCGGTATCAGGCTATTATTTTGGGAATCCGGAAAGCAAGTATTTTGGACTCGGGAAAATAAAAGAAGACCAAGTAATTGATTATGCCAAACGAAGAAGTATTCCAACTGAAGTAGCGATGAAATGGTTGAATCCGAATATAGCAGATTAAAATCCCCACCCAGCCTCCCCGAAGGGGAGGAGCCGAAAAGAGTATAAAAAATATTGTTCAATTAAAATTACCCGAGTTCTCCCCTCCTTTGGAGGGGTCGGGGGAGGATCATGAAAGTAACACAACATATAGAAGACGCAAAAGGAGAAACATTATTTTCTTTTGAAATTATTCCGCCTCAAAAAGGCAAAAGCATTCAGGAATTATACGATAATATTGATCCATTGATGGAGTTTAAACCGCCATTTATAGATGTAACCACTTCTCGCGAGGAGTATATTTATATCGATAAAGGCAATGGTTTATTAGACAAAAAACTAACCAGAATGCGTCCTGGAACACTAGGGATTTGTGCTTCCATTAAGCATAAATACAATGTTGACACCGTGCCACACTTGCTTTGCGGTGGTTTTACCAAGGAAGAAACCGAGTATATGTTAGTGGATTGTCATTATTTAGGAATTGATAATGTGATGGCATTGCGTGGTGATGCGATGAAACACGAGCAGTCTTTTGTGCCGAAAGAAGGAGGGAATGATTTTGCTGTTGATTTGGTCAAACAAATTAACCAATTGAATTGCGGAAAGTACTTGCATGATGTGATGGATATTGATAACAAAGCCAATTTTTGCATTGGAGTTGCAGGTTATCCGGAAAAACATTTGGAATCTCCTTCATTAATCTCAGATTTAAAAAGACTGAAAGAAAAGGTAGATGCAGGTGCTGATTATGTAGTTACCCAAATGTTTTTTGATAATGCAAAATATTTCGAGTTTGTTGCCAAAGCCAGAGAAATTGGGATTACAGTTCCTATTATTCCGGGTATCAAACCTATTGCTGTGCAAAGGCACTTACAAGTATTGCCGCAAATTTTCAGAATTGATTTGCCTGAAGATTTGATTCATGCAATAGATCAATGCAAAAATAATGCTGACATCAGACAAGTTGGAATCGAATGGGCAATTCAGCAATCATTAGAATTGAAAGCTGCCGGTGTTCCCGTGTTGCACTATTATTCTATGGGGAAATCAGAAAATATTCGACAAATAGCGAGTAAGGTTTTTTAGGATTTATCCTGATGATTTTCAGGAGCTATTTCCAGCTATTCGTTACAATCTTTTCTTGTCTCAAAAACGAGACAAGAAAAGGATTTTCACTGCAAACGAAGTTCACTGAACTCCAATGAAAATAAAAGTAAAGTGAAGTGAAGTAATCTGGGCTAGGGATTTAGTGGTTATTACGCTATTTATAGTTTAAGTTACCGCTAATTTGTCAATTCCGACGAAGGAGGAATCTCAACACGATAGAGGTTTCTCCTTCGTCGTATATAAGGGCTATGTTCTAATTCAAGAAGCAATAATCAATAAGAAGGATAAAAATTGTTAATTGTTTTAATAACTAACCAAAATGAACCCAACCCTCCAACAAGACTTAAACGATATTGAAAAGATCCTTGAAAAAGTAAAACGACAAGGAATTGATTTTCTACATTCAATTGATACTATTCCCACTTCAACCAAAAACTCGATAACTACAGATAGAAATCTAAACGATTCCGGTTTGGGAGCATTATCTACTTTGGAAGAGTTCAATAAACGGTTAGCACCTTTAATGGTTTCGCAAGCGGGACCGCGATATTGGGGTTTTGTAACTGGCGGAGCAACTCCAGCATCGATTGTTGGGGATTGGCTGACTACCATTTACGATCCAAATGCACAAGCCACAAAAGCACAAGGTGGCGTTTCGGCTTTAATAGAAATTGAAACGATTAATCTGTTGTTGCAATTGTTAGATTTACCAAAATCATTTTTAGGAGGATTTGTGACTGGAGCTACGATGTCTAATTTTACCTGTTTGGCGGTGGCGAGACAATGGTTCGGAAATCAATTGGGAAAAGATTTTGCTAAAAATGGAATTTCAGAACCAATCCATATTCTAACCGCTACGCCACATTCATCGTCGGTAAAATGTTTGGCGATGTTAGGGATTGGAAGCCAGAATTTTATCAAGATAAAAACTAACGAAGGAAACCGTGAAGCGATAGACATTGCAGATTTAGAAAAAAATATTGAAAGCCTAAACGGAAAGCCATTCATTTTAATTTCCAGCGCAGGAACAGTCAATACTGCCGATTTTGATGATTTCAATGCAATTACCAAACTAAAAGAAAAGTATAATTTCTGGTGGCATATTGACGCTGCATTTGGTGGCTTTGCCGCTTGTTCGCCAAAATACAACCATTTAGTTGATGGTTGGAAAAACGCCGACAGCATTACTATTGATTGTCATAAATGGCTAAATGTGCCTTATGAAAGCGCTTTTTATTTGGTAAAAGAACAACATAAAAACTTGCAAATTGAAACCTTTCAAAATTCGAATGCGCCGTATTTAGGAAATCCATTGGAAAATTTTAGTTATCTCAATTTTCTACCTGAAAACTCTCGACGTTTAAAGGCTTTACCGGTTTGGTTTTCGTTATTAGCGTATGGCAAACAAGGTTTTCAGGATATTATAGAAAATAGTGTTGCGATGGCGTTGCAATTTGACGATTTCATTACTCAAAATGAAGACTTCGAATTGTTGGCTCCAACTCGTTTGAATAATGTTTGTTTTACTTTGGTGGGAGACCACAATCAGGATAAAGTAAATTTATTTTTAACGCATCTCAACGATAAAGGCAAAGTATTCATGACCCCAACAGTTTACGAGAACCGAAAAGGAATTCGGGCTTCGTTTGTCAATTGGAGAACTAATGAAAAGGATATTCAAATTGCTATTGAGGAAATGAAAGCGAGTGTTTTAGAGTTGGGAATAGAGTAAATTTTAAATGTCCGTGTCAATTTCCCGACCAACTTGTCATTCCGACGAAGGAGGAATCCCACATGCTGAGATTCCTCCTTCGTCGGAATGACAAAAGAGCGTTGAAAAAGTTAAGGGTTTTGTATTTAAACGAGTTCTCTTTTTTATCTGAAAACTGCACTGAAAACTAAAAACTGAACACTGATCACTTATTTAGTAATCTCCCTAAAAACAGCCTCCAAATTTTTATTCTTCTGATTGAGTTGAAGGGTTTTCAAACCGTTTGCATTCGCAAAATCAAAAACGGCTGGGCGCATGTCTTTATCGGTTGTAAAGGTTAATTCCCAAATCATGTCGTGGGTGTTTTTATAAGAAGTAAGATTTTCAATTTTGGCAATTAGTTGTTCTTCTATTTTATAGTCAAATTCCACTTCGATAACTTGTTCCTTATCTTCGGAAATTAAGTGGTCCAGTTTTTTATCGGCAACGATTTTACCATTATTGATGATGATGACACGGTCACAAATGGCTTCAACTTCCTGCATAATGTGCGTAGATAGGAAAACGGTTTTGTCTTTTCCTACGTTTTTAATCACATTACGAATTTCGATTAATTGATTCGGGTCTAAACCTGTTGTTGGTTCATCAAGAATCAAAACATCGGGATTATGTAACAAAGCATTAGCCAATCCTACACGTTGGCGGTATCCTTTGGATAATTGCCCTATTATTTTATGACTTTCGGTGCTTAAACCAGTCAGTTGAATTACTTCTTCGATTCGGGATTTGGCTACTTTATAGACATCTGCATTAAAAGCTAAATATTCTCTCACATACAAATCCAAATACAACGGATTGTGTTCCGGTAAATAGCCAATGGAAAGTTGCACCGCTTTTTGTTGGGTGTTTACATCGTGTCCATTTACCAGTGCTGAACCTTCATCGGCATTGATGTACGTTGTCAATATCTTCATTAAAGTCGATTTTCCGGCACCATTTGGACCTAAAAAACCAACGATTTCTCCTTTATTTACAGAAAATGAAATGTTATCCAGTGCTTTTTGGGCACCATAACTTTTGGATATATTATTTACTTCTATTGACATGGAATTTTATTTGTTGCAAAAGTAAACAGAATAATCTTTGATTTATTGTTTTTTGTAGTTCAATAGGTAAAAAGACCTTTGTCAAAGTTTTACAAAGCGGGATGATATTCTCTTTTAGATTTATATATTTACCATAAACTATATGGATATGAATTTAAAAAATACACAATCGGGCAGTTTCTTGAAAAACTACAAAAGTATTTTATTACTACTTGGCGGAATTCTGGCAGGAAGTATATTGGGTTTAGTTTTTGGAAAAGGAGTAGAAGTGATTAAACCTTTGGGCGATATATTTCTGAATTTATTGTTTACGGCAATTATTCCGTTGATATTTTTTACCATTTCATCCTCAATTGCCAGTTTAGAAAAGTCAGAGAAACTCGGAAAATTGTTTGGGATTGTTATAGGTGTATTTTTAAGTACCGTATTGATTTCGGCTATTTTGATGATTGTTGGCGTATTATTATTCCCCATTCAGCAAGATATTATCATTTCAAAAATTCCATTAGAATCTATTCAGGCAAGTTCTGCAGGTTCTCAAATTACACAATTGCTTACCGCTAATGATTTTTTCGAATTATTATCTCGAAAAAATATGTTGGCGCTTATCATATTCTCTTTTTTAATAGGATTTGCCAGTTTGCATTCGGGTGAGAAAGGGAAAGATTTCAGTCGGTTCTTAAATTCAGGAAACGAAGTGATGAAGCAATTGCTACACATGATTATGAAAACGGCTCCAATAGGTTTGGGTGCTTATTTTGCGTATCAGGTTGGGATTTTTGGACCGCAATTATTTGGTGCTTACGCAAAACCTTTGGGACTTTATTATGCGGTTTGTGCTTTTTACTTTGCAGTGTTTTTCAGTTTGTATGCTTTTATTGCTGGAGGAAGAAAAGGATTGAATGTGTTTTGGAAAAATAATATTACTCCATCATTAACCGCATTGGGAACCTGCAGCAGTATTGCGACAATACCTGCCAATCTGGAAGGAGCGGAACACATGAATATTCCAAGTCATATCAGAAATGTAGTTATTCCATTGGGTGCGCCTTTGCATAAAGATGGTTCGAGTATGTCGTCAATTATAAAAATCGCAGTTATTTTTGCTATGTTTGGCAAAGATTTTACGGATCCTTATACATTGCTTACGGCTATTGGAATCACGGTAATTGTTTCGGTAGTTGAAGGCGGAATTCCAAATGGTGGTTATATAGGAGAAATTTTGGCGATAACCGTTTATGGATTTCCAATGGAACAGGCTTTGCCGGCGGCGATGATTGTCGGGACCCTGGTAGATCCAATGGCGACCTTATTGAATGCCAATGGTGACTTAGTTTCGGCGATGCTGGTAACCCGAATCGCGGAGGGAAAAAAATGGCTTTCGGTGAAAATAGCTGCTTAAATTGTTTTTCGTACTGGAATTGATTGAAAAGGTATTTTGAAATCGGTAAAAAGCAGTCGTTTTTTTATGTATTTTGCAATATAAAGTTGTTTTAACAAAGAATTCTTTTTTTGTTATATAAAATGAAATATTTTTTTTGGTTGACTTGAAATAATTTATACATTTGCATAGAAAATATTAAAAAACAGAGCATACAATGTCTAATAACCGTTTTTACTTTAGCAACACTTATTATTTCTTCTTTAGGAAGTGAGGGATTGTGCTATGGTTATTTGAAAAAACAAAAACAAATAAAACTAATATACAATCCTGATGAAAATCAGGATTTTTTTTTGAGTATATGAGAACAAAAATTGCAATACAAGGTATAAAAGGCTGTTTCCATCATCAGGTAGCACAAGAATATTACTGTCAGAATGTTGAGGTAGATGAGTGTTTGTCTTTTGAAGAATTGGTGGATAGTTTATTGTCCGGGAAATCAGACCAAGCGGTTATGGCTATAGAAAATTCTATTGCGGGACCAATTATTCCGAATTATGCCTTGATTGACAAAAATAATTTGCACATCATAGGAGAACATTATTTGGATATTCACCAAAATTTAATGGCGTTGAGAGGTCAAAAAATTGAAGATATTCAGGAAGTACATTCGCATCCAATGGCATTATTGCAATGTATGGAGTTCTTGAAAAAATATCCAAACATAAAATTGGTTGAAGATAAAGACACCGCTGAAACAGCCAGAAGAATTCATCAAAATCAGTTGAAAGGAATTGCGGCGATTGCGAGTAAAACGGCTTCTGAAATGTATGATTTAGAAATTTTAGCTCCAGAAATTCAGACGATAAATAATAATATGACTCGTTTTGTGATTATTAAAAAGGAGAATTCATTTGTTGAAGAGAACGAAATAAACAGAGCTTCTATCAAATTTGAATTGGATCACAAACGCGGAAGTTTAGCAGCAGTTCTGAATGTAATGAGCGATTGTAAATTGAATTTAACCAAAATACAATCGTTGCCAAAAATAGAAACACCTTGGAAATATTCTTTTTTTGTGGATGTTACTTTCGAAAAATACGAAGATTATGCCAAGGCAAAAGCATTACTGACCATTATGGCAGAATACTTTAAAGTTTTAGGCGAATATAAAAATACAAAACCGTAAGCTCCGAAAAAGGAAAAAACAAATTTCAAATTCCAAAAAAGGAAAAAATATTAAGTCCCCTAGTTCGGTATCGGCTCCCCCTCCTTCGGAGGGGGTTGGGGGGAGGAAAAAACACAAAACCATGATTACTACAGCGAAACGTCTGGATATAATTGAAGAATACTATTTCTCCTCAAAATTGAGAGAAGTAAGACAACTGGCTTCTGAAGGGAAACCAATTATCAATATGGGAATTGGAAGTCCGGATTTGCAGCCTTCACAAGCGGTGATTGATGCAGTAGTTCTAGCAATGCAAGAAGAAAATGCACACCAGTATCAAAGTTACCAAGGGTTGCCGGAATTAAGAAAAGGCATGGCCGATTTTTATCAAAACAACTTCAATGTTGAGTTGAATCCAAATACTGAGATTTTGCCTTTGATGGGTTCGAAAGAAGGGATTATGCATATTTCGCTGGCTTTCTTGAATGAAGGTGATCACGTTTTGATTCCAAATCCAGGATATCCAACGTATACTTCGGTGACGAATTTAGTAGGGGCTGTACCCGTTTATTATGACTTAAAAGAAGCGAATAATTGGGAGCCGGATTTTGAAGCTTTGGAAAAATTAGATTTAGCGAAAGTAAAAATCATGTGGATCGGTTATCCGCACATGCCAACAGGAGCGAGAGGAAGTTTGCAGTTATTTGAAAAATTGGTGGCTTTCGCCAAAAAACATCAGCTATTATTAGTCAATGACAATCCGTATAGTTTTGTTTTGAATGACAATCCGATGAGTTTGTTGCAAGTAGAAGGCGCAAAAGACGTGGCTTTAGAATTGAATTCTTTGAGCAAGACTTTTAACATGGCGGGCTGGAGAGTTGGAATGGTTTTAGGAAATGCAGCTTGTATTGATGCAGTACTAAAAGTAAAAAGCAACATGGACAGCGGTATGTTTTACGGGATTCAAAAAGGAGCAATTGAAGCTTTGAAAAGTGACAAGACTTGGTTTGAATCGATGAATGCGATTTATAGAAAACGCAGAATTCTTACTGAACAACTGGCTGAGAAATTAGGATGTAAAGTATATAAGGAAGGTGTTGGATTATTTGTTTGGGCAAAATTGCCTGATGGAATTATATCGGCGGAGAAATTTATTGATGAAATTTTATATGATAAATCTATTTTCATTACGCCGGGAACAATTTTTGGTAGTAATGGTGAAGGTTACATACGGTTTGCACTTTGTGTAAAAGAAGAAAAAGTACAAGAAGCGATTGACAGATTTGCATAGCATAGCGTAACGTAGAGACGCGATTTATCGCGTCTAACTAATAGATTCGTTTAAAGAAAAATTCTAAAAAACGAGATGCCCTAGCCCTGATAGCAGTGAAAATCCTTTTACTTTTTTCTTTAAAAAGTAAAAGATTGAAACGGATAGCAGGATTAGCTACAAAAAAATAAGAAATGAAAGTATTTGTAATAGGAATAGGATTGATAGGCGGTTCGATGGTATTTGACATTAAATCACTGCATCCGGAAGCCAAAATTTATGGAATTGACACTAACGAAAGTCATTTGCAGGAAGCAATTGCTTTAGGAGTTGTTGATGCGGGCGCTACTTTTGAAGATTTAATACATGCCGATTTTGTAATCGTTTCTGTTCCTGTTGATGTAGCGCTGACTGTATTGCCAAAAGTATTGGATGTTATTGGTGACAATACGATTGTTTTTGAAGTGGGTTCTACGAAAACACCTATTTGCGAAGCGGTTGCCAATCATCCTAAAAGAAGGAATTTTATAGCAACGCATCCTATTGCAGGAACGGAGTTTTCAGGACCTTCGGCAGCGATAAAAGGACTGTTTCAAGGAAAGACGAATATTATTTGTGAGGTGGAAAAAACGACTTTCAAATTACAGGAAAAAGCATTGCAACTTTTTACCGACATGGGAATGAGAATTCGTTATATGGATCCGAAATCGCATGACAAGCACATTGCTTATGTATCGCATTTGTCCCATATAAGTGCATTCATGTTGGGAAAAACGGTAATCAATAAAGAGAAAGATGAACAGGATATTTTTGATATGGCTGGTTCTGGTTTTGAAAGTACGGTTCGATTGGCCAAAAGTTCTCCGGCAATGTGGACGCCTATTTTTAAACAAAATAGAAAACAGGTAGTAAAAACATTGGATGAATACATTTCTAATTTATCAAAATTCAAGGAATTATTGGAAAATGAAGATTACGAGGCGATTTACAATGAAATGCAAAGTGTGAATAAAATAAAAGAAATATTAAACGGAATGAAAAAGTAAGCAGTGGTCAGTATTTAGTGTTCAGTCGCAGTTTGCAGTTAAAAATAATAATAAGAAAAAATAAATAAATAATTAACAACAATCATCCATTTACGGCTCCCTCCCCTTCGGGGAGGGCTGGGGTGGGGAAAAAATTAGAAAAAATGGAAAACAAGAAAGAAATGAGAAATTGGTTGAATGAATTCAATTTGACTCATCCATTTGTGATCGCAGGGCCTTGTAGTGCTGAAACAGAAGAACAAGTATTGAAAATTGCACATGAATTGAAAGATTCAGATGTGAGTGTTTTTAGAGCAGGAATCTGGAAACCAAGAACGCGTCCGGGAGGATTTGAAGGAGTAGGAGAAATAGGTTTGAAATGGTTGAAAAAAGCCAAAGAAGAAACTGGATTGCTAATGGGAACGGAAGTGGCCAATGCTGCTCACGTAAAATTGGCTTTGGAATATGATATCGATGTATTGTGGATTGGTGCGAGAACTACCGTAAACCCATTTGCAATGCAAGAAATTGCAGATGCTTTAGCAGGAACTAAAAAAATCGTATTGGTAAAAAATCCGGTAAACCCAGATTTGTCTTTATGGTTAGGTGGTGTTGAGCGTTTGTACATGGCTGGTATCGAAAAATTAGGTGTGATTCACAGAGGTTTTTCTACTTACGAAAAAACAAAATACAGAAACATTCCAGAATGGCAAATTGCGATCGATTTGCAAAATAAATTCCCTGATTTACCTTTAATCATCGATCCATCCCATATTACAGGAGATCGTAACATGATTCTTGAAGTGACTCAAGAAGCTTTGGACTTGAATTATGATGGTATGATCATCGAAACGCATTTTGATCCAGATAATGCATGGAGTGATGCTGCACAACAAGTTACTCCAGATGCTTTGAAGCAAATCTTTATTGATTTGAAAGTAAGAAAACAAAACGATGTTTCTGATGAGTTTACACAAAAAATGTCTAAATTAAGAGCGAATATCGATATTCTAGATGCTAGTTTGTTGGATTTATTAGGGAAACGTATGAAAGTAGCTGACGAAATTGGTCAAGTGAAAAAAGAGGCTAACGTTGCTGTATTGCAAAACAATCGTTGGAACGAAATTCTAGGGAAAATGATTTTGGAAGGGGAGAAAAAAGGATTGACTGAAGAGTTTGTTCTTAAAATGTTCAAAGCAATCCACCAAGAAAGTATTGGTCACCAAGAAAAAGTATTAAACGCTTAATTAACCAAGCAAATAATTATTTTTTATTTATTAAACCTACAACTTGTTTGTAGGTTTTTTTTGTAATATTGTGTTCTTAATTAATTAACCTTTAAATTCGATTTATGAAAAAATCTTTATTTTGCAACAACAAAATTATCATGAGAAACCTTTTCTTTTTATTTTGTCTTTTCTTGTCTTTTTTAGGCCATTCTCAATCTAAACAAATATTTGAGAATCCTCAGTTAAAAACTATTATTAGTCAACACAAAGTAGTAGCTATTTTGCCTTATAAAGTAAGTATTACTTATAAAAAACAACCGAAAAATTTTAATGCTGAAGCAAATCATGATCAAGAAAAAAGCATGTCTAATTCGATCCAGTCGAGTATGTATACTTTTTTGTTGAGAAAGCGTGAAAATTATAATGTAAGTTTTCAAGATGTGGATAAAACAAATATTCTATTGAAAAAGGCAGGTATGCTTGATAAACTTGATGAATACACAAAAGATGAGATTGCAAAGGTTCTTGGTGTAGATGGTATTATAGGAGGAACGTTTGAAACTGAACAAACAAAATCAGAAGCGGGTGCTATAGCTTCTGCAATATTGTTTGGAGGATTTGGAGGAAAAACAGGAACAGGAACTTTAACTATGACATTAAATAATGGTACAGATGGAGATTTGTTGTGGCGTTTCTTTAAAACCATGGATCAAGGTTTAGCCTCTTCAACGGATGATTTGGTTGAAAGTATGATGCGTAAAGTGTCAAGAAATTTTCCTTATGCAATTTAAAAATAAGGAGTCTATTATTTGATAGTATTTTAAAAATAAATCCCCATAATTTTTTAAAGTTGTGGGGATTTTCTATTTGTAGTTAGGAGTAATGTTATTCAAAGTGAAAAACTTTAAACTTTGAACTTCAAACCTAAAACAAAGAATTACCTTTGCAAAGTCTAAGGTTTATCCCGAGGCTTCGGGACTAAAACCGAATTCATAAATTGTAAATTAAAAAATGACAGGACTAGTATACAAATCTACAGGAAGTTGGTACACGGTAAAATCCGAACAAGGTGATTTTATCGAATGCCGTATGAAAGGTAAATTCCGAATTAAAGGAATCAAAAGTACCAATCCTATTGCTGTAGGCGATGTTGTGGATTATGAACTCGAAGAAACATCGGACACCGTTACCGGAACGATTCATAAAATTCACGACAGGAAGAATTATATCGTTCGAAAATCAGTGAACTTATCGCACCAGATGCATATTATTGCTTCAAATATCGATAGAGTTTTCTTGTTAGTTACCATAAATAATCCGCCAACTACCTTTAATTTCATTGACCGTTTTCTGGTTACTGCCGAAGCCTACGGAATTGAAACGATATTGGTTTTTAATAAAATTGATACTTTTGACGAAGCTACGCTTGACGAACAATTGTACATGCAGCATGTGTACCAGGAAATTGGATACAAATGTTTGCGCGTTTCTTCTACCGAAATGAAAGGAGTCGAGGAGTTGAAAGAAATGATGATTGGTAAAGTAAGTATGTTTTCCGGACATTCAGGTGTGGGAAAATCAACCTTGGTGAATGCTATGGAACCTTCTTTACATTTAAAAACAAAGACGATTTCCGAAGCAAGTAAGCAAGGACAACATACGACGACTTTTGCTGAAATGTATGATTTGTCTTTTGATGCCAGAATTATTGATACACCCGGTATCAAAGGTTTTGGAATCGTGGATATGGAAAAAGAAGAAGTGAGCGGTTATTTTCCTGAGTTTTTTAAATTAAAAGACCAGTGTAAATTCAATAATTGTTTACATAAAGACGAGCCGCATTGCGCTATTAAAGCTGCATTAGAAAAAGACGAAATCGCTTGGTCACGTTATAGAAGTTATCTTAAAATTCTGGAAGGAGACGATGAAAATTACCGTACTGATATTCATAATGAAGATAGAATAATCAGTGATAAAACGAGGGAGTAACAATAACAATTTCAAAAATCAATTTCAATTTTAAAAATGAAAATCGTCCTTCAAAGAGTTTCCTCAGCCTCCGTAATCATCGATAATAAAATTGTAGCCGATATCCAAAAAGGTTTATTGATCTTAGTGGGAATAGAAGATGCCGATACGCAAGAAGACAGTAATTGGTTAGTTGGTAAAATTGTAAATCTTCGCATTTTTGACGATGCAAATCATGTCATGAATTTATCGGTTAAAGATATTGACGGAGATATTATTGTAGTAAGTCAATTTACATTGCATGCTTCTACCAAAAAAGGCAATCGTCCTTCCTATATAAAAGCTTCAAAACCAGAAGTAGCCATTCCATTATACGAGAATTTTGTAATTCAAATGGAGAAGGAAATTGGTAAAAAAGTGCAAACTGGCATTTTTGGTGCGGATATGAAAGTACTTTTATTAAATGATGGTCCAGTAACAATAGTAATTGACAGTAAAAATAGAGAATAATGAACCTAAAAAATTCCCAACTAGACGTAGATACTTGGATTAAAGAACACGGTGTTCGTTATTTTAATGAACTCACAAATATGGCACAACTTACTGAAGAAGTAGGTGAAGTAGCCCGCATCATTGCCCGTCGTTACGGAGAACAATCCGAAAAAGAATCTGATAAAAACAAAGACCTTGGCGAAGAATTAGCCGATGTGGTTTTCGTAGTCTTATGTTTGGCAAACCAAACAGGAATCGATTTACAAGCCGCTTTCGACAAGAAAATGGATCTGAAATCCATTCGCGACAAAGACCGTCACAAAAACAACGAGAAACTTAAATAATTATGAGTTATGAATTATGAATTGTGAATGAGGAGTGGTAAATTGCGTCCCTAAATTATTTGAGTTGAAAGCTAAAAGCGATAACTCATAATTCATTAACTCATAATTACAAAAATGAATTTACTGTTACAAACTTCCCATTCCAATTTACAAGCTCAAATTGCGGTTACTGGCTCAAAAAGCGAAACCAACCGATTGTTATTATTGCAAGCGTTGTTTCCTAATATTAGTTTGGCCAATACTTCAAACTCAGATGACAGTGAAGTAATGCAAAAAGCATTGAAAGGAAGCGAAGAAATAGTAGATATTCATCATGCGGGAACGGCGATGCGTTTTCTAACGGCTTATTTTGCAGTAAACGAAGGTCGTGAAGTGGTCTTGACTGGTTCGCAAAGAATGACAGAGCGTCCAATAAAAGTTTTGGTTGAAGTATTGCAACAATTGGGTGCGCAAATCTCTTATGAAAATGAAGTAGGTTATCCGCCTATTCGAATCAAAGGACAAAAAATCACTGCTTCTAAGGTTAATATTCCTGCTAATGTAAGCAGTCAATACATATCAGCATTGTCATTAGTGGCACCAAAACTACAAAACGGTATCGAAATCACCTTAGTAGGAGAAATAACTTCGGTTCCTTACATTAAAATGACATTGGCTTTGTTGAATGATTTAGACATCAAAACCAGTTTCGAAGGAAATGTGATTACTGTTTATCCGAAACAAGAAGTGGAATCTAAAGTAATGACCGTGGAATCCGATTGGAGTTCTGCTTCGTACTTTTTTAGTTTGGCTGCTTTAGCTGAAAATGCTACCATTTCATTGACCAGTTATAAAGAAACCAGTTTGCAGGGCGATTCCGCTTTGGTTGAAATCTACAAAGAGATGGGAGTTGAAACGCATTTTGAAGGAAACAAAATGACGCTTATTAAACAAGCTGGCTTTGTTCCTCATACTGTAAATTTTGAACTTAATAATACACCTGATATTGCCCAAACGATAGTAGTTACTTGTCTTGGGTTAGGAATTGGTTGCCATCTTACAGGACTTCATACCTTAAAAATTAAAGAAACGGATAGACTGGAAGCGCTAAGAATAGAATTAACAAAACTAGGAGCTAATATTTCTGTAACCAATGATAGCTTGACGCTTGTGGCTTCAAGCGACATCAATCATAATATACCAATCGCTACGTATAACGATCATCGAATGGCGATGGCATTTGCACCGTTGGCTTTAAAAGTGCCAATAATCATCGAAAATGCAGAGGTAGTTTCAAAATCATATCCTGATTTTTGGAATGATTTAAAAAGTTTAGGCTTCGAAATTTCAGAAAAATAAGAGTTGTAAAGGGTAGTCAATCAGCCGCTTTTGAAAATAAACAGCAAAACACTTGACAACGCCTATCTCACAATCGTATATTTGCACACGATTTAAAATTATGACCTCAAAACTCATACTTCATAATCCATAACTCATAACTTTATCAAATGAAATTATCACATTTTCAATTCGATTTACCAAAAGAACTTCTTGCCGAATATCCAGCTGAAAACAGAGACGAATCACGTCTAATGGTTATTGATCGTAAGAAGCAAACCATAGAACACAAAATGTTCAAAGATGTTATCGATTATTTTGATGACGGAGATGTTTTAATTCTGAATAACACCAAGGTTTTTCCAGCACGTTTGTATGGAAACAAGGAAAAAACAGGAGCAAGAATCGAAGTTTTTTTACTTAGAGAATTAAACTCTGAGCAAAGACTTTGGGATGTTTTGGTTGATCCGGCCCGTAAAATCAGAATTGGTAACAAATTATATTTTGGAGATGACGACTCATTAGTAGCTGAGGTTATCGACAATACTACTTCTCGTGGTAGAACATTGCGTTTTCTTTACGACGGTTCTTATGAAGAATTCAGAAATAAATTAACGGAACTTGGAGAAACTCCAATTCCAAAATATATTTCTAGAGACGTAACTCCGGAAGATGCGGAACGTTACCAAACCATTTATGCTAAAGAAGAAGGGTCAGTTGCGGCACCAACTGCAGGATTGCACTTCTCGAAGCATTTATTAAAAAAATTGGAAATCAAAGGAATTAAATTTGCCGAAGTAACACTTCACGTAGGTTTGGGAACCTTCAATCCAGTTGAGGTGGAGGATTTATCAAAACATAAAATGGATTCTGAAGAATTAAAAATTACTCAAGAAGCGTGTGATATTGTGAATGAAGCCAAAGCTAAAAAGAAACGTATTTGTACCGTAGGAACTACTTCTATGCGTGCCGTTGAAAGTTCAGTGTCGTCACAAAACACCTTGAATCCTTTTGATGGATGGACAAATAAATTCGTTTTTCCTCCACATGATTTCACGATTCCAACGTGTATGATTACTAATTTCCACACGCCAAAATCAACTTTATTAATGATGGTTTCAGCATTTTGCGGACATGATTTAATGAAAAAAGCCTATGCCGAAGCAATCAAAGAAGGATATAAATTCTATTCTTACGGTGACGCGATGTTGATCATATAATCTGAATTTATTTCAGATTCTAAATAATAAATCTCGTCAGTAATGGCGAGATTTTTTGTTTGTCCTGAGCGCAGTCGAAGGAGGGTGTGTCCCGCTGAAAAAGCGGGTCGGGCTATTCGCTACAAATGAAATTCACCGAATTCCAATTAACATAAAAGTAAAATGAGGTAATCTTTTTTCCGCTAAAGGAGCGGAAAAAAAGGATTTTCGCTACTATCCCTCACACAGTGAGTTTTTCAATATTCAACGCCCGTTATTTTGAGCATATTCTAATTGATCAGAAGAAAATCATGTTCTTAGCCATTTTATCTTTCTTCTTTTTTCTCTACTTTTACCAAACAAAATACAAACAATGACTTTCGAAAATACCCTTGAATTTGCAAAACAACTCGATTCGCAAGATCAATTAAATAAGTACCAAAATGAATTTATTTTCCCCAAGGTAAATGGAGAAAAAGTAATTTATTTTACAGGAAATTCACTAGGATTGCAACCCAAACGAACCAAAACTTATGTAGATGAGGTGATGAATGACTGGGCAAATTTGGCTGTAGAAGGTCATTTTTATGCAGAAAAACCTTGGTGGGATTACCAAGAGCGATTTGCGAATCCTTTGAGTAAAATTGTTGGCGCTTTGCCAAGCGAGGTAACGGTAATGAATACGCTAACGGTCAATCTTCATTTGTTGATGGTTTCTTTTTACCGGCCTACAAAAACCCGATATAAAATCATTTGTGAGGAAAAAGCATTTCCGTCGGATCAATATATGTTTCAAAGTCAAGTGCATTTTCATTCCCGAAACATCGGGATAAAACCAGAAGATACAATTATTGAAATCAAGCGTCGCGAGGGGGAACACAACATACGTTTAGAAGACGTTTTGTCCAAAATTGAAGAAGTGGGTGAGGAATTGGCTTTGGTTTTAATTGGCGGTGTCAACTATTACACGGGACAAGTTTTTGACATGAAAACTATAACTGCCGCAGGTCATAAAGCGGGAGCTTATGTAGGTTGGGATTTAGCCCACGCTGCAGGAAATGTAAAATTGGAATTACACGATTGGGATGTGGATTTTGCTGCTTGGTGCAGTTATAAATACATGAATTCAGGACCGGGAAATGCTTCGGGATGTTTCATTCATGAAAAACACCACAATAATCCGGAGTTGCCAAGATTCGCCGGTTGGTGGGGACACAATAAAGAGCGTCGTTTCAAGATGGAACAAACTTTCAATCCCATTCATGGTGCAGATGGTTGGCAAATCAGTAATTTACCGGTACTTTCTTTAGCGCCTTATTTGGCTTCAGTAGAAATGTTTGACGAAATAGGAATGGAGGCGTTAATCCAAAAAAGAGATAAAATCACTTCGTATTTAGAATTTATTCTGCACGAAATAGACAAAGAAGTGGATAGCAGCTTCGAAATCATTACACCATCGAATCCATCTGAAAGAGCGTCACAATTATCAGTATTGCTTCATGGAGAAGGACGCAGTTTGTTTGACTATCTTATGGAAAATGGAGTAATAACGGATTGGCGGGAACCAAATGTTATTCGTTTGGCCCCAGTTCCATTATATACTTCTTTTGAGGACATGTATCACTTTGGACAAATCTTGAAATCGGGGATAGTTGGATAACCAATGCTTTTGTTTAATCTTTCAAATTATTTGGGTTTATAAATGTAATTTATTTTAAATGAAAAAACTTAAAAAACTCCTTCTGGTTTTACTTTCGTTAGTAGTGATTATAACAATAGCTTTAATTGGTTACGGATTTTATCTAAAACCAAAATATGATGGCGAAGTACAACTAAAAAATATCCAGAAAGAAACTACGGTTTATTTTGATGAATTTGGAGTGCCTCATATTTATGCCAATAATTCAAAGGACGCGATGGAAGCTTTGGGTTATGTGCATGCGCAAGACCGATTGTGGCAAATGGAATTGATGCGACGTATTGCTCCGGGACGATTATCGGAGATTTTTGGTTCGGTCGCATTGAAAAATGATACCTTTTTTGCGGGACTCGGAATCGAAGAAGCTTCTGCTAAAGCGATTGCTGCTTTGGATGAAAACAGTTCAAGTTACCAATTGACAATGGCTTATTTGGATGGAATTAATCAATATTTAGAAGAAGGAAAAACTCCTATAGAGTTCAGTTTAGTTGGGGTTAAGAAAGAGAAATTCACCATAAAAGACGTTTATAATATTTTTGGATATATGTCTTTTAGTTTTGCGATGGCTCAAAAATCAGATCCATTATTGACTGATATTCGAAACAAATACGGAATGGAGTATCTTAAAGATTTTGGAATTGATGGCTCTTTCAATACTACCCGAATTAAAAATGCCAAAGAAACTCCGCAGGAATATATTGATATTGCAAAATCAATAGCTTCACTTTTAGATCAATCGCCAATTCCTCCATTTGTAGGAAGCAACAGTTGGGTTATAGCTCCAAAGAAAACCAAAAACGGTAAAGTTATTTTTGCCAATGATCCTCATATTGGGTTTTCACAACCCGGAACTTGGTACGAAGCACATTTAGTAACGCCAGATTTCGAATTGTACGGCTGTTATTTGGCTGGAACTCCCTATCCTTTGTTGGGACACAACCGCGAATATGCATATGGTTTGACCATGTTTGAAAATGATGATATTGATTTGTACCAAGAAGAGAATAACCCAACTGATACCAATGCATACAAAACACCAAACGGTTTCAGTGCGTATGAAATTAGCAAAAAAATCATAAAAGTAAAAGATACTGCTGATGTGGTTCTGAATTTAAAAGTGAGTCGTCACGGTCCTATTATGAATGACTTGATTGATGGTTTAAATAAAAACAAGCCCGTTGCGATGTCATGGATTTATACGCAACAACCGATTCAGATTCTCGATGCCGTTTACATGCTTTCACACGCTAAAAGCAAAGCGGATTTTCACAAAGGAGTGGCTTTAATTGCTGCCCCAGGATTGAATGTGATGTATGGTGATGCCAAAGGAAATGTGGCTTGGTGGGCAACAGGGAAATTATACAAACACAATGAGGGCGTGAACACTAATTTTATTCTTGATGGAGCCAGCGGTAAAGACGATATTACCGAATATTTGGATTTCTCCAAAAACCCTTCGGCGGAGAATCCAAATTGGAATTACGTTTATTCTGCCAATAACCAGCCAGAACCAATAGACGGGTTTTTATATCCTGGATACTATCTTCCCGAAGACAGAGCCAAAAGAATCACGCAATTATTAAATCCAAAATCCAATTGGGACAAAGAAGCAGTAAGTAAAATGATTTTCGATAATACTTCATCAGTTGCTCCAGAAGTGGTTGCGACTTTAATTTCGAGTGTCAATTATAATGTGCTTTCTCAAAATGAAAAAGAAGCTATAGACATTCTGAAAGTTTGGAGTGGATCCAATAATCTTGGAGATGTAGCGCCAACGATTTATAACAAATGGGTTTATTTGTATTTAAAAAATACTTTTGAAGACGAACTCGGAGAAGTTAATTTCAAACAATTTCTGGGAACGCATATTATGAAGCAGATAATTGCAAAACAAATGGCAAATGCAGCGTCGCTTTGGTGGGACAATATTGCCAGTAAAAATAGAAAAGAAACCAGAAGTCAAATTCTATCAAAATCTTTTAAAGAGGCTATTACAGCCTTAGAAAAACAATTGGGGAATTCTGTTCCGGCTTGGACTTGGAATAAAGTACATACATTAGAACACCAGCATCCATTAGGGAAAGTGGCGGCGCTAAGAAAAATTTTCAATGTGGGGCCTTTCGAAGTTTCAGGTTCTATAGAAGTCATTAATAACTTGTTTTTTGATTTTACGGATGATGGAAATTATCTTGTAAAAGGTGGTCCGTCAACTAGAAGAATTATTGATTTTTCTGACATAGAAAACAGTTGGAGTATCTTGCCAACGGGACAATCCGGAAATCCATTAAGTTCGCATTATAGCGATCAAGCTGAGCTTTACAACGCAGGGAAATTTAGAAGAATGAAACTGAACAAGGAGGAGATTGTTAGAACTTCAACAAAATTGGTCTTTATTCCGTATAAAAAGTAATGGTTTTTAAAGTCCTTAAAATAATAAATCAGTAATTTTGCCTAACTTTTTATGAAAAATTAATGCAAACTCCCAAAAAAATAGCGGTTGTAGGTTCCGGATTAGTCGGATCTTTATTAGCTATTTACCTTCGAAAAGCAGGCCATGCGGTTCATGTTTATGATAGAAGCCCAGATATTAGACAAATTCAGTTTTCCGGTCGTTCTATCAATTTAGCCATGTCTAACCGAGGCTGGAAAGCGCTTGATGGTGTTGGAGTGGGAGATGCGGTACGTGAGATTGCAATTCCTATGGACAAACGTGCCATTCATCTTGTAGACAAACTTAATTTTCAAAATTACGGACAAGAAGGGGAATCTATTTATTCGATTTCGAGAGGAACTTTAAATAGAAAAATGATTGATTTGGCGGAAGCCGCAGGAGCAGAATTCTTTTTTGAACATAAAATTTGGGATGTAACCTTAGACGATGCGACGCTACATATTGGTGAAACCGAAAGAGGTGCTTGGCAGGACAAAAAATACGATATGGTTTTTGGTGCCGATGGTGCTTTTTCTAGAATTCGCCACCGCATGCAACGTCAAAGCATGTTTGATTATTCACAAGAATTTTTACCCATTGGATATAAGGAATTGAATATTCCTGCAAATCCCGATGCAACACATAAATTAGACAAGAATTCGTTTCATATTTGGCCAAGAGGCGAATATATGTTGATTGCATTACCTAATTTAGACGGTAGTTTTACATGTACTTTGTTCATGCCATTTGAAGGAAAAAATTCTTTTGCATCATTGAAAAATCAAAAAGAGGTGGAAGCTTTTTTTGAAAAGAATTTACCGGATACTATCGATGTAATTCCAAAATTGACTGAAGATTTTTTCAAAAATCCAACGAGTACGTTGGTAACAATGAAATGTTATCCTTGGACTTATGAAGATAAAATTGCCTTAATTGGCGATGCCTGTCATGCGATTGTTCCTTTCTATGGACAAGGAATGAATGCAGGCTTTGAAGATATTTCTATACTTTATGAAATGATTGAAAAGTACGGTGACGACTGGAAAACCATTTTTTCTGAATATCAAAAATCTCGTAAACCAAATGCGGATGCAATTGCGGAACTTTCCTATCGCAATTTTATGGAAATGAGTTCCAAAACAGCTGACGAAAAATTCCTATTACAAAAGAAAATTGAAAAATCATTTTCTGATAAACATCCTGATAAATGGATTCCGCTTTATAGCAGAGTAACTTTTAGTGATCGTCCTTACGCTGAAGCTTTAGCGATTGGGGATTATCAAAATGCCATTATGGAGCAAGTTTTAAGAATGGAAAACATTGAAAATATTTGGAATAGCGAAGCGGTAGAGAATAAAATATTGGAGTTGTTACAATAATTCTTTTGGAGCTTTTCCAGCTATTCGCTTCAATCCATCTCGTTAAAAAAACGGGATGGATTTCCGCAGTTATCCCGGCTATTTATTCCTCACGGTGTACTTTTGTAAAATTGAAAGCGGGTTTACAAATGGCAATATATTCACAAGGTTCATCAAAAGGATTAGAATATTGCACTCGAGTGTTTTTCTCAATTTTTATGGATTGGCCAGCTTCAAGAATCACAATTTCATCGGCAATGATAAATTGCTTTTTTCCTTTTATGATATAAGTATATTCTTCAAATTCTGGCGTTTGATAGGGTTCGCTCCATTTGGGTGGCGCAATCATGTGTGCAATCGAAATTTCAGGATTGTTTGTGGTTGCAATTCCGTGGTGCTCTTCAATCAATTTACCGTCGGTTGTTGGAATTACGAATGGTGTTTTTTGAATAAAATATTTTTTCATTTTTCGAATTAATTTTTGAAATACCCTTAAAGAAATTTAATTCTAAAAGGGTGTGGAGAATTTATTTTTTGAATATTTTTGTTAAAATGCCAAAAGCGCCTCTTATAAAAGTTGCACTAGTCAATACTTTTAAAACCGATTTCCCTACAACACTTGCCGTACTTGGTTCACTGTTTTGTTCTTTCTCAGTTGCTTTTTCTTGTTCTTGTGCTGCAACTTCTTGTTCAATAGCAGTAATTTTTTTATTAAGCATTTCGTAAGCACTTTCACGGTCAATAAGTTCACTATATTTTTTTACCAGTTTTGATTTGTTATTGATTTCCTGAATTTCACTTTCAGTTAAAATATCCATTCTGCTCATTGGTGCGCGCATCATGGTTGCTGCAAGGGGTGTTGGTATTCCTTTTTCATTCAGTGCGGTGACCAATGCTTCTCCAATTCCAAGGCTGGTCAAAACTTCATCGGTTTTGTAATACTCAGATGTAGGATAATTATCGGCCGTTTGTTTGATAGCTTTTCGATCATTAGCAGTAAAAGCTCTCAAAGCATGTTGGATTTTTAAACCCAATTGCGCCAAAACACCACTAGGAATATCCATTGGATTTTGGGTTATAAAGTAAATTCCAATCCCCTTAGAACGAATTAGTTTTACAATAGTTTCTATTTGTTCCAATAAGGTTTTGCTGGCTTCATTAAAAATTAAATGGGCTTCGTCAATAAAAATAACTAATTCTGGTTGGTCTGAATCTCCTTTTTCAGGCATTTGTTGGTAGATTTCGGCTAATAAACTCAACATAAATGTCGAAAATAATTTTGGTTTATCTTGAATATCAGTCAATCTTAAGATGTTGATATATCCTTTACCATTTTCGTCAATGCGCATTAAATCCTCTACATCAAAAGACATTTCTCCAAAAAACAGATCAGCTCCTTGCTGTTCCAATTCAATTATTTTTCTGAGAATAGTACCAGTTGTTGAAGTAGAGATTTGACCATAGTGTTCCTCGATTTCGTCTTTTCCCTCTTCTGTAATGTAATTGATTACTTTTTTTATGTCTTTAAGATCTAACAGAGGTATTTTATTATCATCGCAGTATTTGAAAATCACTGATACTACGCCGGCTTGCGTATCATTCAAGCCTAATATTCTAGAGAATAACACTGGGCCAAACTCTGATATTGTTGCACGAAGGCGTACTCCATTCTGTTCGGATAAGGTCAATAGCTCAACTGGAAAACTTGATACGCTATACGGAATTTTTATTTTAGCATGACGTTCGGTAATAAAGGGTTTTTCTTCCCCCTCTTTGGCGATGCCACTAAAATCT
This sequence comes from Flavobacterium sp. ZB4R12, assembly GCF_048276375.1. Classification (NCBI taxonomy): domain Bacteria; kingdom Pseudomonadati; phylum Bacteroidota; class Flavobacteriia; order Flavobacteriales; family Flavobacteriaceae; genus Flavobacterium; species Flavobacterium sp. ZB4R12. The sequence goes on along the minus strand of NZ_JBLNKS010000009.1, from coordinate 12,277 downwards.
CCTTTTATATCCATCATGAGTACTGGGATTCCAAAAGTAGATAATTGTTCCGAAAGTACTTGAATGGTTTTGGTTTTTCCAGTCCCGGTTGCTCCTGCAATCAACCCATGTCGATTCAAGGTTTTTAATGGTATTTTTACATGTGCGTCAGCCAAAGCCTCGCCGTCTAATATCGCTCCACCTAAAATAATGCTTTCTCCTTTTGAAATATAACCGTTAGTAATATCCTGTATGAAATCGTTTTTTCTGCTCATAAAATGTTTGAATTAAAGTCGTTTTTTAAGGGATTATTTTTTTTAATACGTGTAATTAAAGTGTTAACTGCAGTTTTCTTGCTTTTTTATTGTTAATAATGGAAAAAAATATTTTTAACTATTTCGATCTAGTTGTTGAAATATTGTATCAATAAATCATAAAAAGGCATATTTTTTTTTGTAAAATAACTGATTTGCTTAGGAATTTTGACATAAATGCAAATTAAAAATTAACGAATATTTTTTTTCGAATAAAATTAATTAGAATAAAATTAAAAAAAATTTTTTTATTTAAACTAAAAATATAAATTTGCTCCACTACAAGTTTATTATAACTAAAGAATAAATTATTTAAAACTATTAAAATTAAAAAAAAATGGCAAACGTTAAAAAAGAAAACGGTTCAAAAGGAGGAGGAATGATTTCAGGAATCATTATTGTGGCATGTGTTTTTGTTGGATGGATAATATGGAATTTTATAATGGGTAATGGTGCTAACTTCGAAGGTGGTGTTAATACAGGCCACCCAATCCCTGGAAATTACTTAGCAATGGTATATAAAGGAGGTCCTATTGTACCTATTTTATTAGGATGTTTATTAATGGTTATTGTGTTTTCATTTGAGCGTTTTGCAGTAATTTCAAAAGCAGCTGGTAAAGGAAATCTTGATCAATTTATGAAAAATGTACAAACAAGTATCACTACTGGTGATATCGAAGGAGCAATAAATACTTGTGATAAACAAAAAGGTTCTGTTGCTAATGCAATAAAATCAGCTTTGTTGAAATACCAAGATGTTAAAAAAGAAGGATTAGATAGCGAAGCAGCTGCTGAAACTATCCATAAAGAAATTGAAGAAGCTACTTCATTAGAAATGCCAATGTTAGAAAAACATATGACTATTCTTTCCACATTAGTATCATTAGGAACTCTTGCAGGTTTGTTAGGGACAGTTACGGGTATGATTAAAGCATTTGGTGCTTTGGCTGCTGCTGGTACTCCAGATCAAGCTGCACTTGCAAACGGTATCTCTGAAGCACTTATCAATACTGCTACAGGAATCGCGACTTCAGCGTTAGCTATTGTAGCTTATAACTTTTTTACTTCTAAAATTGATACTCTGACTTATTCTATTGATGAGGCAGGTAATACAATTGTAAATACTTACAGACACTACAGAAGTACAAAAAAATAATTAATAATTTAGTTTATAAGAAAATAGTACTCTTGTAAAAAGAGCTATTTTCTTGTAAATATTAAAAAATATATTAATGGCTATAAAAATGTCCAAAAAAGCAGCGTCTATTGATATGACGGCTATGTGTGATGTGGCTTTTCTTTTGCTTACTTTCTTTATTTTAACTGCTACAGCTAAGATTCCAGAAGCATTGCCAGTAGATACGCCTGCATCAACAGTTCAAACGAAGTTGCCGGAAACTGATTTAGCTACTATTACTGTTGGAGGAGGAAAAGTATTCTTTGACTTAAAAGGTAGAGAGGTTAGAAAAAGAACCCTTGAGTTAATGGGTCAAAAGTATGGCGTAACTTTTACTGAAGATGATTCGAATAAATTTGCATTAATGGATGGTTTTGGTGTACCAATACAAAGTCTAAAGCAAATTATAGATATGAAAGCTGCTGATAGAGCTAAAGCGGGTCAACCGGGTGTTCCTAAAGATTCACTTGACAATCAACTGAAAGAGTGGATTTACAATGCTCGTATTGCAAATATTGAAGTGGCTGACAAAGAATTGCAAATTGCCATAAAAGGTGATGCAAAAGAAGAATATCCAGCTATTAAGCAAGTAATGGATATTTTACAAGATCAAAAAATCAATAGCTTCAATCTAGTTACTGGTTTGAGAGCAAAAGATAAATAACTAAAAAAAATACACTAAAATGGCTGAATTAAATACCGGCGACGGTGGTGGCAAAAAAGGTGGAAAAGTAAGAAGTAAAAAATCGAACGCAAAAGTAGATTTAACTGCTATGGTGGATTTAGCTTTCTTATTAATCACGTTCTTTATGCTTACTACTACGTTGTCTAAACCGCAATCGATGAGTTTGGGTTTGCCAGATAAGGAAGATGATAAAAATAAGGATAAGCCAATAAAAGTTGATGAAAACCGAACTATGACAATATTATTAGGAGATAATAATAAAATGACATATTATATGGGTTTATTAGCAACTCCAATTGCTGGTCCTAAGGAGATTTCTTATGGTAAAGAAGGTATTCGTAAAGAATTATTGAAGAGAAAAAAATCAGTTTTAGAATACACAGGTAAGAAAGATAAAGGGATGATTGTAATTATCAAACCAAGTAAAAAATCAAATTACCGCAATTTAGTGGATATTCTAGATGAAATGGCAATTGTTGACGTTCCAACGTATGCGATTGTAAATGATTTTACTCCTGAGGAACAAAAATTGTTAGAAGGTAAATAAGGTTTATCTTATTACTCAATAACCTAATAACTAAGAAAAATGAAATTAGATATATTCACAAACCAATGGCTTGATATTGTATTCGAAGGTCGTAATAAGGCTTATGGCGCTTATGAACTTAGAAAAACAAATACGAAGACTACGGTTAAAGCTCTTGTGCTTGGCGCAATTGTTTTCGCTCTTGCTGTTAGTACCCCACTTATCGTAAGTCTTATTCCTAATTCTTCGGATGAATCTGAAACATTAGACACTAAAATTACTACGGTAAAGTTGCCACCCAAGAAAGAAGAAGTTAAAAAAGATCTTCCACCACCTCCTCCTCCTCCTCCAAAAGTAGATCAGGTAAAATTTGTTAAGCCAGTTGTGGCTAAAGCAGAAGAGGTTACAGAAGAACCGCCAAAAATTGTTGAAATAAAAGACAAAAAATTAGGTGCAGAAACTATAAAAGGAGATCCTGATGCTGAATTAACTGTTGAACCAGTTGGTAGCGGACCTAGTGCAGTTGTAGAAGAGGATACTCAAATTTATAACACAGCAGGTATCGAGGTAAAGCCTGATTTTCCTGGAGGAATGGAGAAATTTTATAAATTTGTTGGTAGTAATTATCAAACTCCTGAAGAAGAAGGATTAAAAGGTAAAGTTTATGTTACTTTTGTAGTAGAAAAAGACGGTTCTTTAACTGATATTAAAGTAATTAGAGATATCGGTTATGGTACTGGAAAAGAAGCTATTCGTGTTTTAAAAAAATGTCCTAAATGGACACCTGGTGAACAAAATGGTAAAAAAGTAAGGGTTCTTTATTCTTTGCCTATTACTATCCAATCAGCAGAATAATGTTAAAGCGCATACTTATTAATATTCAGAAGAAATCGCTCAAAGAGCGATTTCTTCTCGTTTTGGGGATTTTGTTTTTTCTAGTTTATCTTGTCTTAGGTTTATTGATTATCTTTATGAAGAATTTTCCTCTTGCAATTCATCCTAATTATAGAATTGCTTTTGGGGTATTGCTTATTGTGTATTCTTCTTTTAGGTTTTTTCGAATTATTAATGATAACAAACACTAGATTATGAAAAATTATGCTAAACTTCCGTATTTTATTTTTATTTCAGTAATTGTAATGTTCTTTGCTTGTAATCAATCTAAAAGTCCAAAGAACAAAGAAACTATTCTAAAAGGTTCTGCATCTATTTATGTGGATGAAACCTTAACCCCTATTATTGAGGATCAAGTGGCAGTATTTGAAAGTAAATATGAGGCTAAGATTAAACTTATTCCAAAATCAGAATCCGAAACTGTTAATTCTTTGTTCAAGGAAGAATCAGCAATTGCTATTTTGTCTAGAAATTTAACAATGCAGGAATTGAAAATTTTTGAACAAAGAAAAATTACCCCTAAAATAACAGTTTTTGCTACAGATGCAGTTGCTTTTATCTCTAATAAAAATAATAATGATACTATTGTAGCGTTAAAAGATGTGATTAGTTTTATGCAAGGAAAGCCAGTTGCATCCATTAAAGGATTAGTCTTTGACAACCCAAACTCGAGTACAGTAAGATACATGAATTCTCTGGCAGGTATAAAAGCTATACCTGAGAAAGGCGTTTTTTCATTTAAAACTAATGATGAGGTTATAAAATATGTATCAGAAAATGATGGGATGATTGGAGTAGTAGGAGTTAATTGGCTTTCTCAGCCGTTACCGGCCATGCAAAAGTATGTTGATAGTGTGAATACTTTAAGTGTAAAAGGACTTACAGGTGATAATTCCTTTACGCCATCACAAAATAATATAGCGGAAAGGAAATATCCTTTGGCACGTGATTTGTATATAATAAATTGTCAAGGATATTCTGGCTTGGGAATGGGCTTTGCTTCATTCGTTGCGGGAGATATAGGACAAAGAATAATTTTAAAATCGGGATTACTTCCTATTCGTATTCCAGGAAGGAATATTACAATAAGAAATAAAAGTGGAAATGATAAAAAATAAATTAACTATAATAAAGATGAATAAATTTAAAATTTTTAGTGTTGCTTTATTGGCTTCGGTAACCGTAAGTCAGGCTCAAGATTTAAATCAGGCAAAAAAAGCAATTGACGCAGAGCAATTTGAAAATGCAAAGTCGATTTTAAAATCGATTATAAATACAAAACCATCAGGAAGAGCCTCGTTTCTTTTGGGTAACGTGTATCTTACACAAAATATAGCGGATAGTGCTAAAATCTATTTTCAAAAAGGATTAAGCGCTGGCGAAGGAGCTAAACTTAATTATATTGGTTTAGGACAATTAGAATTAGACAACGGGAATATTGCAGCGGCACAAACTAATTTTGCATTGGCTTCAAAAGATGTGAAAAAGAAAGATGTTGAGGAATTTGTTTATATAGGTAAAGCTTATATGGCTGCTAATAAACCTGATTATAAAAGTGCTCTTGCTATTTTAAGCAGAGCCAAAATTAACAATCCTCAAGATGCTCAAGTTTTACTTGAATTGGGTAATGCTTTTTATGGAGATAAAAACCAAAATGAGGCTTACGTGGCATATCGTGGTGCTTTTCAAGCTGATCCTACTTTGATAAGAGCTAAAATGCAATTGGGTGTTTTGCTTAAAGGAGCTAAATCATATGATGAAGCAATCAAAGCATTTAATGAAGTAATTGCTGTAAACCCAAATTACGGGCCTGTATACAGAGAGCTTGCCGAAACCTATTATAATATTGGTAGAAACAAACCTTCAAAATCTGTGGAGAGTATGAAATCTGCCATTAATTTTTATGATAAATACATGAGTTTAACGGATTATTCTATTACTTCTCGTATGCGTCATGCTGATTTTCTTGTTCTTGTGGGCGATTACAAAGCACTAGAAATAGAAGCTAATAAAATGAAACAATTGGATAATGTTAACCCAAGAATTTTACGCTATTTAGGATATGCAGCATATGAAAATGGGAATCTTGATTTAGCAAAGACATCTTTAGAAAGTTTTATATCAAATCCAGCAAACAAGATTATTGCTAAAGATTATATTACCTTAGGTTTGGTAAAAATTAAAAAAGGAACTAGCGCTGACGGACTATCTGTAGATCCAATTGCTTTTAAGGAAGGGTTGGCTATCATCAAAAAGGGAATTGAACTTTTACCTATAGCAGCAGAAGAATTGAATGAAGTGGGTAAAAAATTCTTTACTCAAAAATTATTCAAAGAAGCCGCTTCGATTTTTGAGCTTAGTTCTTCTAATAAAGATTCTAGAAATTATTTAGATGATAATGTTTATTATGGCTTATCGTTATATTATGATAACAACAGAAAAGACGTAAAAGCAGATCCTATTGCTCTACAAAAAGCCGATGCCGCTTTTGCTAATGTAATTGCCGCATCTCCAGGATATCAAGAAGCATATTTGTATAGAGCCAGAACAAATAGATTGCTTGAAAATGATGATGTAATGGTTAAATCATATCAAGATTATATAGATAAAACAACAGAAAAAGGGGCTGAAGAAGTAGCTAAACCAGCAGTAAAAACTAAATTTATAGAAGCCTATAATAATATTGCCGTAATCTATTCTAAAACGGATAAAGTAAAAGCAAAAGAATATTTAAATAAAACACTTGCTATTGACCCTGCTAATCAATATGCATTAGACGCATTGAAATCATTGAAATAACTTTAAATATTTCTACATTTATAAAAAACGATAGTTCTACTGAACTATCGTTTTTTTTTTTTGGACCATAAACATTAGAATTTATTTTATGCTCAGTCCTGTTATTCGCAGTATTCATTTTATCTCGTTTTGAGAACCAGACGGAATGGGGCATCAATTTAAACACCGTTTCATTGACCCCAAATGAAAATGAAAAATAATGATGTAATCGGAACAGCGATTAAGTTTAGTAGTTTTCAAAAAGCATTTTCAAAATTTCAAATTAACTCCCTTTCTAATTAACTATCTTTGCACTTTAAAATTAAATAATGTTATCAAAAGAAATACAATTAGAAGTTAATAAAGGCGCCATGCTTCCGTTGATGGAAGAATTCTACACTATTCAAGGTGAAGGATTTCATACAGGAACAGCCGCATACTTTATTAGAATTGGCGGATGTGATGTGGGGTGTCATTGGTGTGATGTTAAAGAGAGCTGGAATGCCGAATTACATCCTCCAACAGGTATTGATTTAATAGTTACAAATGCCAGTAAATATTCAGAAACCGTTGTAGTCACTGGTGGCGAACCTTTAATGTGGGACATGAGTTTACTTACGCAAAAACTAAAAGAAAATAACAGAAAAGTTCATATAGAAACTTCGGGGGCATATCCATTAACGGGAATTTGGGATTGGATTTGTTTATCTCCAAAGAAAAATAAATTACCAACTCAAACCGTTTATGATAATGCACATGAGTTGAAAGTAATCATTTACAATAAACACGATTTTATTTTTGCCGAAGAGCAAGCTGAAAAGGTTAATGATAATGCCATTTTATTTCTTCAGCCAGAATGGAGTAAAAAAGAAGAAATGACTCCGTTAATTGTAGATTATGTTATGAATAATCCAAAATGGCGTGTCTCTCTACAAACACACAAATATTTGAATATTCCTTAAAACTTTAAAACCCCAAACAACAATTGCTGTTTGGGGTTTTAAATTGATAATATAATTTGCTAACTAATTTTCGGAACGCTTACTTCTTGCAATCCGATTGCCTAGCCCAGATTACTTCACATAATTCTTATTTTTATATGAGTTCAGTGAATTTCATTTGCCCTTTTTTGTCTCTTTTCTTTAATGAGACAAAAAAGATATAGCAAATAGCTGGACACGAACGAAGTGAACTGACGAAGTAAATAGCTCCTAAAATTACCAACCTTTTTGTTTTTTCAATTGGGTGATATGTGCTAAGTGATGGTTTCCATGCCAAGCATAAGTTCCGATTATTTCCTTCAATTGAAATGCGACGTTATGCTCCGGATGAATAAAGGATTTTTCTAAATCAGTTTCAGAAAGACTGTTCATTAAATAAGCTAAACGAAAGTGCAAACCTTCCAGAAAAGAAAGAGTAGGCTGGATGGGCATAGTTAAATTATCATGTAATTCTGCCCAACGATCTTCGTGATAAAATTTTATTACAGGTTTGTCTTCGGTCAGTGTCCATTTGATTCTAATGAAACAATTCATGTGACTGTCGGCGCAATGGTGAATCACTTGACGAATCGTCCAGCCGTCCTGACGGTATGGTGTTTCGAGTTGCTCCTCGGTTAAACGAATCACTTCTTTTTTCAATCGTTCTGGGAAACTTGCTATTTCTGCTATTTTATTAGTGAGATACTCGCTTGAATAGATTTCAGGGGCGATAAATTTCCCGATAGGATAACGTAATTTTTCCAATGCTAAATTTTCCATAATATAATTAGTCTTTATATGTTTTCTAAATTGAAAGCTTCGCCAAATAATCAAAATGTTCGCCTTCAAGAATCAATTCACATTGAAATCCATTATCTAAAGCGGCATTTTGTAAAGTATTATAATCTATAAACATCCAATCGAATGGTTTTTCCTTCTCGCCTTTGTATGAAATATTAAAAACGATTTCTCCATAATATTCATTTTGGGTAGGAATCCACTTTCCACCGTCTTCATCGTCATCAAACATATAAATAATATCAGAACTGTCTAGGAGAATTTGTCCGCCAGGATTCAATAATGATTTTAGTTTCAAAAGGAAATTTGGAATGTTTTTCAGTTTTCCGCACATTCCGGCACCATTCATTAAAAGTAATATTGTGTCGTATTTTTCATTTTCTGATGTCATCACATCCTGAACTTTTGCTTTTTTAAGTCCGCGAAGTATACACGCTTGAATAGCATTTGGAGAAATGTCAATAGAAGTAACGTCTAAATTGCGTTCGTTTTGCAAAGACAAACTATGACTTCCTGCCCCGCAACCCACATCTAGGATTTTACCTTTGGAAAGTTGTAATGCTTTTTGTTCCATTTGTGGCATTTCATCATAAGAACGAAATAAATAGGCGACGCTCATTTCGTCTTCTTCAGAAATAGTGGTTTCTGTAATTAAATCTTCTGGCGAATTATTGGTTTGAAAATCAAGTATGGCTTTGCCGAAAAGGTCTTTCATTATAGTTGATGTGTTAATTTAGCTATTTGTTGATTTGTTTTAAGTAATTTCGCGGAATGTTTTATCGAATAACCGAATAAACTAATCTACGAATGAACAATATTTTAAACAATCTTCCTAAAGAAGCCAAAGATAAGCATATCGAAAACAAAAAGTATTTCGACAAGCTGAAAAAGAAGACGCCGAAGAATTTAGATTACGTGATGCAGGATTTGCATGATGCTGAATTCAAGAAAACGGATTGTTTGAAATGTGCCAATTGTTGTAAAACAACAGGGCCTTTGTTTACGGATGCCGATATTGAGCGTGTTTCAAAATACCTACGCCAAAAGCCACAACAGTTTATTGAGCAATACCTTCGCATCGATGAAGACAGGGATTATGTGTTGCAAAGTGTGCCATGTACTTTTCTGGATAATGAAAATGCTTGTATGATATATGATGTTCGTCCCAAAGCGTGCAGAGAATTCCCGCATACGGATAGAAAAAAGTTTCAGCAAATCACGGGCTTAACGTTGAAAAATGTTGCTATATGTCCGGCTGCTTTTAATATTGTAGAGGAAATGAAGAAGAAATTGCCATTGTAGATTTCGTTTTATGGCTCAATTTTCAAATCAGTGATCCAAAATAGGGTTTTAAATTTTTTATGAAATAAGGCTTTGGCTCTATGCGAATCGTTTAATATTTTAAGTTTTAGCTCCCTCTCCTTTGGAGAGTCCCGAGGCTTCGGGAGGGGAGAGGATTAATAAATCAAATATTTAGATCTCATTTCCTTAAACTCAATTAGTCCTTTTTTCCAGCTTTCTCTGATCACCTCTTCCAAAGTTCCAGCTTCAATTTGCTGTTGCAATTTTTTAGTTCCTGCTAATTTTGTAAAAAAAGGATTGAAGAATTTTGATTTGTCGGTTGTGGTTTGATAGGCTTTAATTAACCATTTCAATTCTAGTCTGTTTACTCTTGTATGCGTTGATAAATCTTCTCCATAACATTCGATACCATTATAAACTGGATTTTGGGCGCCGAAATTTGGTTTCGGAATAAAACTGAAGCCACTTTTCGGTAAATAAGGAGAGCCATAAATTTGGAATTGTTTTTCAGTTCCTCGCCCCACACTTACATTTGTGCCTTCAAAAAGACACAAACTCGCATATAAATTCACGGCTTGATCATTCGGAAGATTCGGTGAAGGTTTTACTGGTAAACTGTAATTCATTTCTCGGTTGTAATAAAGACATGGTATTACGGTCAATTTACATTCTATTCTATTATTTAACCATTTTTCACCATTTATCATTTGTGCATATTCGCCAATTGTCATTCCGTGAAGTAAAGGAATTGGGTGCATGCCCACAAAGCTTGAGAATGCGGTTTCTAAAATGGGGCCGTCAATAATGCCACAGTTTGGATTTGGTCTGTCAAGAATTAGAAGTGGAACATTATTTTCGGCACAAGCTTCCATTATATAATGTAAAGAGGAAATATAAGTGTAAAATCGAGCGCCCACATCTTGTAAATCAAAAACGAGTACATCAATTCCAACTAATTGCTCTGGTTTTGGTTTTTTGTTTTCGCCATAAAGAGAAATAATTGAAAGTCCAGTTTTAGAATCTTTTCCGTCAACCACATGTTCGCCTGCATCAGCCGTTCCGCGAAAACCGTGTTCCGGTGCAAATATTTTTTTTACAGAAACATTTCTCTCTAATAGAAAATCAACTAAATGAGTTTTATTGGAGAGAATTCCAGTCTGGTTGGTTACAATTCCAATTTTCTGGTCCTTTAATAAGGGTAGATAGTTGTCGTAATTATCGGCTCCAGTCTTTATCTCTACGGATGAATTATTTTTAACTTTTTCTAAATTCGATTTTACATTTTCTCTTACATCTGTTTTTCTTGCTGAACAAGAAGTCGAAATGATTATTAAAAATATAAAGCAAAGCAATATCTTGAAAAATGGTATCATATATAGGTTCAAATAAAATTAATGCCAATTAGTGTAATTCGTGTTTTAGCTGTATTTTTGGCACAAGCGACGCGAACTGGCGAAGCAAATCCAAATTAGAAACGCAATCAAATTGAATTTAGAATATTTCATCGCCAAACGACTCATAACTGCTAAAGATTATAAAAGTAGCATATCTGCACCAATTATAAAAATTGCTATTTCGGCAATTGCCATTGGTATGATTATGATGATTGTTTCGGTTGCCACTGGAATTGGATTGCAACAAAAAATCAGAGAAAAGGTTTCTGCTTTCAACGGACATATCATTATTTCGAATTATGACAACAATCAATCCGAAGTTACATTAGTTCCAATTTCTAAAAAACAAAATTTTTATCCAAAATTCACGGCTGTTCCTGGAGTGAGTCATATTCAAGCTATCGCTAGTAAAGCTGGAATTATCAGAACCGAAACCGCTTTTGAAGGAATCATCTTCAAAGGAGTGGGTAACGATTATAAATGGGATAATATAAAGGAGTATCTGGTTTCAGGAAAACTTCCTGATTTTTCAAAAAATGTCAATCAAGAAGTATTGATATCGCAATTCCTTGCAAATAGATTGAATCTAAAAGTAGATGATTCCTTCAATACATTCTTTATAAAAGAAAGTCAAAATCAATTACCCAACATCCGAAGATTTAAAATCACAGGAATTTTTAACTCCGGTTTTCAAGAATTCGATGCTACCTATATAATAGGAGATATTCGCCACATGCAACGCATCAACAAATGGGTTCCAGAGCAAATAGGCGCTTTCGAAGTTTTTGTTGACGACTTCAACAATATAGAATTTACAGGAGAACAAGTTTATGAACAAACATCGTCAACACTGGACACTAAAACCATAATCGAAAAATACAGTTATATATTCGAATGGCTTCAACTATTCGATTTCAATATCATCGTTATATTAGTAGTGATGATACTTGTTGCTACCATCAATATGGTAGTGGCACTATTGGTACTTATCCTCGAACGAACCCAAATGATAGGAATACTAAAAGCTTTAGGAGCCAATAATTGGTCAGTTCGAAAAATATTTCTCTACAATGCCTTTTACCTTATAGTAAGAGGACTGTTCTGGGGAAATCTAATTGGGATCTCATTATTGCTAATCCAGCAACAGTTCGGTATAATTCAATTGAATCCCGAAAACTACTATGTCAATCAAGCACCGGTCTACCTAAATTGGGGATACATACTCTTGTTAAATATGCTTACCGTGACCGTTTGTTTCTTGGTATTATTAATTCCTTCCTATATAATAACTAAAATTTCCCCAGTCAAAGCCATACGTTTCGATTAAAATATCATTTTGGCGTTCCCCCTTATAAAAAAGAGGCAATTATCTTAGTGGGTAGTTGCCTCTTTTTGTATAATGGGTCGGGCTATACGCTGCAAGTCCTCGAAAAACTCCATTTCATTCCAT